>JABJJO010000014.1 GCA_018660825.1 Planctomycetaceae bacterium | reverse complement strand
TATTGCGTGATATCGTAACAATGAATGATATCTTGGTCTCGCAAGTACAGTTTGCCATTTGAGATTACGGGGTGCGTCCACACCTTGCCACGGTCACTGCGAATGCTAGAGAGTGGGCTGAGCTTAAACCGGCCATGCTCTTGGTAGCCGTCGGGAGAAGCGGCTAGCAATACAACGCTCGCATCACTTTCACTAATCGCATACAAACGGCCATCAGCATAGGTCACAGCGCCTTTGCCTAAGCTCTTACTGTTCCAAACCATCTCACCAGATTTGAAATTCTGACAAATCCAACCAGGACCGTCTGAGTAACCGTAAAGATAATCACCAACGAGTAACACGCCACCATGATGGTTCTTCATGACTTGATTGCGATAAACTTCCGTCGCTGAGCCGTTGCCTAGCTTGACGAGTTTACAACCCACGCCATACCCCGAGCTTACATAGACGTGACCATCCTTGTGAATAGGCGTTGGCACTACTGCCGTACGACCTTCCCACGGACTCTGCCAAATTACTTTACCACTCTTTGCATCAACGCCAAACACATGCCGTTGAGTTAACTGCACATATTGTCGTAGGCCATTGTGCTCAATCGGTAGGATACTTGCATATTGAGCTCCATCGGTAATTCCTGAGCTTTGCCAGATTTTAGAACCATCTTTGACACGCAACGCCACCATGGCGCCCTGACTTCCGCCTGGCGTGCAAATAACTTGGTCACCCTCAACAGTCACACTTTCACAATATCCCCATCCTGGTTTTTTACCACCAAAATCGGACATATTGACTTTCCATTTGACGACACCTGTTTTGGCATCTGCCGCTACTAATGAACCACCGCCACCCATTGCATAGACAACATTTCCGGCGACCGTAGGAGTCCCTCGTGGTCCGTTGCCCCAATTGTTACTTAAAATATCACCAATAACAACGGCTCCTTTATCTTTGCCCGTGGCGGCATCAAGTGCGATTAGAATCTCTTTTCCGCCTCGTGTACCTAACGTATACAAAGTCCCATTGGCAATTGCAAAACCGGAATACCCGTTGCCTGCATTCTTAAATGTCCACAACTGTTTTGGTCCGCCCTGAGGCCAAGATTGCAACAACCCTTTTTCTGTCGAAATATCCGTTCGATCTGCACCACGCCACGTCGGCCAATCTGCCGCGTGCACCTCTGTTAAAACTGTAAATGCCGTAGAAACCAATAGCAAAGCAGTGATTAAAATGGATAATCGTTTGGTCATTGTTTATACTCTCTTGTTCGTGTTATTCGTGTTGTTTCTGTTGTACCAAAGGGGCTTTTGACTGCAACCATTCTCAATTAAGATATCCGCTACATTTAATGAATCTGTATAACCATTTAACAATCATCCTCTTCGTTGTCTGCAACGGTTAATTATATCATAGCACACATTACTTTTTCCAGTTACAGCAACTGCAGCCCATCCCCCCAGCAGTACTAGCTTCCAGAATTCAATACCAGCGTTAACCATTATTATGCCGTCGAACAACTCACCGCAAGCAAGTTCAACACAATTCGACACTGCAGGCAGTAATACCGATGCACCGAATGGCACCAGCAAAATTGGGCAATGGAGTCGTTACCTAGGACCGTTACTTGCGCTCTTCACTGCTAGTTTATTAACGTTGTTTACGGATTTAGCGAGCCCAGCAATTGCCACGGCTGCCATTGTTGTATTGATGGCCATTTGGTGGATGACTGAAGCGATCCCACTTGCAGCTACCGCCATGTTACCGTTGGCGCTGTTTCCACTTTTTGGGATTGGATTAAGTGAAGCACAAACACCAAAAATAGATCAACGAGTGCGGTGGAGCATTCCAGAGGTCAGTTATCAAGATTACGACCAACAAATCCCTCAAGTAGGCACCGGAGTATTGACTGAAATCAACAAGTCCTACGCCAGTGTCACCGTGGAAACCAAATATCCAACACGAGTAGAAGTCGATGTTTTTCGCATGGAGAAACAACATGTGACAGCTGCTCGATCGGCCAACTTATTTGAAGTCACCGCTCGCAATTATGCCAGTCGATACGTTTTCTTATTGATGGGTGGATTTCTTCTGGGACTCGCAATCGAAAAGTGGAATCTACATAAACGCATCGCACTGTATACAATCCTCGCGCTGGGAACACAACCTTCACGATTGATCGGTGGATTTATGATCACCACCGCAATGCTTAGCATGTGGATCAGCAACACCGCCACTACCGTTGTGATGTTACCGATCGCGTTAAGCTTAGTGGCGTTGGTACGGACAAAAATCTCCACCGAGGATGAATCAAAGATTGGTCCCTTTGCAGCCTGCATGATGCTTTGTATTGCTTACGCTGCATCGGTAGGAGGTTTGGCAACGTTTATGGGGACGCCGACAAATCTGCTTTTACGCAGCGAACTAGAAGACCATGGAATATTCATCGGCTTTGGAGAATGGATGGCTTTCGGGCTCCCTGTAACAATTGTCTTTCTACTCATTATCTGGGTGCTGATGACCAAAGTGATTTTCCGAATATCACTGCCACAAATCACCGGTGGGCGACAGATGATTCGGGCTGAAATCTCTCGACTTGGACCAATGAGCAAACCTGAAATATCGGTCGCGGCTATTTTCGGGTGCACTGCCCTGCTTTGGATAACTCGTCAGTTCATTACGGAATCAGGATGGGTTCAAAGCTGGTTGCCAAATATTGTCTATGTGGACGACACCGTCATTGCTATGAGCGCCGCACTGTTGCTGTTTGTCTTTCCAGCGTGGGGACATCCAGGACGAGCGCTGTTGGATTGGACAACTGCGCGTAAACTTCCGTGGGGTATTCTGTTGCTGTTTGGTGGCGGCCTTGCACTTGCGGCAGCAATGAAGTCCAGTGGTTTGGGAGCGGATATTTGCCACGCAATTACCCCTTCAGCAGCGACTGCCATATTGCTAATCATCCTTGTTGTCACATCTTCGATGGTGTTCCTTACAGAAGTAACTAGCAATACCGCCACGGCAGCACTGATTTTTCCACTGCTAATTCAGCTTTCGGACAATTTAGGCACCGATGCACGATTGTTACTGTTCCCAGCCGCCTTAGCCGCAAGTTGCGCTTTTATGTTGCCCGTTGCCACCCCACCCAATGCCATCGTATTTGCTTCAGGCCAAGTGACGATCCGGCAAATGGCTCGTGCCGGAATTATCCTGAACATTGTTTCCATTGTCTTGATTCCACTAATCACTTATACACTCGGGAAACTTGTCTTTGGTTTTTAATTCCAGCAGGACTTTGCGCCCAATCTGTACAGCATCATGAAAAGCCATATCATTATTCCCGCGCGATTGCATTCGACTCGGCTGCCGGAAAAACTGTTGCTCAGTGCAACAGGCAAGCCATTAATCCAGCACACTTACGAAGCAGCTCAACAGGCTCTGCGACCCTCGGGAATCATCGTAGCGACCGATCACGAGCGAATTGCAACGGCAGTTCAAGCATTTAACGGCGACGTCGTAATGACCGATCCCAATGCACCAAGTGGAACCGACCGAGTTGCCGAAGTTGCCGAACAATTATCCGATGTCGATATTATCGTGAACGTACAGGGTGACGAACCTGAAATACTAGGATCCTCCATCGACTTAGTAATCGAGCTATTACAAAATAACCCAACAGCAGTGATGGCAACTCTAGCCACACCGATCCGCAACAAAAGCCAATTAGAAGATCCGGCTTGCGTGAAAGTCATTTTTAACCAATCCCAGCAAGCGATGTATTTCAGCCGCAGCGTCATTCCTCGTCCACGGACTTGGGATGATTCGTTGCTCGGCAAAGAATCTGGACTTTTTTTTCAACACGTAGGTCTCTACGCATACCGACGCGATTTCTTATTGAAATTAGCAAAATTGCCTCAATCCCCGATGGAAACTACCGAAAGTTTAGAACAACTGCGAGTTCTAGATCACGGTTATACTATTCTCGTAGGAGTGGTTGATGAACCAAGTTTCGGAATTGATACAAAAGATGACTATGATGCATTTGAAAGAAAAATGAATAGTCGTTAGAATTGTGAAGTTGTATGAAAATGAAGTTTCATATTATTCGCCTAATAGGGTTTTACCTACAGCATAGTGAATATGTCGTGATTGGTTAAACAGTCAACACTGTTGCACAATGGAATCAACAGTTAAACATTGAATGGAATCTGCTAAATTATTTATGTCTAAGCATATATTTGTTACCGGTGGTGTTGTTAGTTCTCTCGGTAAAGGACTAACTAGTGCTTCAATTGCTTTGTTATTAGAGCAACGCGGACTCACCGTTAAAATGCAAAAATTAGATCCCTACATCAATGTGGATCCTGGCACGATGAGCCCTTATCAACACGGTGAGGTCTACGTACTCGACGACGGTAGTGAAACGGACTTGGACCTTGGCCATTACGAACGTTTTACCCGTAGCCCGCTCACCCGAGATTCCAATTACACCACCGGTCAAATCTATCTGTCGGTCATCGAGAAAGAACGCCGTGGCGAATTTCTTGGCAAGACCGTGCAGGTTATCCCGCACATTACCAACGAAATCAAAAGTGTCATTCAATGTCTAGCCGATGACGAAACGGATGTCATCATCACCGAACTTGGCGGCACTGTTGGAGACATTGAAAGCCAACCTTTCTTGGAGGCAATTCGTCAATTCTCCCAAGATATTGGCAAAGAGAACTGTTTGTATGTCCACCTCACACTGGTCCCTTACCTCAAGGCGGCTGGAGAACTCAAAACCAAACCGACACAACACAGTGTTGGGCAATTGCGTGAAATCGGGATTCAACCTGATATTCTCATCTGTCGCACGGAACAAGAAATCAGTCACGACGATCGAGAAAAGATCTCGTTGTTCTGCAATGTACCGCTCGAAGCAGTCATCCAAGAACTCGATATGGAGTTCTCTATCTACGAAGTGCCCATTGCGTTACGGGAACATCAACTTGACGATCTCATCACTGATCGCTTAGGACTATCAGCTCCAGAGGCGAACCTTGACCAGTGGAAGGCGATGCTGCACGATTTGCGTAATCCGCAGCACGAAGTCAACATTGCGGTCGTTGGCAAATACGCTGAACATAAAGATGCCTATAAGTCCATTTACGAATCTATTGACCATGCAGGCATCTCACATAATACACAAATTCGGATCATCCCGATCCACAGCGAACTTGTTGAACGCGAGGGACCGGATCGATTACTGGCTGGATTTGATGGCATTTTAGTTCCAGGCGGATTCGGTGAACGAGGAATCAATGGCAAGGTCGAAGCTATTCGTTTTGCCCGTGAACGCAATATTCCTTACTTTGGTATCTGTCTCGGCATGCAAACCGCTTGTATCGAATTTGCCCGTAACGTCGTAGACCTAACTGACGCCCACTCTACAGAATTTGACAAGAACACCCAACACGCTGTGATTTGCTTACTCGATGAACAAAAACAAGTCACGAACAAAGGTGGCACCATGCGACTTGGTTCGCAACCTTGTGTGCTAGCAGATTCTAGTGTCGCTCGAGAATGTTATGGTACAACGAACATCGAAGAACGTCATCGACATCGCTACGAATTTAATCATCTGTACCAATCTCAATTTGCAGCCCATGGTATGGTCGTTTCAGGCAGTAGCCCCGACGGTCTGCTGCCTGAAATTATTGAAATACCAGATCATGCTTGGTTTGTAGCTGTTCAATTCCATCCAGAGTTCAAATCAAAACCAACTAAACCTCATCCTCTATTTCAAGGTTTTGTTGGCGCGGCACTGAAAAACCGATTAGCCGTGGGTGAAGCGGCTGATGAATCTCGAAAACGCCTCTTCCAAGAATTCAAAGAACCCGAATCCTTTGAAGCTTAATGATCTCGTAACGCAGTAGAACTCGCTGCTACCTATCACCCAACACTTTTTTCGATCGTAGAATATGGTGATAATGCTGGGCAAAGCGATGAGATTCATCGCGGATGTATTGCAACAACTTTAATGCGTGTGAACTTCTACTCAGACGCAACGGCTCCGTCTCCCCAGGACGGTATATCAACTCATCTTTCTTTGCCAACGACAGTAATAACGGCGGCTCGACATTGATGTCACGAAATGCCGCTAATGCCGAAGAAAGTTGCCCTTTGCCTCCGTCTATTAATAGAATGTCTGGAAACAAATCGTTGTGCTGGTCTAAACGCTTAAAACGACGTGCAACGACTTCATAAATACTGCGAAAGTCATCCACTCCTTTTACGTCTTTGATCTTAAACCTGCGGTATCCAGGTTTAAAAGGCAATCCGTCAATGAATTGAACTAAACTCGCAACCGTTTCCATCCCTCCCAGATGAGCGATATCCACACCCTCAATCGTCTGAGGTTCAAAATCAAGTCCCAGTACTTTACGTAGCCCGGAAATTCCTTTCGCTGGGTCGGTAAAGAAAACCTCTGGCTGATCGTCGTTCTTTAAACTGCCACGTTTATTGAGTGCCTCAAGCATTTTGATTTCATCGCGGCATTTAGCAGCTTTTTCGAAATTCAAATCTACGGCAGCTTGCTGCATCTCAGCATCGATTTCCTTGAGTAGCTTAGACTTTTTGCCATCAAGCACCATCCGCAGCGAATGAATATCGTCTTGGTAATCTTCTGGGGTTATTTGTAGATTACAGGGAGCGGAACATTGGCCAATGGATGCTAACAAACAAGGTCGGTACCATTTCCATTTTTCATCGCTGGCATCAATGTCCAAAGAACAATTGCGAAATTTGAATATCCGTTGCAACAGCGACAGTGCGCCTTGCAATTTCCCTGGACTCGTAAATGGCCCATACAGCCGAGCATTCTTGCCCGCCGGGTCTCGAGTAACCTCGACTCGCGGATAATCCTCTCGCCTTGAAATCATGATGTAGGGAAACGACTTGCCGTCTTTGAGATCTTTGTTATGTCGCGGTTGAATGTCTTTGATAAGCCTCGCTTCTGTCAGCAGAGCATCGACTTCACTATCACATTCTAGATAGTCAATATCGTGTATCTCATGCACCCAATTGGCGGTCCGCGCGTCTTCACGGGCTGCCTTGAGAAAATAACTACTCGCGCGTGAGCGTAATTGAATCGCTTTGCCGATGTAAATCACACGACCGACATTGTCCTTCATTAGATAGACGCCAGGCCTTTGCGGGAAGGTACGCACCTTGACCGCGGCCTCTCGGTAGCCAGCGAAACGATCCTCATTTCCTAACTCGTCACCGGTAACCTGGTCCAACTCATTGACTGAGTCCGCTGGTTCTTTATCAAGGTCTTCCGTGGCAGACATTTCCTAGCCCCTCTTACGGATAGGGATCAAGAAGCGAAAAAGGCCATCCTAAGTTGATGCAGAATAGAACTTAACGATTCTGCTTCTTCACTAGTCAAATTCCCTTTCGTCTTTTCTTCAATGACACTCAACATATCAATATGGAACTTGGCAGCGTCTTTGTTGGCAGACGTTTCACCTGTCATTGGGTCTGGCATCATTCCCAATGCCATCACAGCTTGAGTGTGATGTGACATCAGCAACATCTCTAAAGAGGCCGCGGGGAAATCACCGGCTGTGGCGGCGGCATCAGGAGCTGCATCCGAACAACCGCAACCGTCGTCACAAGATTCAGCCGCCTCGTCGGCACCACACTGCTCATCGGCACCGCTTTCGCCTTCAGCCTTGTCACTAGCACACTGCTCATCGGCACCGCTTTCGCCTTCAGCCTTGTCACTAGCACACTGCTCATCGGCACCGCTTTCGCCATCAGCCTTGTCACTAGCACACTGCTCATCGGCACCGCTTTCGCCTTCAGCCTCTGAACCGGTTTCTGCCATTACGTCCTGCACTTCTTCATTATTGTTTTCGTCTTGATCTGCAAAAGTCATAATTTTCTCATTGCCTATAAATAGTGGGTTCTGTGCCCAATATTATACGTCAGTCTTGAGGATTCGTGTATATCCGAAACGTCCATGTTTTCCGGTGGATCCATTTTTTGTCGTTCATTCGATTTTTTTTCCTAAAACACTTGCAATCCCTAGACAAATGACTACACTTTATTTTGTGGGTTATCGACCCATTTTTATATGTCTTGAACGTTTCTCGTGGGTTCTACCCCCACTCTTTAACATCCTCCAAGTCAAAAAAATGGTACCAGCACGGACGCCAGTGACCACATAGAAACCACGGAACTTTAAATTGTCATTTCAGCTCACTAAACGAAAACATGCCTGCTCAGGAAACGCTGCTGCTCGGAGAATTCCGTCGCACAATCGATCAACGGTTTCGACTGTCCGTACCAGTGGAGCTAGCCGACGTGCTGCAGCAACAGGGAACCGACTTAATTCTTGCCAAAGAACGTCCTGGTTGTCTGAGTCTTTGGAATGCCAATCCATGGCAACAACACCTACAACAGGGAATTCACTGGGTCGAGGACAAGCTCAAAGCCGGCAAGCTGCAACAACAGACAAATCGCCTGCTGCAACTTGGGCGATTACTCTCCACTCGACACACCTCTATCCAAATGGCCGGCCGTGGTCGTTTGGTAATACCCGAAGGGTTTCGGGAGTTTCTCGGAGTCGACCCCGGGCAACCATTATTTGTGGTGGGAGCGTCGGTGTGCTTGGAAATATGGCATCCCGAAAAGTGGATCCAGTACCTGAACGAACAAATGCCCGGATTCAGAGATCTGTTTAACGAACTAAGTAACTAATAAAAATCCATTGCACTAAATAAGAAACAAAAAAGAACAAACAGCCCGTTTTTGATACGAATTTAACGAATTTTAATTATCGCATTACTTGAGTATTGTTGTTGGGAAGCAAGATACTACGCTAACGCGTTAAAGTAGCACAATAGCTACAAAATCGTTCGTATCAATACGGGCTTGTTTTTTTGTATAATGGTAGCTCCCGATACTATCTTCCTCAACGCGATTCACAAGTAACTCTCCGCATGGCATACCTAATTGGAATTGATGAAGCTGGATACGGTCCGTTTCTGGGACCACTCTGTATCGGAGCCACGCTCTGGCAAATTCCTGACTCGCAACACACCAACGAATTTGATCTGTATGACGAATTACAAGACTGCGTTACAACGACTTTAAAAGATAAATCTCGGATCATGGTCGGTGATTCGAAACTTGCCTACAAACCCAAATCAGGTCTGCAGAATTTAGAACGAGCGGTACACACTTTCACTAACTTATTATCACTCCAGACAAACCAAGCAAATACCATAACCTGCCCGGACTTTCAATCTTGGATGAAAGCGATCGGAATTCGGTGGCAGGCGTGGTCGGATACCTCGCCCTGGTTTAAAAATTACAATTGTGAATTACCCGTGGACGTTAATAAGTCAATCATACCGCACCTGCAAACCAATTTGGAAACCACATTGTCTGCTTTGGGAATCAAGTTTCTTGACGCGAAGGTCATGTGTATTCCAGCAGCGCGATTCAACTACCTACTAAACTCCTTTCCAACCAAAGGAGCACTACTATCGCATTGTTCGCTTGAGCTTGCACAATCAATCGTCGCTAACCAGCCCCCTGCCCCGCTGCTTGTACATTGCGACAAACACGGTGGCCGTAATCGATATAGTCATTTATTGCAACAATTGTATCCCGACTACTGGATCGACATTGCCGAGGAGAGCACGGCGATCAGTCGCTATTATTTCGGCCCCCCTGACCAACGCGTGCAATTTCGGTTTGTCGCCAAAGGCGAAGGATTTCTACCAACGGCGTTGGCATCAATGTATGCGAAATATACTCGAGAACTCAGTATGCAAGCGTTTAATCAATACTGGCAGCAGCACGTAAAAGACATTAAACCTACAGCCGGTTACCCCCAGGATGCCCGGCGCTTTCGGGCAGAAATTGAAGACCAACTCCAAAATTTAAACATCCTGGAGGAGGTGCTCTGGCGACGAAGTTAAAGATACTACTACCTATCGCTCAATCACGTTAGGCATACCAGAAATGCACTCGTGGGCTTAGACTAAATGAATATTCTCAGGTAACACGCCATCCTTCCAACGGCCACCGCTATGTTTGACGCTCATCAATTCAAATCTGATTTTCCTGTGCTACAGCAAGTCGTGCACGCTAACAAACCGTTGGTCTACCTAGATAACGCTGCCTCCACTCAAAAACCGCAAGTAGTGATTGATACTCTCAGTCGCATCGATAGCACTGTCTATGCCAACGTCCACCGCGGTGCCCATTGGTTGAGTGATAAATGCACAGCACTTTATGAAGAATCGCGTGACTGTGTAACCACATTCATCGGCGCCCAAAATTCCCAAGAAATCGTTTTCACTCAGGGTACGACCGCTGGCATTAACTTGGTGGCACGCAGCTGGTCAGAAAACAACATTTCCGCCGGTGATGAAATCGTTCTAACCCAACTAGAACATCATTCCAACATTGTACCTTGGCAACAAGTCGCCCAACGCACGGGTGCCGTTATTCGCTGGGCCAACATCACCGATAATGGCCAAATCGACATGGATCATTACACCAGTTTGCTTAGTGAAAAAACGAAAATAGTCGCATTTACAATGTGCTCAAACGTGCTTGGTTCCATCACTCCAACCGCTGAAATCATCACTGCCGCCCACGCCGCAGACGCTATTGTGATGGTCGATGCAGCACAAGCAGCCCCGCACCAAAGTATCGATGTCCAGCAACTCGACGCCGACTTCCTCGCATTTAGTGCTCACAAAATGCTCGGTCCTTCTGGGATCGGTGTCCTCTACGGTAAACAACACCTACTAGAAAGCATGCCGCCATTTTTAGGTGGGGGCAGTATGATCGATGTTGTAACTCAAGACGATTTCAAGCTAGCAGATCTTCCAGCAAAATTTGAAGCAGGCACTCCGCCCATTTCACCGGTCCTAGCGTTTCCAACGGCCATTGATTACTTACAGAACATTGGCTTGGATTCCATCAGCCAGCACATCGAATCACTCGTCAAGTTAGCACATCAACAATTTTCCGAAATACCTCAAGTGCAGCTCCACGGCCCATCCCCCGACCAAAAATCTGGCATTGTCAGCTTTACGATTGATGGAGTGCATCCTCACGATTTAACCCACGCATTAGATAACCAGGGCATTGCGATCCGTGCTGGTCATCACTGTGCCATGCCGCTACACCAACGACTTGGTGTGCCTGCTAGCGCTCGAGCTAGTTTCTACCTTTATAATACCGCTGAGGATGTTCAGGCCTTGACGACGGCGGTTAACAAAGCGATTTCGCTATTTAGCTAATCTGCTGGAGACACTTGCTCGTCACGATCCTGTATTATACTCCAATACTGCTTCACAACTGTGCGGGCTGGTAACGTCGAGTGGACGTGCGGTCTTTTTGAAAGCAGATGTTCTTGCGCTTGTTCAGGGTTCATGTCACGATAAGCCATTAGCCAACATAGGGCCACGGTCGCGCTGCGACCGCGACCAGCCTTGCAGTGTACATACACATTATGACCTTGTTCTACGTGCTGCTGAATGAACGCCACGCCACGTTGAATGCTTTCCAAAGATGGAGCAGTAAAATCAATTGTCGGAACACGCAACTGCTCAATTCCAAAATGACTGTATTGTTTAACGGGACCACCATATTCATTGCACGTATTAACGACCGCCTGCACTCCGTCCTTAGACATCGCGGCCACATCAAACCAAAAAGGAAACGCGCCAACGATCACTTGGTCGTCAATAAAGTCCCACCAATGACGAATCCGCAACACCTTGCCAAGCAGCACATTCCAAGCCAACGTTGGAATGAAAATAATTCGTGCCCCTAGCCATTTCACTGCATTCATGCTGTTTTTAAAACCCTTGATTATTCAGCGATTACATTCACCCCCTTACATCTCACGCGAAATGATAACACAGAAAGAAACATATCCATACACGTTCATCGGTTCTTTACACATTACCAGCCCTCGATTGATCCTAGTGTCTCACAGAATACGAACAAATGGATATCAGTGTTTCGTATCTGTGGGACAGTTATTATGATGACAGCATGTCAGCAAAACCAATTATCAGTGTCAGTGGCCTGCGAGGTATCGTCGGAGAGTGCCTAACGACCGAACTAATCCAAAACTACACCGCCGCCTACTTACGTTTCCTCGATGACGCCCGGTTTTCTGGCCCGATCATCCTTAGCCGTGATGGTCGCAAAAGCGGTGAGGCCATACTTGAGCAAATAAAGTCCATCGTAGCCTTGGACGGGCGCTGCAGCATCGACGGAGGCATCATGGCAACGCCTACCGTCGGTATACAAATTCGCGAGCAGCAAGCCGCCGGTGGCCTTCAAATCACAGCCAGTCATAACCCATCACCCTACAACGGCTTGAAACTCTATAGCCCCACAGGCCGTATCCTCAATCAAACCCAAGGTGATCAAGTCCTCAACTTTTTTCACTCGGGTCTGGCACCAAATGCAACACAAAACAATGAATCATTTGAGATCGACTCCTCAACGTTGCCAAACCCACATGCAATACACATTGAGAAACTACTCGCAACCGTCGATGCAGCAGCAATAAGAAAACAGAATTTCAAAGTATTACTCGATAGCAATCACGGCGCAGGATCCACTTTAGGCTTGCGCCTGTTAACTGAATTAGGATGTCAAACAGTCGCAATCGGTGACTTGCCCAACGGTCAATTTTCCCATCCACCTGAACCAACCGCTGCCAATTTAGTCGACATTGCGTCGCAAGTGCGAACGACAGGTTGCGACCTTGGATTTTGCCAAGACCCGGACGCAGATCGACTAGCACTTATTGACGAACAAGGGACTTATATTGGTGAAGAATACACGCTTGCACTTTGTCTAGAGCAATGCCTCGCAAGTAATCCGGGCGACATTGTAATCAACTGCGCTACAAGCTCCATCAATCACCAAATAGCCGCTGCACACAATTGCCTTTGTCATGAATCCGCCGTAGGTGAAGCCAACGTCGTGGACAAAATGATCGCAACGAATGCAATTTTCGGAGGCGAGGGAAATGGAGGCCCAATCGACCCTCAGTTGGGATTTATTCGCGACAGTTTTGTTGGCATGGTCCGCGTATTAGATTTACTGGCGCGTCGTCAACAAACTCTGAGTGCCGCGACTGCTGCGCTACCGAAATGTAACATCCACAAAACCAGTGTCCATGTTGGTGACCATAATATGCAAGCGATACTAACATCCTTGCCGGATCAGTTTCCCACCGTTGCCGCCGATTTCACTGACGGCCTAAAGCTACGTTGGCCCGCAGGACAATGGCTACTGATTCGGCCAAGCAACACGGAACCTATTATCCGCGTCATCGCAGAAGCCAGCACACTTACAGCAGCTCAAGAATTGTGTCAGCAGGCCACCACGGCAATCGAAAGCGACAACAGGTAGCCAAACTCCTTCGCAATGTTTGTTACAAGAGTTTCAACAGCGTAACACTCGTTTAAACTCCGATTACCTCTTTGCCCATTAAGCCTTGCAACACTTCGGGCACAACAATCGTGCCATCGGCCTGCTGATGGTTTTCCATGACGGCAATCATCGCTCGGCTAATCGCAATTGCTGTGCCATTGAGAGTATGCAAGAATTTAGTCCCTTTTTCACCTTTGACTTTATAACGAGCATTGAGTCGGCGAGCTTGGAAGTCCGTACAATTTGACGTACTGGTCACTTCGCCCCATGCACCACCGTCGCCGCGTCCAGGCATCCACGCTTCGAGATCATATTTTCGATAAGCGGGACCGCCTAAGTCTCCGGTAGCCGTATCCACCACTCGATATGGAATTCCCAAACTGTCAAAAATTTCGCATTCAATCTGACAAAACTGTTCCAGCATGTCACTGCTTTGTTCCGGCAGCGTAAAAGCAAACATCTCAATCTTCGTAAACTGATGGACGCGATATAGTCCGCGGGTAGCTCGGCCCGCAGCCCCAGCCTCTGTGCGGAAACAATGACTGATTCCGCACACCTTCAGCGGCAACGATTCGCTGTCAACGGTTTGTCCTGCCATCATTCCGCCAAGCGGTATTTCTGCTGTCGCCACCAAATTAAGGTTGGAGTTTTCAATGCTATAAATTTGAGTCTCTGGTCCCCGCGGAATATAACCCGTGCCATGCAAAATTTCGGAATAGGCTAGGTCCGGAGTAATTACAGGCGTAAAACCATTTTTCACTAAATGGTTTACAGCGTATTGCTGCAAAGCAAGTTCCAACAACACTCCGTCATTTCTTAAGAAGTAAAATCCATGACCGGCAATACGAGCTCCTGCTTCAAAGTCGATCATGTCATGTTTATCGCCCAACTCAACATGATCCAAAATATCAAAGTCCAACTTGGCTGGTTCGTGCTGGCCACGACGAATTTCTAGGTTTGATTTATCATCTTCACCAATCGGTGCTGCGGGATGCGTCATATTGGGTATTTGTGACTGCAATTCTACAATTTGACTCTCTAAAGCGTCATGAGCGCCCTGGCAATCATCTTTCGCTGACCGCAAATCCCGACCTGCGGCCTTACGCTGCTCACGTTCTTCATCAGAACTAGCCTGCCCAATGGTCTTTGAAACTTCATTGGCTTGGCGGTTAAGCGACTCAACCTCTATCAATAATTTCCGCCGCTGCATCTCGAACTCCACCAACAACGATACATCCGCGGTGGCTCCCCGCAGTTCACAATTTTTAGCTACGTCCGCAGCATTTTCTACAATGAATTTTCGATCAAGCATCAATCACTCTTCCCTTACTCTCTTACACTTGCAGTTTTGTATTTATCGTTAGTGAAACGGCTAAATTCCACAACGATTCTATTCGCCCGCTCTTTTTATTTTGCTGATTTCTTGCCACAAACTCGCACTAGCTTTAGTCCCACGATAAAAATCTTCTAGCGAAAATTTTTCGTTAGGCCCGTGAGTATTATCATCGTCCAATCCCCACCCTAATAATAACGTATCGACTCCCAGTAGTTCACGTAAGACTGTGACGACTGGAATCGAGCCACCTTCACGAATAAATACCGGTGCGACGCCAAACCCTTGCTCGATTGCACTAGCGGCCGCAGCCATATAGGGACTATCTAAATCGACTACCACACCGGGTGCTCCATGATGATGCTTGACTTCCATGCGAATTCCATCCGGCACTAAATCCTGCAACATTTTTTCAATCGCTGCACCAATTTTTTCGGGATCTTGGTTCGGAACCAAACGGCAACTAAACTTAGCGCCACTCTTTCCTGGCAATACAGTCTTGGCTCCTTCGCCTTGATAGCCACCCCAGATTCCATTGATATCCAACGTTGGTCGCGCCCAGCGACGTTCAAGGGTTGTGTAACCAACTTCACCGTGTACCGTGTCCACGCCGACCTTATCCTTGAACTGCTGCTCATCAAACGGCAAGGCTGCAAACTGGTCTCTTTCACGCTGTTCTAACTCAACAACATCGTCATAAAATCCCGGAATTTGAATCCGTCCCTGATCGTCCACAAGTACACCGAGCATCTGAGTCAACGCGTTAAGTGGATTGTAAACTGACCCACCAAAGGTTCCAGAATGTAAATCTTGTTTGGGACCTTCCAAGAACACTTCGAAATAGACGATCCCTTTTAAACCGTACGTTATCGCCGGCTGATTTTTTGCGAACTGGCTAGTATCGCTAATAACCGCTATGTCACAACCTAAACGATCACGGTACTCTTCTAGAAACGGCTCCAAGTTGGAACTGCCACATTCCTCTTCACCTTCAATCACATACTTTATCTGAACCGGCAGCGACCCCACGGTATCCATCCACGCTTGGGCACTCTTGATGTGAGTCAACATTTGGCCCTTGTCGTCGGTAGCGCCACGCGCTACGACATTGCCTTCACGAACCACTGGTTCAAAAGGTGGGGAGATCCATTCGTCCAGTGGATCCGGGGGTTGAACATCGTAATGACCGTAAACCAAAACGATTGGGGCTCCTGCGACAGGGGGCGTCTCCGCATAAACAATCGGATGCCCTTTCGTCTCAATAACCTCGGTTGTAAAACCCATCGATTGAAATTGATCCGCTACCCAATTTCCAGCTTTGGCAACTTCAGCTGCATATTGACTATCCGTACTGACGCTCGCCATCCTTAACAACTCGAACAATTCGTTCTCGTTCCGATCGCGATGCTCAGTCAAATATTGTTCTATTTCCTGCATAGCCATTTCCTCTTATCTTTTTGTGTGGTCACAGCAAACTTGTATCCCTAGTGGCAGACTAATCCTATTGATGCCAGTGATTTAGCGGAGGATATTACAAGTATTCCCGTTGTCTGAAACGTACAATATAATAACTTCGCTAAGTCTCGGCTATTGTAGCTTGCCCCAATCACCATTTTCCTACAGTCGTTTTTCAATCCATGCCGAACACAGCCACTACAACCGCCCCAACAACCGACACGCGGCCCAAGCAACAGCCACGTTACAATGTCATCTTGTGGAATGATGAAGACCACACGTTTAATTATGTCATTGATATGCTACAAGAACTGTTTGGATTTCCTCCAGAAAAGGGCTTTACGATTGCCATTAAAGTGGACGAAGATGGAAAGGCTGTCTGCCTAACAACAACGCTCGAACATGCCGAGTTGAAACGAGATCAAATCCATGCCTTTGGGAATGATCACTCCGTCTCACAATGTCAAGGTTCCATGTCAGCCACTATCGAACCAATAGAATAATCAACGACGGCAAAATATCATGTCTGGAAAACTCAAAACTCTGACCCTCGGATGTAAACTCAATCAGTACGAGACTCAGTATATCCGTGAGGGTTTGGAACTCGTCGGGTATAACGAGGTTCCACGGGAAGAGCCTGCGGAACTGTGCATCGTAAACACATGCACCGTCACCAACGAAGGCGATTCTAAGAGCCGCAAAGCCATTCGCCAATTAGCTCGTGAAAATCCAGATGCTAGAATCGTCGTCATGGGATGTTACGCCACTCGCGCACCAGAAGAAGTGCACGCACTTCCTAACGTTGTCGAAGTAGTAACCGACAAACGTGAGCTACCGGATATCTTAGGGCGATTTGGAGTAATTGATATTCCGACGGGAATCTCAAACTTTGGCAATCGTCATCGCGCTTATATCAAAATACAAGACGGATGTTTATTGCGTTGTAGTTACTGCATTATTCCCCATGTACGCCCAGAACTCACCAGTCGTCCGATCGACCATATTCTCGATGAAGCTCGACGACTCATTGATAATGGCTACGGTGAACTGGTGTTAACCGGAGTACATATTGGGCATTACGGGGTCGATTGGAATTTTGGTAAACCACGTGAGCAATGGATTCGACTGGCTGATCTCACACGCCAAATCGCGATGCTTCCTGGTGATTTTCGGATTCGTATTTCCAGCATTGAAGCAACCGAAGTTACCCGTGAGCTGATCGCTGTTCTAGACGAACATGCAGCGAAAATAGTTCCTCATTTACATATTTGTCTGCAAAGTGGATCAGATGCGGTACTGCGCAGAATGCGTCGACGTTGGAGTACTCAGACATTTTTACAACGTTGTAATCTCGTACGTGACACTCTTGATAACCCAGCCATTACCACCGACATCATTACAGGGTTTCCAGGTGAAACAGATGCTGAATTTAACGAGGGACTCGCAACCATTCGGGCCGCCGCTTTCTCTAAAATCCACGTGTTTCCCTTCTCCGCTCGAAAAGGAACTCCCGCAGCCGACATGGACAATCAATTACCAAAATCGCTCAAAAAACAACGCGGACGTGAAATTGCAACGCTCGGTGAAGAGTTACAAAGGGCTTACTATCAGAGTCTAGTAGGTAAAAAGCTTGAAGTGCTAGTCGAAGCGGAAGATCGTGACAAACCACAACACTATGTGGGTACTTCCTGTCGGTATGCCCCAGTTGAGTTTCCGTGGATGCCAGAGCTATCAAGTCCGGCACAACAGACGAGAAACAACCCAATCGGACAACTCATTGAAGTGACTGCCACAGCGACGGCAGATGACCGAATCTGCGCTACAATCATTACTTCGTAGGCATTTGTGGCATTCTCGCAGTTCGTCAGACGAACGCAAACAGACTCTAAAAACGGCTAAGAAAACTCGAACCAATACTACGCTTGGGCACAAACGCTGGACGAGGTTGAATGTCAAACGGAATCCCGTTCAATGCCCGTGGTCGGAAACTGGCCTGACTGCTGTTGTTGATCGGCACGCGTTGGGCTTTGTAAATACTCATAATCTTGTAAACAGTAGGATCAAATTGAAACTTGCCATCCAGTTGACCTACACCAACGCGGTCAAAACTACCCACGGTAACAATACTTTCATTGCGATCGTGGAATTCATAAGCTTCGATGTTCTGTTTTCGTAAAGCGGTAACTAAAAGATGTGCATTCTCGGCAGCTTCAACGAGAGCATTTGATACTTTGGCATCCTTGTCATATCCTTTTTCAATGTCGTAAACGACTTTACCCCGAAACGTTGCCACCTGAACCGTGTATTTCCCTGGGTTATCCAGCAAACTATATTCCACTCCGTCGTTCAATCGTTCAACAAACGGATCGAGTGCATTTTGAGTAAAGTACTCAGCCGGAATTGTTGGATTACGCGTAATAAATGCGCGACCCATGGAACCACGCTCGTGACGCTCTGGGTTCAAATTCAATTTGTTCTGAATACGCCGTAATCCCGCATACACTTGATTCGTCCCTTCATCTTTTGCTCGATCGAGCACTTGGGGTCGCAAGTATTTTATTTTTTCGAGCAAGGCTTGGGCATCGTCGGATTTAACCGATTCAAAATTACCCACCATGACGGCAACTTCGTTAAAACGGTGTCCCTTGTTGTAAACCATCGCCTTGGGCTGACCGTATTTATCTACCCCGCGACCTTCAACACGATCTGTGTAGTCATAGGTTTTACGATGCGTGAACGCTTCTAACTTATGCTCGCGCCGCAACTCTAATACTAATTGACGAGCCTGCTGTTCGGCGCCTTCACCGTGAAACGATGTAGCTAACACCATCCAAGGCCCCTGCTTGTCCGTGACACCATAGTCCACATTCGGGTTCGCATCGACCTTCTTGAATGGGAAAAAAATATGATCAAATGGTGATTCCGCTTGGATCTGCGATTCAAAGATCGGGCTTGATAACCAACTGATAGTGATCGCTAACAAAACTAATTTTATTTTCATGCAGGCACCTATTGGGTTTACATCAGTCGAGTAAGAGGTTGTAGATATGGCAGTTTTGCGATGGGAAGATTAACAAACTGACACTAAAACCGAAAGACCGATTTACAACTCGCCGGCGGTGAGCAACACCTTGATATCAGGCACAATCTTACGCATCGCCCGTGAACGGTGACTTATTACAGACTTAATTGTTGATCCCATTTCGCCAAACGTACGGTGGTATTCAGCAATCTCAAACAACGGATCATACCCAAAGCCGTTGCTGCCGGAGGGGCTAAAGCGAATACGTCCATAGCAAACTTCTTCACAGCTAATCCGAATCTTGCCAGTCGGGTCTGAAATCGCCATGTGGCAGGTATAAAAGGCAAGCCGCTGGGCCAAGGGCAAGTCACCCAATTCCGCCAGCAATTTCTCGTTATTCGATTCGTCAGTTGCCGTTTGACCTTCTTTTTCACTGTAACGAGCAGAATAGACCCCTGGTGCATTTCCCAAAGGCACGACCGATAAACCACTATCTTCTCCTAGCACCCAATGGCCTAAATGCTGCGCTTGTTCAGTCGCCTTGAGTGCCGCGTTTTCAGAAAATGTCGCCCCCGTTTCTTCGACCTCTAGTGCATCTGGGAACTCATCAAGAGTCCGTAGCGCAAGTCCGAGTGGAGCTAACAATAACTCAAGCTCTAATCTCTTCTTTTGGTTATGCGTACCTAATACCAATACGTGATTCGTCATTTTCGCCCTACTTGTCTGTCGCGCATCCACTGCCTAAATGATATATGAGCTGCCACGCTTTTCAGCATACTAATGGGTTGGCCCTGTAGATGGACCGCTGAGGTAATAATGCAAAGCGGCAATTAACGATTCTAAATCATCCGCATCAACCGTTATATAAAACGATTGCAATATACTTTGTATCGATGCTGCTCGGTCAAAGAACACTTGTACACCACGACTGTCTTGACTAATTCGACGAATCGTCGTCCAGCCAAGTTGACGTTGCCGACCAAGGACACTCCGAGTAATTCCGGCAGGGCCAATGCTATATTGCAGCGGAATCCACAAACGCCAAGATACACTCACTAGCGCTAGCAAAACGACACTAGCTACTAACAGATTAGTCGTCAGTGAGTACACAACACACGCCCCCAGAAAATAACTCAACAGAATAGCCCACGTTTTTTTCCAGTGAAATTTCAACGGCCAACAAACAACATGAACTTCGGGGCGACTGGCAAGCGCCGAAGTTGAACCGATCGACGACCCTCGAGGAAGACCCGTCTGAATATAGGTCTTTGTCTTCTCTGCATCTGAACTCGATTGAGGGTGAGTTTGTGCCGGCAACTGTGGGGAAATTTCTTGCTTAGATTCCATCAATCAATGCTCCCCCTTTTGCTGCAGAGTATTGCCAACAGTGTGCACGGACAGCATATCCTGTGTATCTCGAAAATCCTCGGCTAATGTCATGGGCCCCTGTGTCGAACCCCAAACGACTCCGCAAAACAAGCACACCGTAACGCCATAAATTAAAGTGGTGAACAACAGTATCGCCGCCAAACATATGCCAAAGTGATCTTCGAGTAACCGCTGAGGGTTTAAAGTTCCTCGCAAACTGGGCGCCGGTTGATTCGTAGACGAAGCCTGTTGCCGGTGCTTCGTCCAATCATCCCAACCCGCTTGCTGCAACTCACGTTGATTGCCTGAGGCGTTCAGGATTTGACTGCGGGAATCCAGCATTTTAAAGACAATTCCAACCATCAATAGTATGTATACAAAGCCCCAAAGTGCAATTACCCAGCGTTTAGTTTTTTGTAGTCGCTCCGACATTAAACAACCACTTCTGCTAAGTTTGATTTTGGTGGGTCACTTTTATCAACATCGTCGTCTTCGTACAACAAACAAGAAACTTGGTGGTCTGTCAGGGATAATTGTGGCATCGTTGAGGCACAATGCCCGAGAACCTGAGGGCAACGATCTGCGAAGGAGCAGCCAATGTATTCAATGTCTGGTGAAGGGACTTCGCCTGTCAGTGTAATTCGGTTTGCGCGCACATCAACCGTCGGATCGGGGACAGGTGCAGCTGAAAGTAACGCCGTCGTATAGGGATGTTGTGGGGAATCATAGAGTTCCTTTGAGTCCGCTAACTCAACAATTTTGCCGAGATACATGACTCCTACGCGATGTGCAATATGCCGTACCACTGCTAGATCATGGGCAATGAACACATAGGAAACACCAAGCTTTTGCTGTAAATCCATTAACAGATTAATGACCTGAGCTTGAATCGAAACATCCAATGCCGAAACTGCTTCATCACAGACAATTAACCTAGGTTGAACCGCTAAAGCTCGGGCAATTCCAATGCGTTGTCGTTGTCCACCGGAAAATTCGTGCGGGTATCGATTCATGTACTGGGGGTTTACCCCCACAAGTTCCATCAAACGAACAACCTCTAAACGACGTCCTGATTCATCACCAAATAATTTATAGTTTTCCATCGGTTCACGAATGATATTACCCACCATCATACGTGGATTGAGCGAAGCAAATGGATCTTGAAAAACCATTTGTGCAGTCAACCGGTGAGGTATCATTGCCCGATCCGACAAGTTATCAATGCGGGTGCCGTTAAGGTGAATCGTCCCCTCCACCTTGGCACGGTGAATCAAATTTAGGATGGCTCTTGCCGTCGTTGATTTACCACACCCCGACTCGCCAACCAGGCCCAGAGTTTCACCTTCCTGAACATCAAAATTAATACCATCGACCGCGCGAATCCAACGCTGAGGTTGACCAAGTTTACGCTTACTCGGAAAGTGTACTTTGAGATTATTGACACTTAGAATTGTGTTCTCGGAATTAGGCATGGGGCAACTCCTCAAGGGCTGTTAACCCTGTCTGCTGGATTTGATCTGCATGGATACACGCAAAGAGGTGAGACCCTGGGGATGCGGTACCGCCGCTGACAAGCTCAGGCACAGCAACTGAACACTCGTCAGTTTTCCATGGGCAACGGGGCGCAAATGCGCAGCCTGCTGGTAGATTCATCATATCCGGTGGCTGACCCTCGATCGCTTGCAACCGTGTTTGCTGCGGCTGATCCCATCGTGGAGCTGATTGTAACAGCCCCAAAGTGTAAGGATGACGCGCGGATGCGAATAGCGTCTTGGTGTCGGTCTGTTCTACTTTGCGACCACCATACATCACCATGACCCGGTCGCAAATACTGGCAACCACACCTAAATCATGCGTGATAAAAATAATCGCCATCCCAAGTCTATCCTGCATCGTTTTTAGCAAATCTAGGATTTGTGCTTGAATCGTAACATCTAATGCCGTAGTTGGTTCATCAGCAATGAGAATATCTGGATCACACGACAACGCCATCGCGATCATCACCCGTTGACGCATACCGCCACTGAACTGGTGCGGGTATTCAGTGACCCTGCTCGCCGCCGCCGGAATACCTACTAACTCCAACAACTCCACAGCGTGAACAATCGCTTGATTACGAGTATGCCCGAGGTGTAACATACTGACTTCAATCAATTGATCCTGTATCGTCAAAAATGGATTGAGGGCCGTCATCGGATCTTGAAAAATCATCGCAATGCGTTTCCCGCGAATCGTCTGAAATTGTCGGTGTGACAATTTCAATAAATCCTGTTCACCAAACAAGGCTTCTCCATTTATCACGCGACCCGGTGGCTGTGGAATTAATCCTAACACGGTCAAATTAGTTACCGACTTGCCCGAACCTGATTCCCCCACAATCCCTAAGGTCTCCCCTGGATACAGATCAAAACTAATGTCGTTAACTGCGCTGACAATACCGTCGTCCGTCACAAATTCGACTTCTAGGTTTTTCACTTGTAGTATGGGTTGAACCATGAATGCGAATGCTTTCTTAAACTATAAAATCTATCACTGCTGGATAACTAGTTGACTTACTTTTAACGAATCGTCGCAACTAACGGTTCTTTAACTTGGGATCCAATGCATCACGAACTCCGTCACCGAGGAAATTCAAGGAAAACAACGTTAACGCTAAGGCGAGTCCGGAAAATATAATCATCCACCAATAGATTCGAATCGGAGTGATCACCTGAATCCCTTCGTTTACTAACATCCCCCATGAGATATCAGGCGCTTGCACCCCCATCCCCAAGAAAGACAGAAACGCCTCAAAACGAATCACCGCTGGAATCGTTAGCGTCAAATAAACAATCACAATCCCCATCACGTTAGGAACCAGATGCTTAAAAATAATCCCCCACTGGCTCGTACCAATTGTCTTGGCAGCATCTACAAACTGCTCGTTTTTCAAAGACAACACTTGCCCACGGACGACCCGTGCCATCGTCAACCAATAGATCGCGCCGATCATCAAAAAGAACACTGTGATTTGGTTAATTCCGTATTCATTTAAAGTATCGCGAACTTTGGGCGCTGATAAAAATGACATGATAAATATGACAATGAAAATGAAAGGAATCGAATAGGCAACGTCAATAATTCGCATCATGATGTTGTCAATGCGACCACCAAAATAACCCGAGATTGCCCCATAACTAACACCAATCAGCAGTGAAACCAGTGTAGCGATTAAGCCACAGGCAAGTGATACTCGCGAACCCCAACAAACGCGCGACAAAACATCTCGGCCAAGTTTGTCTGTACCGCAAATAGAGGGAATGCAATAATCACCAAAAATAAAAATTCGAAATTTAATCATTGCCTGAGATATAAAGCCTGGGTCATTCCAATAGACATTAATCGGATGGCGAGCCTCTAAGCCTTCAATCTCCGCTTGCAATGCAGCCCGTTGATCATCCAACGGGCCCATTTCTATGAGTGTTTGTCGCTTCAAAGCGAGCGTCTCGTTGTAGTCCACAATGCCCAATTTGTATGTCTTAAATTCAGGTGATAATAATTCGCGTTGTTTAACATCCTGAAAAATTGGGGACTGCAGTGGCAAAGCCGGAGTGATGATGGCCAACACAACAATAATCACTAGTGTCCACAATGAAAGCATCGACACACGATTACGCTTTAGACGCTTCCACCCATCGGACCACAGCGACACGCCCTGTTGCGATTGTGCGACTGACATCACTTCCGCTAACCGCTGCAACTCCATCCGCTTAGACGACTTGTCCGGTTGCTCATCAGTTGTGGGGATTGGGGTTTGATTCATAAAACGTGTTTATTCGGGCAAGCGTGTACGCGTGTTAGTTACTGTATTCGGTTTTGCTTGAAATTATGTCTCGGCTGATCCATCAATTATTCCAACACCACACGGGGATCAATGATGGAATAGGACAAGTCAACAAGTGTGTTCATGACGTAGAGTAATACGGTGTACGTTAACAAAGCCCCCATCCCTAAAGTAAAATCCCGCTGCAGAGCGGCTTCGATGAAATGGCTTCCCATACCTGGGATCGCAAAGATCTTTTCCAGTACTAAAGACCCCGTTAAGATACCAGCACAAGCCGGTCCTAAATAGGAAACCACGGGTAAAATCGAACCACGTAATGCATGACGCAAGATAACCGTCCGAGTGCTGAGTCCTTTGGCATAAGCTGTTCGTATATAATCGTTGCTCAATATTTCCAGCATCCCAGTTCTTGTGAGACGAGCGATATAGCCAGCGAACGGAGCCCCTAAGCACATGGCAGGTAGTACAATCTGCTTCAGCTCGCCCCAACCAGCCGCTGGGAAAAATTGGAAGTAAAATACGAACAGGACAATCGCCATTGACGCGAGCACAAAACTGGGGATGGCGATTCCTAAAGTCGCTAATAGCATGAACGAAAAATCGTAAATGCTCGTTCGGCATACAGCCGAAACCACACCAGCGGTCATCCCTAACAAAAGTGCAAAAGTCATTCCTAAAATGCCCAAAGCAGCGGAAACCGGAAACCCTTGTGCCAACACTTCGTTAACCGTGAAGTCTTGCAGCTTGTAGCTTGGGCCAAAATCAAAGCAAATTGTATTCCACAAATGCGTTGTGTATTGCACAAATAATGGATCATCTAAATTGTAACGCTGCTCTAATTGAGCTCGTACTGATTCGGACAAAACACGTTCACCGTTTAAGGGGCCACCTGGAATGGCTCGCATCAAGAAAAAAGATAACGTAAACACGACCCAAACCGTGATCAACATCCAGCCCAAACGTTTCAATAAAAACACCAATAACTGCATTAGTTTGTGTCCTCGCTTATCGCATCGTGCGTTGCCGATCCTTCGCGGCGAATCTTAATTAAGTGCAATGGATGGATATCCTGTAAATTAGCGTAAAACCCTTGAATATTCGGCTGTACCATGTTTTTGGAAACGTAAAAATAAATCGGCATGATGGCCTGTTCTTCCATTAAAATCGTCTCCGCTTCAACAAACAACTGCATTCTTGCCGCCGGATCCGCTTCACGCTTGGCCATTTTAATATTGTTGTCATATTTCACATTTCCCCAGCTTGTTTGATTGTTGGGACCATCGGTAACGAACATGTCCAAAAATGTATTAGGATCTGGATAGTCGCCGATCCAACCCGATCGCGCTACCATATAATCGCCAGTTTGCAATGAATCTAAATACGAACCCCATTCCAAGTTTCTCAGGACAACGTTAATTCCTAGATTCTTTTTCCAATCCTGCTGAATAACCTCAGCAATATCTCGATGACTGTCCGCGGTGTTGTACAAAATCTCTATCTGCGGCAAACCTTTACCGTTGGGGTAGCCAGCCTCTGCAAGTAATTCACGGGCTCGTTTCACATTTTGCCCACTTCCCTGATAACCTTGGTACCCATTCATTCCGGGCGGTACAAAGCTATCCGCTGGAGTTTGCCCCCCTTTGACGACATTGTCGACGATCGAGCGTTTGTCAATTGCTAGGTTGAGAGCGCGACGAACTAAGGGGTGATTAAGCGGAGGCTTGGCAGTGTTGATTCGATAAAAGTACGATGCGAGAAACGGAGTCGAAACGAAATCATCCCGTTTTTTCAAGATGGGAAGCATCGCATTTGGTGGAGTTGTGTCCCAGTCGAGTTGACCTGTTAAATACATGTTGAGACTTGTTGTTTCAGATTGAATCGACATTACATCGATACTATCTAATTCAACTTCTGCAGCGTTCCAGTACTGTTCGTTTTTTATCAAGCGAATGCGATCACGAATACGCCGTTCTTTGAGACGAAAGGGACCGTTGGTTACAATATGCTCAGCTTTAGTAAACCTTCGTGCACCGTACTGTTCAACACAACCACGGTGCACTGGGTGCAGCGGATAGAACGCTACCAACTCGGGAAAGAATGCTGTCGCGCTGTTCAGAGTGACCTCTAAATCCTGAGGCGATAACACTTGGATACCCACTTCGTTGAAATCGTAAAGAACGTGTTTGCAAGGTTGAATGTCGGCTAATGGAAAATCACCCGTGTAGGTTTGCTTCAGCTCGTCTATACCGGCCAGTGAACCGTCCGCGGAAACAGCGTAGGCGATAGTTTCCTTTGCTGACGTGTTGCCCGACTCGGTTTGAAACTCAACAATAAAAATTGCTTTGCCCGAAATTGCTGCGACGTCGTCTGCCACGTCAGTTTCTGCGGTGCCTTCAGTGGGCAGTGGTAATATCAACTCCCGCAAAATACCTCGACGAATCGTACCACGGGGAAATAACTCCGGAGTTTCGCGATCAGCCAACTCGACCTCAACCTTATCGCCTACGGCTAACTGCACCGCATTAAACTTCTCAGCTCCACGAACATAAAACAACTGATAGTTGTACTCCGAGGCAGTCTCTGGGTGCAGGAACCGCATCCAGGACCAAGCGAAATCAGTAGCGGTGACTGGGTCTCCGTTGGTCCATCGCGCGTCTTCACGGATGTGGAAACGATAAACGGTACCGTCGGCGTGTACTGTAAAGCGGTCCGCCATGCCGCGCGCAACCGGTTTCATCGGAATTCGTCCCAACTCATCAGGCTCACCCGCTGGCAGCGATCGCAATAAGCCCTCAAACAATGCATTAATAACGCGACCTTCAGGACTTCCTGTGGCTTGCGCTGGATCCATCGTCTTGATTTCTGCGCCGTTATTAAACACGAAATCAGCGCGCGGCAAAGTTCCCATACTGACTGCCCAAACGACAGCCCCTAACAATGCGAGTAGAATTAATAGTGGAAAAAACTTGCGTACCAACTTTGATACCCATCTTCTAAAAATGTTTGATCGAACGCTTATCAATAGCGGGCATTGAATAACAATCATGTTACAGCACCTCAGCAACAATGCAATCGATACAAACGTGCTTCTTTTGCAGGTTCAAAGTTACGGTTATTTTTGCTTGATTATGACTGATTATGGTTGCCGACGGTTGAATTCGACCAATTTTGACTTTTTTTTTAAAAATTCGGCCCAAATCATGTCGGCTTTGTTATCTGCTTCGGGAGTAACTGTGTGGGGAGTGTTGTAAAGAATGCGACATAATGACATTTGTTTGTTGCCGAATACACGAAAAATTGGGTACTTTTTTCGATTTTTTGGCGCCCTACTGCGACCCCATTTCACGCCTAACATCATATGCAACATAAACACGACGGTAGGGCTAAACCCACAGACCGTCCGCTCTACCAACACCTTGTCATATAAGTTTATGTCATCTTTTATCTAATATACCGAGAATAATACGTCCGCTCGACCGTATAGATATATAACAACACCCCAAAAGGAAATAAATGACGGTTAGCCCACCAGCACCTATGAATGAATCTCCCCGAGACGTTGAGAGTAAAGGCCCTTCAAGAGAAACCGTTTTCTTAGATCCACCAGCGCATCCGGTACCAACCGTCTCCAATTTGGGCGACGACTTCGCACAACAACTTGTACCTGCATTTAAAGTCTTGTCGGACATCACTCGATTGCGTATCTTCCTACTGTTAATGGAATACAAAGAAATGAACGTCCGCGATCTCTGTAAAACACTCAAAAAAAATCAACCAACGATCAGCCATCATTTGTCGTTGATGCGCAAAATCAATTTCGTGACGGCCCGTGTCGACGGGAAAACTCATTACTATCGCATTATTCCCGAGCAGATTGAAAAAGTGATCGCTCACATTTTCAAAACCAACGTTGGCAATGCTAGCTATCTGCAATTCCCAAAATTCCAAGTCGAGTATCATCCACGCGACAAGGGCATTCTGCCGCAGGAACACGCTGCGACGGCCAAACAAAAACCAAGTCTCCGCGACACAATTTAGCATTAATGTTTACCTGTGGATTACTTAGTGTCTAAGTTTACCGACCGCAGGCGAATGTCAATTCGTGGTTCAAAACGACCAACTGACTAAAACCATCATCACCCAGATTGCCCTACCGACTAGCTCGGAAATTGGCGGCAATATTCATAGAGTGCCATGCTAGTGGCGGTAGCAGCGTTATACGAAAACGGTTCTCCCCATACAGGGATCTCGATCGCCTGATCTAATATTTCAAGTACATCATCGGCAATGCCTTTACGTTCATGGCCAATAATCAAAACGCATTTAGCGGAGAATTTGAACTGATGGATATTTTGTGAATTGGTTGTTTGTTCGAGGCCTATCAGCGGATAACCTGCACGTTGCAATTTTTGCAAAACCGGACGCAGACTGCGACGCACCTCAAAGGACATCTGTTGCTCCCCACCACGCGATATTTTGGAATCGATCTTTACGTTTCCGCAAGCAATAAATCGAGTGACTCCACAACAAGCAGCAGCTCGTACCATCCGTGATACATTGATGTGGCTCTGCATTTCCGGACAGGCAATGATCAACTCCCGCGGCTCTCGTAATGACGTTACCGGTTTGTGACGCTGGTGAACAAATTCCGACATAACAACCCTCCACGCACACAAATTATAGGTTTTTAAAGAAAAAGCCGCCATAGTACAAACATACTATGGCGGCTAGTAACTACCCCGCTAGGATTTGAACCTAGAATATGGGTACCAAAAACCCAGGTGTTACCATTACACTACGGGGTATCTTATCCACCAACAAATTAAAGTATCCACTAATGAATAGCCCATATTATATACCCAAAAAACCGATTCACGACCAGCAGAGTATCGCATGCAATTCATAGAAATGGGACTTTTTTCCAGTCAAGCTATTCAAGCAAGACATCCGCAATAGCTCCACTAACGATTGACAACCGTAAAAGCGAGTTGTTCCAACTCCATCGCGAGGTCCACTCCGATCACTCGTACATTGTCTGGGACGTTAATGGTAACCGGCGCGAAATTCAAAATGCCTTCGACTCCAATTTCCACAACTTCGTCGGCAATCGATTGAGCCACTTGAGACGGCACAGCGATCGCGGCTAAACGAATCTTGTGCTCCCGTGCTATCGTGCTTAATTGGTCCATACTATAAACCGGCACGCCTTCAATCCGAGTGCCAATTGAATTTGGGTCGACATCAAACGCCGCAACAAATCGAAACCCTTGTTGGTTAAAGCCCTTGTAACGCAACAAAGCGCGACCAAGATTACCAATACCAACGAGAGCGACATTCCAAGTCGAATCGGTTCCCATGATGCGTTTGATCGCAAAAACCAACTCTTGACATTTGTAGCCAATGCCCGGGTGCCCAAATTGTCCAAAATGGGCGAGGTCCTTACGAACTTGAGCTCCGTTGAGTCCCAATAGTTTTCCTAACTCCGTACTATTGGTTGTTTCATTCCCATCACGTAGTAAATGCTGAGCTTCACGGAGGTATAAACTCAAACGCCCCATGACGGCGCGCGGCACCGCAGGGTCTCCGTCTGCATTAAAAAGCTGAGTTTTTTTGTCCGTCATTAAAACAAACCTACCGCATAAAGCTCTCGTACTGAACAACCAAAAACAACAGCCTAAAGAAAAACCGTAAGACCGCATCATACTGTTAATTACGATCCAAGGTGACTTAGAAACCAATGATTGCGTTCACGGATGTCCGTCAGAGTCTTAATACACAGATTAATCTGTACTAATTACCTCGATTGGCAAAACGATGCTAAATACCCCACAAGGGGTAAACAACACCTTACAGTACTGACAATCAATACCACCGGACACTATATCAGTCTGTTTTTGCCACTCAACCCTTTTTACTTAAACCACCTATCTTTTATCGGTAACTATTGATGTAGCTAGTGGTAGATAGACCAATCTACCCTCAAGGCGGCTATTTTTATTATCCGATAATAAAGATAAGCGTCGACTCTAGTGCCAGGACACACAATGACTGGGGCCAGTAGGAATTGGGCCTCCAAACTTCAACTCAATCACGCATTGAGCCGGTTTGGGTCACTTGATGGAACAAGGTCGATCGCAGAGTTCTTACCACTGTATTTGGTAAGCACTCTTAATAACTATGATGCGAGTTGTATTGAAATCCATTTTTTGAAATTTGAATTTTCGAAAGAGTACCCCCTACTATGAATACCCGATGGAGTGTGTCCACCGTTGCAGTCATTCTTTGCATGCTGCTTTCCAACACAGCCACAGCTGGATATTTAGGTCTGGCTAGTTATCGCAATTGCGGGATTGCGGAACCAGCCACGTTTGTTGAGGCTCAACCCCTTACACAGACAATTATGCGTACTCGACGACGAGTCGTTATGGAACAGCAACAGGTAACGTGCTACAAAACGATCTACAACAAAATCGTTGACAATAAAGAGGTGGAGTGCGTAAAGTACATCACCGAGTCCAAACTAAAAGACGTTAACTACACAGTCCGCCGACCCGTGTACGAAACAAAATATCGAACGGTGAACTACACAACTTCGAAACCTGTATGGGAAACCAAAACGCGGACGATCAACCACACGGTTCGCAAACCAGTTTGGGAAACTCGTACTAAGACTTTTACCTACAATGTGTTTAAGCCTGTCTGGGAAACCAAGTCTCGCACGATCGACTACACCGTTTCCAAACCAGTATACGAATCTAAAGTTCGCACCATTAGCTACAATGTAACGCGACCGGTATGGGAAACGAAGTCTCGCACTACCAACTACACAATCCACAAACCTGTGTGGGAAACCAAAACCCGTGTAATTAACTACACCGTGCGTAAGCCAGTGCAGGAAACCAAAATGCGAACGGTTTCCAACGTGATCCGCAAACCTGTGCACTACACAAAAACGATTCAAATCAAAACGGGCCACTGGGAAACTGAAATCACAGAATGCCCTGGACCTGTCCGTCGCCGCGTTGTACGCACTCCTGGTTGTTGGACTTGGGATCCCTGCGCTTGTCGACGAATTTATATTCCCGGCGAATGTCATGTCGTCGAAACCCAATGTCCACCACGTCAAATTTCCAAACGCACCTGGGTTCCAGAAATCACAACGCAAGAAGTCCCTTGTGTCAAATACGTTCGTGAAACGGTAACTAAACAGATTCCTTATACAGTTTGCCGCTGGGTCAATGAAGCGAAACAACGCACTTGCACTTACCGAGTGTGCAAAATGGTACCGGAAACAAAAAGCAAAACTTGTACTTATCGAGTTTGTCGGATGGTGACAGAAACCAAAACAAAGCAAATACCTTATACGGTTTGTCGAATTGTGAAAGAAGCGAAACAACGCACTGAGACGTACAACGTTTGCCGCATGGTTCGCGAACAGAAGGTGCGACATTGCGACTACAAAGTGCTGCGGATTGTATCGGAAACCGTCACTCGACAACAAACCTATCGCGTTTGTCGCATGGTTAAAGAAGCCAAGACCAAGCAAGTACCTTATCAGACTTGTCGCTACGTCACGGAAACTAAAACCAAACAGGTTCCCTACACTGTTCGCAAGCCGATCACTTATACCAAAGTTGTGCAAACATGCAAAACTGTTCCAACGCAAGTGCCATACACAGTCACACGCTGTGTACCACGTATTGTCTGTGAACAAGTGCCGGTCACAATTTGTGTACCCAACCCTTGCAGTCTACTGAGACGCCGTTTTATCCTCGATTGCTGTAACTAAAACTCGGTCGTGGGCAGGCGAACCAGTCGACATGGTCTATTCCGCTGACTCAAATTCTTTATCTAGCCGCATGATGTACAGCAACGCAATGTAGTCGTACAGTCCATGCGCAACCACAGCGGGCAATAGCGACTCGGTTTCCCAAACTAAATAGCCAAAATAAATCCCCATGACAAAAGTCAAAAAAAAGTACATCGGGGTTAGCGCATGCAACCCACCAAACACCAAGGCCACAATCAGAATCGCCGTCCACTGAACCATCTCTGGGGACCACGAATCCGGCAATAGCCAACCAACCCCCTGTACCCCAAACCCACGGAACAGCCACTCTTCCCCAAAGCCAGCACCCATCGCTATTAAGAACAAAGCCCAACTTGGCATACCCCTAAAAAGTGGAGCCATTTTTGTTTGCACTAGTTCACGCAATTCTACCAACGGTCGCCACGGCACCATCGCTGTTAGTACGATTGACAGCAACATGGGAATCGTAGCAAACAGCCCAAATGCTACTGCCCAACTCCAATGATACTCGCCTAGCAATTGCCCCGTGATCGAATCTGCGTTAGGTAAAACACAGACCCACATCATGACCAACGCAATGGGCACCATCAGGTATTCCGCAACTACAAATTGTACGAATATACGTTTCCAGCTGTTAGGATCCTTTTGCAGAATCTCAGGCATTCCATCTGCTAAATCATCGACTTCGTCCACAATAAATTAACCATTCTTCGTTAAAGTTATCTCTGCCGTTGACATTAAGAGACATACTCTTAGTCGATTGACAAAATACATATTTCACTGGTAAATTGGACAACTTATAGCTACCCCTGCTTAACCAACGTTAAGCATCCCTTTATAAAAGCACAACAGTATAGAAGAGACTTTATTCCCCTTGTTGGAAACTAGGTCTTGATTAGGGTAGAAAATAACCACCGTTCGTTTGACAAACTATTTTTGTCAAATGACAACACATAAACAAAAAGCTATTCCCAATAAGACACTTCCTTATTTCACCCATCGCAGCGGTCTCTGTACTAATATTGTTTGCTTTCGCAGGCAACCGGTTTAGCCCGTCCGGAAGGTCAATAAGTTTCTGACAAATCAAATTCCAAGCAAATTACTCCCACTAAATTAGGTCAACATGGCAACTAAGAAACGTACAACAACTAAACGTACTAATAAAATGGTTTACTACTTTGGTAAGACCAAAACTGAAGGCCAGAATGTCACAAAAGATATTCTCGGCGGCAAAGGCAAAAACCTTGCTGGCATGACCAACATTGGCCTGCCAGTCCCTCCAGGTTTTACGATCACCACAGAAGTTTGTGCCAGCTACTATGACCAAGGCCAAAATCTCCCAACCGGACTGATGGATAGCGTCAAGAAAAACATCCGTATTCTTGAACGAGAACTAAAGAAGACATTTGGTGACTCCAAAAATCCACTGTTAGTATCAGTCCGTTCTGGAGCGGCTGTATCAATGCCAGGCATGATGAACACCATCTTGAACCTTGGTTTGACCGACGTTGCAGTTGAAGGACTTGCAACAGCCACTGGCAACCGTCGTTTTGCCTACGATGCCTATCGCCGACTAATCAATATGTATGGCGATGTTGTCATGGGAATGGACCACGAACACTTCGAAAAAGAATTCGATCTCATCAAGAAGAAATACAAAGTTACTGATGATACCGATGTCCCCGAACAGGGACTCGTCGAATTAGTCGCGGCCTACAAAAAAGCCTACAAAAAACACACTCGTTCAGAATTCCCTCAAGACCCGATCGAACAGCTGAAGATGGCCGTCGAAGCAGTCTTTTCTTCGTGGAACACTCACCGCGCTGTGCGTTACCGTGAAGTCGAAGGAATTCGCGGTCTACTGGGAACAGCTGTTAATGTCCAAGCGATGGTTTATGGTAACATGGGCGACGATTCTGGAACCGGCGTTGCATTTACCAGAAACCCTTCAACTGGCGAGAATAAGTTTTATGGTGAGTTTCTGATCAATGCACAAGGTGAAGACGTGGTCGCTGGTATACGAACCCCACAACCCGTTATTGAAATGCGTAAATGGAACGACTCGATTTACAAACAACTGATCAGCATTAAAAGCGTTCTCGAAGGAAATTATTGTGACATGCAGGACATTGAGTTCACGATTGAGAAGGGCAAGTTGTTCATGCTGCAGACTCGTAATGGAAAACGAACCGGTGCAGCTGCTGTCAAAATGGCGTGTGACATGGTTCGCGAAAAACTCATCACCGAAAAAGAAGCTCTGTTGCGGATCCCAGCGAACGATCTGACTCAACTTTTGCTTCCCAGTTTCACGGTCGTCAGCAAAGCTAAAGCTGAACTTCTGACCATCGGACTGCCGGCATCGCCGGGCGCATCTGTCGGCAAGCCAGCATTCTCAGCGGAGGAAGCCGTCAAACGAACTGCTGCCGGTGAAAAGGTGCTCTTAGTTCGTAAAGAAACCAGCCCCGAAGATATTGATGGAATGCACAGCGCTGCTGGTATTCTCACAAGCACCGGTGGGATGACAAGTCACGCCGCTGTTGTCGCTCGTGGCTGGGGACGTTGCTGTGTTGCTGGAGCGGGTGAAGTCCATATCAATGCAGACGCTCGTACGTTCACGATTAATGGCCGCAAATTCAACCACAAAGACGTGATTAGCTTAGACGGTTCAACCGGTGAAGTAATGCGAGGTGCAGTGGAAACATCCCAACCGTCACTGTCAGGTGACTTCTCACGAATCATGCGTTGGTCGGATAAATCCCGTCGACTCGATGTTCGCACCAATGCCGACACTCCCGCCGATGCACAAAGAGCTCGAGAGTTTGGAGCTCAAGGTATTGGTTTGTGCCGCACCGAACATATGTTCTTCGAAGGGGATCGTATTCTAGCTATGCGAGAAATGATCCTTGCGGAAAACGTAAAGGACCGACGCAAGGCACTTAGAAAATTATTACCTTACCAACGACGAGACTTCGTTGGGATCTTCACCGCGATGAAGGGCTTGCCGGTCACCGTTCGCTTACTGGATCCACCGCTACACGAATTTGTACCACACGATGAAAAAAGCCAAAAACAACTCGCTAAAAAAATGGGCGTAAAAGTTGCAGCGATCCAAGAACGTGTCGAGCAACTGCACGAGGCCAACCCAATGTTGGGACACCGTGGTTGTCGACTGAGTGTGACTTATCCAGAAATCCTTGAAATGCAAGTTACTGCGATTGTCGAAGCAGCCATCTTGTGTAAAAAGAAACGCGTCAAAGCGGTTGCCGAAATCATGATTCCACTCGTAGGTACTGCCCGCGAATTGAAATTATTGCGTGGTAAAGTCGCTGAAACGATCGCAGCCACCAAAGCTCGCCGAAAATTTAATGGTAATTTAAATATCCTGATTGGTACTATGCTAGAAATTCCTCGGGCTTGCCTAACTGCTGATGAAGTTGCTGAGCATGCCGAGTTTTTTAGTTTTGGAACGAACGACCTTACGCAAATGACGTTTGGTTATAGCCGTGATGATATCAACAGCTTCTTGCCGGATTACTTGTCGCAAGAAATCCTTCCCGTTGATCCATTCCAATCACTCGACACAACCGGTGTTGGACAATTGGTCGAAGCGGGTGTTGCCAAAGGTCGAGCGACAAAACCAAACTTGAAAATCGGGATTTGTGGTGAACATGGCGGCGACCCCGCTTCTATTAAATTTTGTGATAGCGTTGGTTTGAACTATGTTAGCTGTTCACCGTTCCGAGTACCAATTGCTCGACTCGCCGCAGCGCAAGCAGCATTGTCTCGATAAAGTTTTATAACACCCCTACCTGCAGCTTTAATATAGGAACAATATAGAATGTCTGAAATCAATGACAAACTTTCTCAAGCAGAAGCGTTAAAAGACGAAGGTAAGTTCGACGAGTCCATTTCTTTATTGTTAGAGATTCTTGAAGAAGACCCGCAGCATGCAATCTGCCACTTCACCCTAGCAGTGCTCTACGGCAAAGTAGACCAGCACGCCAAAGCGGTTGAACATGGCGAAACTGCCGTGGATCTCGACCCCACCGACCCGTTTAGCTACACGGCGATGAGTGTCACTTACCAACGCGCTTATGCGGGTACCGATGACCATAGCTATATTACCAAAGCAGAAGAGGCGATGGAAAAAAGTCGGCTGGTTGCCCAGCAACAACAGGTCCCTGGCCAAGGTCCATCCTGTTAACGTTCATTGTTGCGTTCGATCGTGATAAAACACGATGAATCCATAGATCGGAATTGCTATGACTGAAGTGGCTTATTTAGATAACAATGCCACAACACCTATCGCGCCAGTTGTTTATGAAGCAATGCTGCCGTTCTTGACCGAGTATTTTGGGAACCCTTCAAGCTCACACATCAAAGGGACTCAACTCGGTGATGTTATTGATACCGCTCGAGGCCACGTCGCCTCATTTTTGGGCGCAGCTCCACACGAAATTACGTTTACTTCCGGTGGTAGTGAAAGTAATAACCATGTCCTCAAAGGAATCTTTCTCGATCGTCAATTAGGTCGTGCAGGACTGCTCTCTGGTCATCTGATCATTTCCGAGTTTGAACACCCTGCGATTCAGCAACCAGCAGCGTACCTAGAGGATTTAGGGGTCCGCGTTACACGAGTTGGCTGTAATGCCAAAGGCGTCATCGACCCAAGTGTTATTGAACAAGCGATGTGTGATGATACTCGACTTGTTAGTATCATGCATGCAAACAACGAGATCGGAGCTATTCAACCGATCCGAGAAATCGCTGACCTCTGCCATCACCACGAAGTTTTGTGCCATTCCGATGCCGCTCAGAGTCTGGGGAAAATCGATGTCGATGTGAATGAACTACAAGTCGATTTTCTAACACTCGCTGGACACAAACTATATGCACCCAAAGGTGTCGGCGCATTGTTTATTCGTAATGGAATCAAACTAGAATCATTGATTCATGGTGCGAATCATGAGAATGGCGTTCGCGCTGGAACAGAGAATACTCCCTATTGGATTGGCTTAGGTGCTGCTTGTGAAATGCTCATGGTTAACCCGCGTGGACATCAAAATACAATCGCCGAGATGCGCGATGACTTATTGAGTCTGCTGACGTTGGGCACCCATGGAACCATTAGCGTCAATGGGCAATATGATGACCCCAGCGAAGACCGAATGAAACGTTTGCCGAATACGCTCAGTGTCAATTTCCCTGGCGTAACAGGTGAACAGCTTCTGGCAGCAACCCCGCATGTCTGCGCATCGACAGGGGCAGCCTGCCATAGTGGACAAACGAAAATGTCCGACACGCTACGTGCGATCGGGCTCCCAGCCAATGTGGCCCAAGGGACGGTCCGTTTGAGTCTTGGTTGGTTTACAACGCCCGCCGAAGTTCTTGCTGGTGCAACCGAACTGATTAAGAGCTGGAAAAACCTAACTGCCACTGAGCGGTAATCAACGTTCCTTCACAGTCTGCCTAAATAAACTGCAGCAACACGCCAAAACGAGTCGATGTTTCAATAGTTTCAATACTCAGTGCATTACATGTTTTAAATGTATTGAGAACCAGGGACAACATGATCGTTCTTACATAACTACATCAATTCACAGCAGGGAAGCGGAGTGCAATTCTCCCACCGTTCCCGCGACTGTAACCGGCAACAATTTCTGCAATTAGCCCACTGGCGTAACGCTGGGAAGGGGCCGGGCATTGGTGAAACCGGAAGTCAGGATATCTGCTGTTTTGGATTGCATCAATAACGGTAAAGGCGCTGCGGGAATACAGCGAGCTAATATTATGCGTAAAAACCAGCTTACCGGTTTACTGAGGTCGATATGTACCGTCCTCGGAATCATCATCACAATCCATGTCAACGCATTTTCACAGGATGCTACCGCACCTCCAACGGTACCAAGTGAAACCGCTCCCGAGATGCTTCCGGAAACCGTTGTTATAGGACGTCCTGGTTCATTTCCTCGTAAGCCCTTAAACAGCAATACAATATTGTCGCCCGGAGGGTTAGCCACTAGTCAACGCACTAACGGTAACTCAATTACCATTATCGGGTCTGACGATCTCGAAAGGTCTGGACATACGACTGCTTTAGAGGCATTGCGAAACCAGCTAGGCATTACGACGGCTCGCAGTGGTGGCAACGGTTCACTGACTTCGCTTTTTCTCCGTGGATCTAATTCTGCCCACACCAAAGTATTGCTAGACGGTATTCCTTTAAATGATCCATCGAGCGCTTCGCGAGCTTTTGATTTTGGCAACCTCACCACAGATAACATTGAACGGATTGAAATACTACGCGGACCACAAAGTGTTCTGTATGGAAGCGATGCGATTGGCGGCGTCATAAATATCATCACCAAACGTGGCAACGGGCCTCAGAAAATGAGACTATCGGCTTACGGTGGCAGTCTGGGGACGAGCTTTCAGAGCCTACGCTACAGTGGTGGCGATGACGACTCATACTACAGCATCGGTGGCTCCTACCTCGACACGCATAGTGTCTCTCAAGCTGCCGCTCGGTTTGGAAACAACGAGCGTGACGACTTTGACGTCGGCACCCTATCAGGACGTTTCGGATGGAACCCATCGGAAACACTGAATATCGATTATGTCTTTCGCTATACTTCTGCCGATGTCGAAGTCGATGACTGGACCTTTGGTGAACCGAACCCAGTGGACAATCTAATACGAGCGAACCTCACTCGGAATTTCTCGAATCGCATTCAGATTTCCAAGACAGCAATGGCGGGCCGTTTAGAACACCGAATTGGATTTAGTTTGACAGATTATCAACGCATTGATACGGCTGTGCCCAATGCGTTCTTTGACTCCTTCTTTCAAGGTCAACGTCGCACGGTAGACTATCAAGCAAATTACGTTGTCAACGATTACAATTTATTAACCGTCGGGTCAATCTATGAACATGAAGAGGCTGAAAGTGAACACAACCCATTGGACAACCAAACCAACGCGGCCGTGTTTCTACAAAACCAGATGACCCTGCGAGATAATTGGCACGCCACAGTGGGTGTCCGTTGGGACGACTACAGCACAGCCGGACAAGCCAACACCTATCGTCTTAATAGCGTCTACTATTTAAACGAAATCGATAAGTTGCATGCCTCACTAGGCAGCGGATTTCGAGCTCCGGCATTAGCCGAAAACCTCTTCGCGTTTGGCAATCCTGATTTGCGACCCGAGACCAGCAAGGGTTGGGAAGTTGGCTACACACGCTCGCTGTTTGACGAAACCGTACTGGCTGATGTTACTTATTTTCGTAATGACTTTGAGGATTTAATTGTCTGGAATCCAAGTTTGTTTATTTTGGACAATGTTGGGCAGGCGCGTTCAGCCGGAGTCGAAGTTTCTCTAGCTTGGCAATTCAATGAGCAAACGCGCATCGATGCCAACTATACCCTCACCGACACCATTGACCGTAGTACTGGTGCAGAACTGCTGCGACGACCTAGGCACCGAGCCCATATTGCTTTGACGCGTGCTCTCAGCAACAACAAAACTGAAATCGGTTTCTCGCTGGGGTACAACGGCAGCCGCTTGGATAATCCCCCTGGACTGGCTCAAACGCAGCTAGAACATTTCATGTTACTTAATCTGCATGCGAATCATCAAATTGACGAGCAATGGTTGTTTTTTGTCCGAGCGCAGAATATCACCAACGAATCGTACGAAGAAATCTACGGCTTCGGCACTCCCGGCGCTACCGTTCAAGCCGGCCTGACGTTGACTAGATAAGCGCGCACGTTGTAATGTCATCCGTCGTCGTTTTGCCTTAGAATATAGGCACGATATAACCGCAACTTCCGCACACCCCCTACGGTTCCCCATGCTTCGATTAAATACCAGCATCAAATGGCTCTTGTTCTTGTTATGTATTGCTCCAATTTCCGCGCAGGGGCAAGGCGAACAAGGTTCCCAAAAGTGGCGCAGTTTGTTTGATGGCAAGACAATGAAGAACTGGAAGAAGACGAACTATGGTGGCGAGGGAGATGTCCAAGTAACAAAGGGGCAAATTTTAATGGAATTCGGTTATTCCATGTCTGGCGTTACCTATACCGGCAAGGCCTTACCCAAAACAAACTACGAGATACGTGTAGATGCCATCAAACTCGACGGTAATGATTTCTTTTGCGGCATGACGTTTCCCGTCGCCGACTCCTACTGCAGTTTTATTGTCGGTGGGTGGGGTGGCGCTGTGGTAGGCCTTTCAAGTCTAGATGGGCTCGATGCCTCTGAAAACGAAACGACTCGTTATATGACGTTCGATAACAACAAGTGGTATCGAGTCCGAGTACGGGTTGAACCTCATCAGATTCGCTGCTGGATCAATCGCAAACTCGTGGTTTATCAAGACATTGAAGGACGAACAATAACGACGCGTAATGAAGTCAATCTAAACCAACCACTTGGTTTTGCGACATGGGAGACACGAGCGGCGCTTAAGAACATCCGCCTTCGTGAACTCAAAGTTAAACAACCAAAGTAGTCAACAAAGGATTTGTTGTGATTCAGGATAACCCCAACGCCGAAAACAAGGTGCTTACCGATGATGAGCTCGCGGCTTGGGTAACACACGAACACTTCATGCAGTTGGCGCTACAGCAAGCACACTATGCGGGTGAACTTAAAGAAGTACCTGTTGGCGCTGTTATTGTGAAGCAAGGTAGTGTCATTGCAGCGGCTCATAACCAATGCGAACAGTTGCATGATGCGACGGCTCATGCTGAGATGATCGCGATTACCCAGGCAGCCGAGGCGGTCGGCGATTGGCGTCTAGAAGACTGCACGATGTATGTGACGCTAGAGCCGTGTACGATGTGTAGCGGAGCAATTCTTCAGTCCCGAATACCGTTGGTTGTGTATGGCGCTGTGGACCCTAAAGGTGGAGCCGTCGAGTCGATGTATCAATTGCTCAATGACAGTCGCTTGAATCATCAAGCAGCAATCGTCCGCGGAGTACTTGCCGAGCCATGTGGTGCTATTCTTACCGACTTTTTTCGAGCACTGCGAAAGCTAGATAACTAGCGGGCGAGTTGTTTTCAACAAAGCGACTCTATATAAACAAAAAGAATTTGATAAATGTTCTATTTTTGTGCTCTCAAATTGGCGGGTAAGGAGATGTTTTTCTTAGTTACAAGATAGTGGAGGCTCTAATTCGCCGATTATATTTATAGATTCGGTTGTCAAAGGTGTTTTGTGTTTTTTTACCAAGCACAAACGCCTTCTGACGACAACACAGAAAAAAGAATCTTAGTATTTATCTTTCCTATGTCGATACTACAACCTATAATTTAATCGAACTTATAATAATCAGGTTAGATTTATAACGTACATATAAACAACACTTTTTTTGGATCGCTTAGCAAAATGTTATTATCATCGAGACTCAATCGTAAAAAATCCACTGGTGGTTTTACGTTAATCGAATTGTTAGTAGTAATTTCAATTATTGCTGTCCTAGCTGGGCTATTACTTCCGGCTATTGGAATGGTCCGTGCAAGTGCTCGCACTGCCCAGTGTGCGAATAACTTACGTCAATTAGGATTGGCGACCTTAGCTTTTCAACAATCCAAGTCGCGCTTTCCAGGTAGTTCCGAGATTATCGCTAAAAACCGCTTCGGCAGTGGAACATCTGGAGTGGTAAATAGACCAGTATCTTGGACGACCGTTTTAATGCCATATATAGATCAGTCAGCTGTTTATAAGCAATGGAATAGTCCCAATAAAAGAGTGTATAAAGAATCGCTGAAGAATCCATTGCTCCGGAATGGAATATCAAGCTCTAATGACATACCCGGTATCAACAACTTGCTTTGTCCATCTGATGTATCGCTGGGAAACGGTATCTCCCCGTCTGGCCTACCGTTGCCGGAAACGTCTTACGTTGCAAATGCAGGAATGCCCTTTTACGGTACTAATCAGCGCAAAGCGGATGGCATTTTCCTCGATTTGGTTTTAAAGCCAACCTTGTCATTTCGGGCAACGGATCTCTTTGATGGAGCCACCCAAACATTGCTACTGAGCGAAAACATGCAGGCCACTTACTATTGCAAGTCTGGATTTGGACCTTCTGTTATTGATACTTTTAAAGACATGCCCACAACTCTAAGTACAGTACAAAATATTGCTAACGGTCGAATGACAGGTCCGACAGCGAAATTTGACAATGTAATGTACTGGCAACCAATTAACGAAATGGATTCGACCGAACCGTTAAATTCAATTCATACACATTTGATTAATGGACACGGGGCCTTAGATGATGAAACCGTCAACCAAGACGACTTAAGTGCAGCTTACCTAGCACAAAAATATCCGAACATAATTCCTTTCTTTCGAAATGGCGTGATGGCTCGACCTTCAAGTATGCACACTGGTGGTGTCAATGCAGTCTTTGCGGATGGTCATACTCAATTCCTAAATGAAGACATTGAGTACACGATATACCAAGCTCTCATGACTCCAGATACTCCGAATTCAAATATGCCAAATAGAAATTACATCCTTAAAGGAAGTGATTACGGTACGCCCTAAGTAACAATTCAAGTTACACTGCTATTTGGGTGCTTGCTTTGAGCATTTGCTAGCAGCGACTCTTATAAAACCTGTGGAATGAACGCGGCCTTTGGCAGCATAAATTCCACAGGTTTTTTTGTCACACTTCCGCTTCCGCACGTGAGAATACGGCGATTAAGAAGACCGCAACCTGAAGGTGTTGTTATGCCCCACTATCGGTTACTTGTTTAGAATGAGTTTTCCAAGGCGGGTTTGGCGTAAAGTATAAATTTTATCGCCATGTCGAATTTGGATCACACTGTTGCCTTGGAATAGATCACGTGACTCTATAATAAGCGATTTTGCTTGCTCAGATTGATCCTCACTGGGGCGCTGCTCAGAAGGGCTAGAGTCGCTTTTGGATGCGTCTGCTGTGTTCATCAAATAATTACCTATAATTCCTAGTTTTTCAAAGATAGTACAATAACGAACTATCCTCGAGTCTTTTTCTAATCTCGTGTTGATTCAACACTATAGGCATCAATAAGGAGGGAAATAAATATTGGGTTTTTTCTAGCATCCTTTACTTACGACGGCGTTTATCTTCTACGACCTTGAAGGTAACAGGGACAAGCACGGCCATTTCCTGAACCTTGCCGCCTTGAGTACCTGGCGAAAATCGCCAATCAGCTACTGCGGTGCCAGCTGCGGCATCGAGTTCTTTATGCCCTGAGGATTCATGGACAACAATCTTGCCAACTCGACCGCTCTGCAGCACGGTAACCAGCAATACAACACGGCCCTCGACCTTGCGACCAAGCAGTGCTGGCGGATAGGCTGGGTCTTTGTTTTCAGCGTGTAGTTGAGGGGGAACCTTTGCCCCACGGGACCCTTCATTGATCAAATCTGTCTCGGCATTGCCTTCTCGAAGCTCCACCATAGGTACCATTTCAGCCTGTTCCATTGGAATATCGAGCAGTTGCACATCACGCTGTACCAACTTTGCTTGTTGAGATTCCTCTAGCAAATTTTGTTGCACCGGATTGTGTCGCTGCTGTGGCTTTGACTCAGGCACTCTGAATTCCGAGACGGCACTTTGAGGCGGCAACGAAAGACGGTCGACTAAATCCTGGCGATCCAGCTGCTCAGATCGATCAGTTATTTCGGAATCAAGAGGCTCGACCAAAACTTTCGGTTGCGGTGGCAATTCCGGCAACTCAGGCATCACTGCTGGTTTTACAGTCGATACCAACTGCACTCGCACCGCGTTTTCACCTTGCTCGCGAGCCAATACTTTTGGCGGCGTAACATCTTCAGAAGATCCGATATACCCTATCGCAAAATGGCCGAATGCGCTCAATAAGAGCAATACGCAAAACAAACTGTCCTGTTGTACTATTCGCTTGGCCAAAACCTATTCCTTACGTACTATTCGTGAAACATTGCCCGCGACAACTATTGCGGGCAGCACCAACAGAACATTATAAATACACACCCGAATGCGTCTACAGGCACAAAATAATACTATTGAGACACAATGTCAATGACCTACATGAATGTATCCCATATATTCAGCACAAAATACCTTTAAACACTGCAATACTATATCAATCACTTGACATTCCAGCGATTTACTACCATATTCGGACATAACCTATAAGATTCGATACTAAGTCTCAATAAGAACGTTTCCTTTTGGGATATTTTTTGATACCACGAACAAAATCTAATCAAAAAGAGCATTTCCGCGGGCGGGACGTACACTTTTGATGAGCACTAGCAATGCAAGGCTTGCGAGTCAGCGCGTTTCTCGCAAGCAACTTACCATAAAAAAACGCGGACGAAAAAAAGACTAGGAAGTACAAGAGCATGTTTTGGGGTAAAACACTTTTTCAATTGTTTGAGCAGGGTGGTTTCGTCATGTACCCGCTGCTACTCTGTTCCATCGTTGCTGTCTGCGTGACCATCGAGCGGACGATCGTGCTTGTTTATCGCCGCGGAAACTACCATAATTTTACCGCCAAGCTCGAACGGCGCCTCGCCACACAATCACCGGCAGACATTATCCACTGGCTCAAATCCATCAACTTCCCGCTGGCAACAATTGCCCGCTGTGCACTACAACACGGCGATGTGTCACAGGAATTGCGAGACGAAATCGTCGGTCGAGAAGCATCTGAACAAATCACGTTTCTCGAGCGACGTATTAACTGGCTTTCCGTCATAGGCACATTAGCCCCCATGATTGGTCTCTTAGGAACAGTGTGTGGTCTCGTCGATGCGTTCTATGCGATCGAACAAGCGCGCGGCTATGTGCAACCCAGTGATCTCGCATCAGGAATCTGGACTGCTTTATTAACGACTGTCTTCGGCCTCATCGTTGCCCTACCAACCTTGGCAATCTACCATTTCCTCGACAACCGTATTGCCGCACTTACATTACAAATGAGTTGGGTTTCATCCAGGCTCAATGAGTGGTACGCCAAGGGAACTGAGCAATGAAACCAATCCAGCGACAACGACGCCCAGGATTACGGATGGAACTGAGCCCACTGATTGACTGCATCTTTCAATTGCTCATTTTCTTCATGCTCTCCTCAACCTTCCTCACTCCATCGATCAAGCTCACGTTGCCAACAGCTGAAGCTGGCAGCGTCTCATCCACCGATCAGATTATGGTCACACTTTCAAGTGACGACACTATCCACATAAACAAGCAGCAAGTCACATTTGAAACACTCGGCCCCGAAATTCGCCAGCTCCTGAAAGATACTGACAAAAAGGTAATCACCATCCGAGGTGACTCAGACATTAAATTTTCTGCCTTCGTTCGCGCTCTCGACATCGCCAAACAAAACGGCGCCGTCAACGTCAACATCGCCCACCAAACCGATTAGCCCCGTCTCTCACGGCTACCATCTCCAGTCCTAATAATTCACGGCCTAGCTTGTCCGCCGACACAAACGCAGTATCGGGTTGCCTTGATTCGACCCCACCGTTAGATAAAGCTCTCTTTTGCATTTTAAGCACCATCACCTGTACCGTTTGACGGGCATCCGCCACCCAGATTAACATTTACACGAGTTCGCTTTTTGCGGTAAAATCCGCACCTGTCGCATATAGATCATTGCGCCAAATTGATACTATTCTCATCAATCTAAGGCCTACGCATTCATGAAATATACAAGCATTCGTCATCGTTTTCCGGCTCTCCTTGCACTCGCTGTCATGTTGGCCGTCGCCTCGGCAACTCATGGCCAAAGCGAAGATTTTCGCATGCAGACTTCCGTCTTTGTAGGCAACAATTCCGCGCCTGCAGTGAATAGCTTAACCATGTTCAACGGCACAACGATCTATGATTTTATTGAAAATGAATCCGAGTTCGGTGAGATCACTGTATTTGACGTAAAACGCGGTCGGTTCGTACTACTCGACCCACAACGAAAAGTTAAAACAATACTCACTAAAGATTTCCTAGTCCAATTTCTGGATCAAGTACTCTCGCAAACCAGCAGCACAGCGTTAACAAAATACGTTCAGCCCAAACTCCAACATGAGTTTAACCTCTCTACAAAGACGGTTCGCGTGACTAGTGACCATCTGACGTATCAAGCAACTGGGATAGCGCCTAAATTCGATTCCGCAATTCAACGGTACCGACATTTCGCTGACTGGGCTGCTCGCCTAAATAGCACTCGCATCGGCAATCTGCCACCCTACTCGCGATTTGAACTCAATCGACTCATGGCGAAACAAAAACTAATGCCTAAATCAATCAAACGAACTTTGATGCTCGATGAAGTTGGTCTACGCAAACAAATCGTACGCTCGGAACATACGATCAACTGGCAACTCACCAATACCGACCGCAAACGAATCAGCAAAACTGGTGATCAAATAGCGAGCTTCAAAGAGGTCTCTGCTGACGAATTCTGGCAATTGAAAATCCAAGCCGCCCAAAGCAACCGATAGCTTCTGTAGACCTTTGCTGCGGCCCAAAACCGCAAGCAGAGGGTTCAAATATTTCTTCGTTTTTCTTTAAGGTTTGCCTCTTTGTAGACGATTTGCGCTGCAGGTTTTCTTTTAAACCGTAGCAAAAACTACCAAACACATAGGCACGTACCCAGATTGTAAAGACATGGTACGCATTCATTTGCGCGATCATGCAATGCTCCAATCCAGGCAAATATACAACAAGAACGGCTATTTAAGTTCGTTTTCTCGTTACTTACACATTCTGGATTTTAATTATGCGAAAAAAACAAACCATCATCAATTATCATCGATCACTGCGATGGGTTGTCGCCAGCATCTTCGCATTCGGCCTAACGTATCTAGCCGCTGCAGAGAACACATCACCTTCTTCCAAATCTCCCACGCTTTCGTCAACCGATGTTCCAACAGCGCCGACGATTGCTTCAGGAGAAGCTGAACTACTGCCGACACCCCTACCTGCTAAAGATGTAGCAATTCAAGCTGATGTGTCAGAAGAAAATGAGCCGCGTCAACCTGAAGAAAAAGCAAAAGAAAAGCCGCTGCAAAAACTATTAAATAAACCGTTGCTTGTGGCGCCAAAACAACTGCTTGATGAATTGTTCGAAACCGAAAGCCCAATACAACTCGATGATGAACCTAGCGGTGAGACACAAATCGCCCAAGGTACAGCGACTGACGCTGAAGAACCTGATAAAACTGCAGATACAGTGGAAGCAAACGGTGACGATGACGACGAACCACCAACCGTTCCTGGGGTCACCGTAGAAGGACACCAACCGGCCTTTGCCCCTGTGCTGGGATCAGGCACAATTTTTGGCAACCTCGAAGGTGCATTTGATGCGGGTGGTTCCGGAGCTTTTTTGGAACTTGGACCTCTCAAGAGTAAAGCTTACGACAATCCCAACCGTATCCTAAATAACGTGCCCGGCGTCTATCTACGCGAAGAAGACGGATTCGGTAATTTCCCCAATATTTCCCTACGCGGTGCGGACATGGGGCGTAGTGCCAAAATCTCCCTGATGGAAGATGGTATCCTAGTCGCTCCCGCGCCCTACTCCGCACCTTCAGCCTACTTCTTCCCGACAGTCGGACGCATGAGTGCCGTGGAAGTATTTAAGGGCAGTAGCCAGATACAATTTGGTCCACACAGTACCGGTGGCGCGATTAACTTCCTCTCCACTCCCATTCCCGATCGCAAAACTATTTACACGAATTTCTTGTTTGGCACGAACAATGAAATGCGCATGCATACGTGGCTCGGCAATACCATGGAAACGCCTGATGGTGGCAGAGTGGGGTGGTTGATCGAAGGATATTTTCGGGAAACAGACGGATTCCGAAAAATCGACGGCGTAAATTACCCCATCCAAAACGCTCAAGACACCGGGTTCACCAAGCAAGAACCTATGTTCAAGATGTTTTGGGAACCTGGTGACGTCGACACGTATCAACGCTTTGAAGTGAAAACTGGATACACTTCCTTCCAAGCCAATGACGGCTACGTGGGACAAACAATGGCTGACTTCAATGCCGACCCCTATGCTCGTTATAGCGGTACTCGTTTTGACAACATGCAAACCTATGGCGCTCGTAACTACTTGCGGTGGATCATTGGCGATCAAGAAGTCGATTGGATGACAATTGCCCAAACAGTGTATTACAACAAATTCCACCGCGACTGGTACAAACTCAACAAGCTCTACGATGGCGATCTCGCGAGCATGGGTACCAGCTATGGTGTCTCTAATGTGCTCGGCGACCCCATTGGCAACGCAGCGGGGTATGGAGTGCTCAATGGTACGCAAGCCGGAGTCCTCGGTGTTAAGCATAATAATCGCGACTATTATTCATGGGGTTATCAGGGCGTCATGAACTTAGCAATGCAAGGGTCTAAGTGGGATCATGACATTCAACTGGGACTACGTTTCAACGCAGATCGCATTCGCCGTTTCCAACGGCAAGATTTCTATGAAACCAATTCAGTCGGAGGCGTTTCGGGATTTAATGCAGGAACTTGGGGAGCAGCCGGTGACCGTCGCCAGACAACCAATGCAACTGCGTTCTGGGCAATGGATAGGATGAGTCGCGGTAAGTGGACGTTAACGCCTGGCATCCGAGTAGAAAAGATGGACATGCGGTACCAACGCTTTGCCAATGAGAATACGCCTCAGGATAACACCGGAAGCTTGACCATGACCAGCGGCGGCTTTGGCTTGACCTATAAGAAAACCGAGAATTTAAGTTTCCTAGCAAGTATCAATCGAGGAGTTTCTCCGCCAGATCCTAAGAAGTTGACGAGTGGTTTGAGTGAAGAAGAAGTGATCGCCAGCGAATTTGGCTGGCGTTATACAAATCCGGACCGAGCAGTAGTTGGTCAGTTACTATACTTTTATTCCCACTTCAACGATCTCATCGTTCTGGATAATGTTGGTTCCGGAGCCGACCCAGAATCCAACGACCAAGTCGGTTCTCTTTATGCCAACGGACTTGAATTCACACTGCAATACGACCGCGGAATTGATAAAAACCTTGACTTTAACAATCCGTTGTTTGTCAGTGCCACCTACACCGATGCTGCATTGCTAACCGATACGTTGTCGCATAATGCCGAGTCGATTTTTGCTGGAGGACAAGCCGGCGCACTAGTTCCTTACATCCCAGAGTTTACGCTGACCTTGGGGGCAGGGTGGCATTTTGACAAGAGCGGGTTCGATATCACTGGAACCTACGCCGATGCGACCTATACCACAGCCAGCAACGAAACGTTTGTTGACGGGGTTTCCACCGACGCTCGCTATGGTACCACCAGCGCCTACTTCATCTGGGACATGTCGGCATACTATATGTTTAACGAAAATTGGAAAATATTCGGTGGAGCTCAAAATATATTCAATGAAAAATACGTGGTCACACGGCATCCCTACGGCCCCCGCACTGGCCCGCCAGCATTCGTCTACGTTGGCGTTGAAGCATTGTATTAATGTTGCATTGAACATTGTGGCTGCCTTGCCATGGCATTGTCGGCCTTGTGTCCAGTTTGCACACGCAATTATAGAGTGTTACAATTCGTTGATAGTTACCACTTCACTAGCAACGGATAACAACCGCCATGATTGCCCGAACAACCAAGATTCTACTTTGCCTCACTCTGTTGTTTGCCTTGTCAAACGTTACCACTGCAGATGACTTTCAGATTACTAAAACTGATGCCGGTGTCAAAGTTACTCGCAATGGCAAGCTACTAACACACTACCTCATCAAATCGGGCGCCAAACCGATATTGTGGCCACTCATTGGGCCACACGGCAATGAAATCACTCGTGCCTATCCAATGCGTGAGGCCGGTGAACATGAACGAAATGACCATATTCACCACCGCTCTTTTTGGTTCACCCATGGTGACGTCAATGGTATTGATTTCTGGAGTGAAGTAGAAGGGCACGGGAACATCATCCACCAAAAATTCACGACTCTTAAAAGTGGCAACGCAGCTGTTATCGAAACAACAAATGATTGGATCGGGCCCAACGGCAAACGACAGTGCCAAGACATTCGCCGACTCACGTTTGGCGCTAACAAAACCGCCTACTGGATCGACTTTGACACGACCGTCACGGCTAGCGATGGACCCGTTAAATTTGGCGATACGAAAGAAGGTTCCTTTGGAGTCCGCACTGCCGGCAGCATGAAAATTACTGCTGACTTAGGTGGTACCGTTCTCAATGCCAATGGTGACAAAGATGGCGCTGCGTGGGGCAAAGCCGCTCCGTGGGTTGATTATGTTGGACCGGTTAAAGACAACACGGTTGGTATCGCTATTATGAACCACCCCAGTAGTTTTCGTTTTCCAACGTATTGGCATGTCAGAACTTATGGCCTCTTTACCGCTAACCCTTTTGGCCTGCACCATTTCAAAGGGGACAACAACATCGATGGTTCCCATACACTAGCCAAAGGTGAGACGATTACTTTGCGCTACCGAGTGTATATTCACAAAGGGACAACGCAAGAAGCAGAAATCGCCAAGCAATTCAAAATCTACAGTAGCGCCAAGAAGTAAGCAGGCGTAGAATCGACGGCAGTGATTTAGTAATTTGGCGTCGGGGGACGGTAGTCGCTCATATCAATACTGCGAAACCATTCCACTGTTTCTGCCAATCCCGTTGCTAAGTCGATAGTAGGTTCCCAGTCGAGTTTTTCTTGCGCTAGAGAAATATCCGGCTGTCGACGCACCGGATCGTCCGTCGGTAATTCTTCGTGAACAATTTCACTGCGACTGTCTGTGATCGCGATGATTTTTTCAGCTAGTTCCAAAATCGTAAACTCACCTGGATTCCCAATATTCACGGGACCACAGAAACCTTCTGCATTGTCCATCATGGCAATTAATCCGCGAACAAGGTCATCTCGATAGCAAAAGGATCTAGTTTGAGATCCGTCGCCAAAAATCGTAATCGGTTCGTGTTGTAGTGCTTGTCGGATAAAGTTGGAAACAACACGGCCATCAAATGGGTGCATCCGAGGACCATACGTATTAAAAATCCGCACGATGCGAATATCAATATCATGGCTGCGGTAGTAATCCATAAACAAGGTCTCCGCGGCTCGCTTACCCTCGTCGTAACATGCCCGCGGTCCCACCGGATTGACACTCCCTCGATAAGATTCAGTTTGTGGATGCTCACTTGGATCTCCATAAACTTCACTCGTCGATGCTTGTAACACTCGAGCACGACACCGTTTAGCCATTCCCAGAACATGAATCGCACCAAGCACTGATGTCTTCAGCGTCTTAATGGGATTGAACTGATAATGGCCTGGCGCAGCCGGACAAGCCAAGTTATATATCTCGTCGACCTCTAACCAAATCGGCATCGTGATATCATGCCGCACAAGCTCAAAATTGCTGTGGCTCAATAAATGCTGAACATTCATCTTTTGGCTAGTGAAAAAGTTGTCCAAGCAAATCACGTCATGGCCACGCTCAACCATACTCTCGCATAGAAAAGAGCCCAAAAAACCAGCTCCCCCAGTGATTAAAACTCGCTTCTTAATAGACATCGAATCCCTTTATTTATCGCTTGATTATAATAGGTAACCACAGTAAACCGATTTTATCCCAATCCACACAGAACATATTTCGGGCAGTCAAACCATAGTACGTTAAGTATTGCTTACAGGATCGATAAATGCCTATTTAAGTCTCCGCGGTGAGTCTCTGCTACACCAATGAACACCTGAAAACCGTATAACCGTTACACCCTACTTGTCCGGAATAGCAGACCCATTCTTTTTGAGCTTTTTGAAAGAAACCAATTCCCTAATCAATTAATCTTGCACTAACTCCCGATAGTCTCCATATCACCTTTTATTCCCATTCACCCTATATTAAGACATGGCCAATCGGCGTCATTAGCTTGATTGGCTATGGATTGAAAAGAGCGCTATGCAAGAAAAGAACTCCCAGCGAGTGCGGGTCATGGACCTGCTGGACCTTCGGACAAAAATCCAAAACGTCTTATGTGAGTTTTATCATTTACAACCTGGAGCATTCCCCCTTTCGGAGCGGGTCTTAACAAAACAGGGAACTCCCTGCGGAATGCTATTCTGCCTACACGGCCCACGAAGCGTTAAGCTGACTGCCGTTTGGGAAACAATCTCTAATACCGTGCTGTTCTATGATTCAACAGGTCAACGTCGCCAGAAGCTAGCTGTTGACATGAATGAACCCTGTGAACAACTGGCACTTGCTAGCTAGCACGGTCACAAGCCCTTAATTATTTAAAGTCATTATTCTTTACCAGAACAAAAGTAATCGCACTGAAAACACGTTCAACGCTTGAATCATTAGAAGCCTGGGAACGCGAAACAGAGAATCTCGGTAAAGCTCAAATATATTATTTATAAAATCGGAGGCATTAGAAATATGCTGGTACTATCACGCAAGGTTTGCGAAAAAATTAAACTTGGTGATTCGATAACATTAACAATTGTAAAGGTCAGTGGAGACAAGGTCCGCTTGGGAATTGAAGCCCCTGCCGACGTTAAAGTGCTACGTGATGAACTGGAGCGATATCCAGATGAACCTCATACGCTACAGCATCCAAGTAAACTACTAATCGAAGCGGATCTAAGAGCACTGCCACTGGCATCATAGAGCATCCGCATCACACTTAACTTGCAAATACTGACCAAAACAAAGGTCCAATCCAACAACAACCATCAAACCTAACGTTTTAACAGTGCGAAAACACTATTAAACACGCTAATACTCGCATCCCCCCCGTTGGAATGATTGACTTATAATTGACTTAAATATAAGGTTTACGGTACGTCTGCGTTTTCTAATAAACCAGTGACTTCATCTATTTGATGCTTTTTGCGATTGATGAACGTCGCGTAATTAACAACCCACCAACCCTCCCCCCCTCAGGCCCAAAAACGTCGACGCACCTACCTTTAATATTAACAGTTGTAACTTCTCGAAATTCAACATTTGTTGTCCTCAATTCGTTACAATAAATTGTTAAACAAACCTATATTTTATACGTTTTCAAATCACCTTGATTGAGAAACCGTTTATTTCGAAGTCAATTTTAATTATTTGATTTGTGCACAGATTAACTGTCGCAACATCATTACAACCACACGCGGAGAAACCGATGGTTAACAAGTGCAAGGGCAGCAGTATTGGGCGTCGATCCTTTATGCAAGTTGGATTCTTAGGTGGACTGGGGCTTAGCCTTTCAGACTACTTACGAATGGAAGAAGCTCGTGGGGACCAAAAATTTTACGAGAGTAAAGAAGGTCCAGCCAAATCGGTCATCTATATCTATCTCCCTGGTGGCTGTGCTCACCAAGAGACTTGGGATCCCAAACCCTTCGCTCCAATTGAATATCGTGGACCGATGGATAGCATTGAAACCAATGTACCCGGAACTCGCCTCAATGAAATGATGAAGAATACTTCGAAGATCGCTGACAAGATTGCGATCTGTCGTTCTATGACACACGGTGAAGCCGCTCACGAACGCGGAACCCATAACATGTTCACCGGCTATCGCCCTAGCCCAGCCTTGGAATTCCCAAGTATGGGTTCTGTCGTATCGCACGAATTTGGCCCTCGCGAAAACCTGCCTCCGTACGTCTGCATTCCAAACCAGCCCAACCGATTTGCTGGAACCGGTTACCTCAGCAGTTCATATGCTGGATTCAGCCTTGGTGCCGACCCAGCCAGTGGCAACTTCCAAGTACGCGATCTCAAGCTACCTGGTGGAGTGGACGACAATCGTTTCACAAAACGTCGCAAGATGCTTTCAACGGTCAATGACTACTTTGCCTCGAAAGAGAAAACTGATTCGCTCGATGCAGTCGATACTTTTTACAATCGAGCTTACAGCCTGATCAGCAGTCAAAAAGCACGTGAAGCGTTTGACATCAACAAAGAAGATGCTGCTACTCGCGACAAGTACGGTCGCAACACGGCCGGTGCTCGGATGCTACTAGCGCGTCGACTCGTTGAATCTGGTGTTCGCTTTGTCACCCTCACCTACGGTGGTTGGGACATGCACACCAACATTGATGGCGCCATCAAAGGCCAAGTGCCGGCCTTAGATCAAGCCTACGCTGCATTGATCCAAGACCTATCAGATCGCGGACTACTGGACTCAACGTTAGTGCTTGTCGGTTCTGAATTTGGCCGCACACCAAAAATCAACGCCAGCGCTGGGCGTGACCATTGGCCTAAAGTTTTCAGTGTTGTCATGGCAGGTGGCGGTATTAAACAAGGCATTGTTTACGGAAAGTCCAATGCGACAGCCAGTGAGCCTGAAGAAGATGCACTGACCGTTGAAGACTGGGCCACTACCATTTACAACCGTCTAGGAATCACGGCCGACAAGGAGTTAATGGCTCCTGGCGACCGTCCAATCGAAATCGTCAATGGTGGTAAAGTCCGACAAGAGTTAATCGTATAACGAATGAGACCAATGGATTTTATCCCAAATTGATTAAGTAACTATGCGGGTGACATCAGGTCGCAATCTGATGTTACCCGTACTGTTTAGGGTGCAACTCAAAAACTCAACTATTCAAACACATCGCACAACCAATAATTTAAAGCGTATGGAGCTCTGTGAAAAAATGTTCCGATCCACCCCCACCCCCATCAACCTCGCCTCAAGGGCACATTCAAAATCATGGATGGTGCTTGCCGCAACCCTCTGTTGCCTGATCCTCGCGACCTGTGTGCAAGCCGCCTCACCGTCGCTAAGTCTGATCTTGCCACGAGGCGTGCAGCGAGGCGTCGAAAACAAAATATCATTCCGTGGTGCACGCTTAGACGATGCCGAAGAAATATTTTTCTATTCGCCCGGCTTCGAGGTCACTAAAATTGAACCTTCAGCCAGCGCGGCTGTGGCTACTGTCAATATTGCTGCCGATTGCCGGATGGGAGAACACGTTGCTCAAGTCCGCACTCGTAGCGGCATCACCGAATTCCGCACATTTTGGGTGGGACCCTTCGCAGCAACAGCGGAAGTGGAACCAAATAGCAGCTTTGAAGAACCTCAAAAAATCACATTGAACACAACAGTGCAGGGTATCGTCACCAACGAAGACATTGATTATTACGCTGTCGAAGCCAAAGCTGGACAGCGTATCTCTGCTGAAGTTGAAGCCATGCGATTGGGGACAACGCTGTTTGATCCCTATATCGCCATCTTAGATGCTAAACGATTTGAACTCTCTGCAGACGATGACACACCTCTTGCCAAACAAGACGCTGTCGCTTCTACCGTCGCTAAAGAAGACGGTACTTATTATGTCATGATTCGCGAAAGCAGTTACGCTGGAAATGGCAACTGTCGTTACAACCTCCATATCGGTACCTTCCCGCGACCACTCGCGGTCTACCCTGCCGGCGGAAAATTAGGAGAAGCCACCGAAGTGAAATTCCTCGGTGACCCAGCGGGAACAACAACACAAACCGTTCAGCTGCCCACGATCTTCGACCCGCAATTTGCTTTATTCCCTCAGGACGAACACGGAATCGCTCCATCCGGAAACACCTTTCGTTTATTCGAACACGGAAACTCTCTAGAAACCGAACCAAACAATGCAGTCGCCGAAGCGTGTGCTGCTGAACTGCCCAACGCATTTAACGGCATTATTGGTGAAGAAAAAGACGCTGACTTCTTCCGCTTTACTGCCAAAAAGGGCCAGGTTTTTGACATTGAATGCTTCGCACGTCGTATTCGATCGCCACTCGACCCCGTCATGAATCTGTACAACGCCGCTGGAGGCTCTCTCGCAGGTAATGACGATTCTCGTGGCCCGGACAGCTACTTTCGCTATACATTCCCTGCCGACGGAGAATACGTACTTCGCATTGCCGATCACCTTGGTCGTGGTGGAGAAACCTTTGTATATCGTGTTGAATTTCAACCAGTCGCACCATCATTAGCTCTAGGCATCCCTAGAGTTGCTCGCTATTCACAAAGCCGACAACAGATTTTTGTTCCTCGGGGTAATCGCTATGCAACACTAATTTCAGCATCGCGAACAAACTTCGGTGGTGAACTTCAACTGCAAAGCGATGGACTACCAACAGGTGTCACCATGCACGTTGAAAACATGGCGGCCAACATGAGTGTTATGCCTGTTGTATTTGAAGCAGCCGCTGATGCACCACTCGCTGGCTCTCTAATCAAGCTTTCAGCAAAACACACCGCCGAAAATTCCAACATCTCTGGCCACTTCAAGAATCGGGCGGACTTGGTTATTAGTGCACCAGGTCAATCGCTTTATGTATTTAAAGATGTTGAGCAATTACCTATCGCAGTCGTTGAAGAAGTACCATTTACTTTGGAAATTGTGCAGCCAAAAGTACCGCTAGTTCGTACCGGCGTCATGAACCTCAAGGTCATTGCCCATCGAAAAGAAGGGTACACGAAGGCTATTACACTGCAGTTCCCGTTCAGACCACCAGGTCTTGGAACTCGCTCAACCGTTGTCATTCCTGAAGGCAAAAACGAAGCAATCTATCCACTTAATGCCTCCGGAAGTGCGCAAATCCGTACGTGGCCTATATACGTCCTTGGATCCGCTGATATCGGGGGCACTGGTTGGGTATCCTCTCAACTAGCCACGCTCGAAATAACCGAGCCGTTCGTAACATTTTCCATGGAACGTGCGTCCGTTGAGCAAGGTTTAGAAACGCAAATCTTCTGTAAGCTAAATCATGCAACTCCGTTTGACGGTACAGCAACGGTTCAAATACTTGGACTGCCCGCCAAAGTTACAACGACCAATATGGAGTTCAACAAAGACACCAAGGAATTAGTTTTTAACATTAAAACGGATAAAACGAGTCCGGCTGGAAAGCACACCAACGTGTTCGCTCAAATTACGATCACAAAAGATGGTGAACCAATGACTTCTCGTGCAGCAACAACCCAGTTGCAGATCGACAAGCCATTACCTCCGCCTAAAAACGCTCCGCCTAAACCTAAACCAATGCCAATGGCTGTAGCAGCGACTCCCAAACCCGCCCCAAAACCACCCATGGCTAAGCCGCTCACACGACTTGAAAAACTGCGACTTGCTGCTCAACAACGAACCAACCCAGAAGCGGGTGGCGGCGAAGAGTAGGTCTTTTGCAACCAATAATCAACACATACGTTTTACCATTTTCCAACCATTAGGTTTTTGTCATCATGGCTTCAACATTACGTTACATCGCTTGTCTAGCACTCATTATTTCCTCGACCGTTATTTCAGCGGCTGAATTGACTGAGATCATAGCCTATCCAAGTGACATTGGATTGTACAATGCCCGCGATCGCCAAATTATCACGGTTCAAGCCGTGTTTGCCGATGGACTGACGCGTGACGTGACGGCAGAAGCAACCATCACCGTTGCTGACAAGAACCTCATCAAACTCGAGGGAACAACACTCGCTCCTGCAGCAGACGGCGAAACCACTGTATCCGTCACATTTGGTGGTAAGACGTTAAGTTTACCTGCCGTTGTTAAGGATTCCACGGTGACCCCAGAACTTAGCTTTAAGCTAGACATCATGCCCATCTTCATGAAAGCAAACTGTAATACTGGAAGTTGTCACGGTGCTGCTAGTGGTAAAGATGGCTTTCGATTATCTCTTTTTGGTTTTGACCATGCTGGTGATTATCAACGGGTAACACGTGAAATTGGAAACCGCCGAATCAACCTCGCGTTTCCACACGAGAGCCTAATGCTTACCAAGAGTACTGCTGCAGTACCGCATACTGGCGGTACTCGATTCCGTAAGGATGACCCACTGTACAACCTCATGCATGAATGGATTGATGCAGGCGCTGTTGCCGACAAAGCGGACATTCCAACCTGCACGAAAATCGAAGTGTACCCGAGGTCCGCGGTGCTCGATGGCGAAGGTGCTACACAAAAAATAACCGTCCGTGCTTTCTATTCCGATGGAACCAATCGCGATGTTAGTCATCTCGCCTTCTTCCTATCAAGCAACGAAAACTCGGTCATTATCGATCAAGACGGTACAACAACCGCTCAGAACCGAGGCGAAGCATTCGTCATGGCTCGCTTTGACACGCACACCGTCGGCACCCACATTATCGTACTCCCCAAAGGACTCGATTTCACATGGAAAGAAATTCCCGAAAACAACTACGTTGACACACTGTTAAACGAAAAATTCAAAAAGCTACGTATCATCCCTTCAGAACTCTGCTCGGATGAGGAATTTCTCCGTCGAGCCACGTTGGATATCACTGGACGCGTTCCAACCGTCGATGAATACAACGCATTCTTGGCTGACGCGGATCCCAAGAAACGCGACAAACTTGTTGACGACCTGTTAGGACGTAAAGAATTCGTCGAACTTTGGGTGATGAAATGGGCTGAACTATTAACGATCCGAACAACCCAACAAATCAGTTACAAATCGATGCTATTGTACTACACGTGGCTGCAGGACAAGATTGCAAACAACGTACCCATGAACGTGATGGTCCAAGACTTGCTATCTAGCAACGGCGGTACGTTTGCTAATGCAGCGACAAATTATTATCAAAACGAAAGAGACACGCTTAAAGTCGCTGAAAATGTAGCTCAAGTGTTTATGGGCATGCGTATCCAATGTGCACAATGCCATAATCACCCATTCGACCGATGGACGATGGATGACTACTATAGCTTCGCCGCGTTCTTCTCCCAAATCGGACGTAAATCAGCCGAAGACCCGCGTGAAATCATTGTGTTTAATAGCGGTAGTGGCGTCGTGCGTCACCCTGTTGGAAACCGAGTGATGGAGCCTAAGTTCCTCGGCGGTGATACTCCGGATGTACAAGGGAAAGATCGTCGCCAAGTAATGGCAGGCTGGTTAGCGTCAAATGACAATCCTTATTTTGCTCGAAATCTTTCCAATATAGTTTGGGCCCACTTCTTTGGCCAAGGAATTATCAATGAAGTAGACGATGTTCGAGTGAGTAATCCTCCAGTCAATGTCGCACTACTCGATACGCTCGCTTCTAAGTTCACCGAGTACAACTACGACTTCAAGAAAATCGTTCGCGACATTTGCACGTCCCGTGCATATCAACTTAGCACCGGAACCAATGAAACCAACGAAAAGGATTCACGCAACTTCTCACACGCTGCTCTACGCCGTATGCGTGCCGAAATCATGCTCGATGCCATTACACAGATCACCTCGACTTCCAACAAGTTCCCTGGTCTGCCTAATGGTGCCCGCGCAGTGCAAATTGCAAATGGAAATACGAGTACCTACTTCTTAACGACATTTGGCCGAGCCAAACGAGAAACGGTTTGTGCCTGCGAAGTAAAAATGGAACCCAATCTTTCACAGGCGCTGCATATGCTTAACGGCGATACTGTTAATGCGAAAATCCAACAAGGCAAACTGATTCCGACGCGACTCGGCGAAGAAGTGCCCATTCCTCAGATTCTCGAAGAATTATACATTCGGTGTCTGTGCCGCAAGCCTACCGAAAAAGAGCTTACCAATCTCGTGGAAATCATCTCTCAGGAAGAGAATAAACAGCAAGCGCTCGAAGATACATTCTGGGCACTATTGAATTCACGCGAATTTCTATTTAACCACTAAGCCAACAGGAATGTTACCAACACTCCTACATTTAAATTCCTTTACTACTGTCATTAGTTGTTTTCAGCACCCTGAAAGCCCCTTCGGAGAAGTATCATGTTTCGTCAATTCCTAGCCATTGCCTTGCTCATAAGCATCACCTCATTTGTATCCGCTCAAGATAAAAAAGAACTGCGTATGACATGGGACGATAACGTATCGGCAATCTTAAAACAACGCTGCGCGACTTGCCACAACGTTAACAAAAAAAGTGGTGGGCTCGATCTTTCAACGTACACCAATATTATGCTAGGTGGAGCCTCTGGTGACGTTATTGAAATTGGAGCTGCCGCAGATAGCTACCTCTTCATGTTAATCACGCATGAATCTGAACCCTTTATGCCACCGAATGCCGATCCCATTCCATCGCCCGAAATTGAAACCATTAAGAAATGGATCGACGCCGGTGCCCCCGAAAATTCCGGTAGTAAAGTCATGGTTCCGGAAAAACCAAAATTTGAATTTACCGTGAGTGACAATCCATCTGGAAAACCGGCCACGGCCCCAATGCCCGGTCGTATCGACAAACAACCAAATGTGTATTCGCCTAAGACAGCAGCAGTCAGTGCCATCGCCACCAATCCATGGTCGTCGCTTACTGCTATCGCCGGCCAAAAGAAAATTACGCTCTACGATTCCAATACTCTGCAAATCAAAGGCGTACTGCCCTATCCCGAAGGAATCGCCTATGTGTTGAAATTCAGCCGCAACGGTAGTCTGCTGTTAGCTGGTGGAGGCACATCCTCATCAACGGGAAAAGTTATTGTTTTCAATATTGCTAATGGGGAACGAGTATTTGAAATCGGTGATGAACTGGACGCAGTAATGGGGGCTGACATTAGTGCCGATCAATCTCTCATCGCACTTGGCGGACCTTCGAAACTCATTCGTATTTTTTCAACAGCAGACGGTTCTCAACTCTTCGAAATCAAAAAACACACCGAATGGATTACTCGTATGGAGTTTTCACCCGACGGTGTACTGCTAGCAACCGGCGACCGCAACGGCGGACTACACGTCTGGGAAGCGTTTACCGGTCGAGAGTATCTGACACTCAAAGGTCATTCCAAACGCATTACAGGTATCTCCTGGCGGGCGGATTCAAATATTCTGGCAACCAGTAGTGAAGACGGTAGCGTTCGACTCTGGGAAATGGAAAATGGAAGCCAAGTGAAAACATGGGGGGCTCATGGGGGTGGCGTTTCAAGCCTTGAATTTGCTCGTGACGGGCGTCTAGTGACCTGCGGGCGCGATCGTGTGACAAAAGTCTGGGACCAAGCTGGCGCTCAACAACGAGCCTTCCCTGCATTCTCTGACATTGCGATGGAATGCTCTTTCTGTGATGAAACCAATCGCGTTATCGCTGGTGATTGGACTGGGAAAATCAACGTCTGGAAAGCAGATGACGGTGTACTTGTCGGTGAACTTGATTCGAACCCTCAACCTTTGGAAACTCGACTCGCAACTTCAACGACTGCACTCGCTGCTGCCCAAACAAAACATAAACCATTAGCCGACAACGCCGCAAAAACCAAAGCCAATATGGATCTAATCAAAAAGAACTTGGCAACAGCTATGCTGCAAATGGAAACTGCTAAGAAAACATTAGCAACCGCTCAAAGTCAAATCACAACCTACGATACATCGACGAAATCGTTGGATGCTAAATACAAAACCCTGACGACACTCGCGACCAAAACTGCTCCCGTTATTCCTGGCCTTACTGAATCAGTAGCGAAAGCTAAGGCTGCGGCCGCAACGAACACCGATGACAAAGAACTTGGAGAACTCACTGCCCAACTAGAAGCTGCACTGACTACGCGACTCAACGACTTGAAAACCACACAATCAACCGCGGCAACAACCAAAGCTGAACTCACTACGGCTCAGCAACAACTCGCAACCGCTCAAAAACTTAAGGTCGATTCGACAACGAATATGGCTAATGCCAAAAAGGACATGGACACAATTGGGGCGACCGTCAAGCCGGCGGAAGACGCAACGACCGCCGCCGCAAAACTGGCCGCTGAAGCACAAGCAATCGTCTTGGCGAGCCAACAACAAGTGGACTACTGGAATAGCGAAATCGCTTTCTCCAAACAACTTGGGACGCTACACACGAAACTCGATGCCGCCTATGAAACGTTGGCCACCCAACATCAAACTCACGCGGAACTTGGCGGAACGGCCAAAGAAGCACAAGCGACATACAATACCGCCAATGCAAAAGTCACCGCGGCCGACACGACAGTTGCAAACACGACGAAACGTGTGACCGCTGCGACAGCAACTCAAGCGGCCGCGTTGAAGATTCAACAAGCTGCTGAAAAATCTCAAACAGATGCGGTTACCAATTCAAACAACTTAAAAACCGCTGTCGTGGCATTGGGAATTGCGGTTACCAAGGCAAACGAAGCGGTCACTAGCACCGGCGGTGATAAAGAATTAAAAGCTGCTGCTGACGTGTTGAAAACGCTTACCGACAAGAAAACTGCTGAATTACCGGTTGCCGAGAAACTAATTGTAACTCTCAAAGCTGAATTAACAGTAGCACAACAAGCGTACGCTGCATCTCAGAAAGCTGTCGTCGATGCACAAACCGCCTTGGCCGCTGCAAAGAAGGTTCAAACGGAAGCGATTGCTGCGAGAAAGCCTCCCGCAGACGCCTTAGCTAAAGCCAAGGTCGCACTAGCCGCTGCTGCTAAGGTGGTTGCTGATTCCACCACAGGTATCGACCAAATCCACCAACAAGTGGTAACCCTACAAACAGCTAAATAGGCACCGTGATAACACGTTAGCGATCAAAAGTCATTCGTGTCAATTGGTGCTAATCCATCGTCCCTTGTAGCGTCAGAACCAAATTCCTACCGCCCGCACGATCACGGTGCTCTGCTAGGTAGATGCCTTGCCATGTGCCCAGTAGCAATCGCCCCTTGCAAATTGGCACCGACACGCTGGCTCCGAGCAAAGATGCTTTTACGTGGGCGGGCATATCATCAGGTCCTTCGAGCGTATGAATATATGGGAAATTTTCTGGGGCAATCGCGTTGATCGAAGATTCCAAATCAACTTGAACATCAGGGTCCGCATTTTCATTGATCGTTAAAGAGGCCGATGTGTGCTGAATAAACACGTGCAATACACCAATATCGATTCGACCTAACTCCTCAATCTCTTGCTCAATCAAGTTTGTGATCAGATGAAATCCACGATGTTTAGCAGGTATCGTTATCTTTCGTTGTACCCAAATCATTACCATCTCCTATTCATTTCTAAGACTCGTCGCTCGTTGGTGGTTGTTTGCTAAATCATAGCCAATTGACGTCTTTTTCCCTCACAATTCACCCAATACCAATCAAATATCAGTAGTTTTCGCATTATCTGTTAAAAAAAACATTTTTTTTATTGACTTAATAGCAGTAAAGCTAATAATAGGACACTCCACGAGAATAGTAAACTTTGAGTGAGCGGTTTAGTGCGTGGTACCCTCTACCACTTGTACCGAATCCGAAAAAATAGATAAGAAGATTAAATACTCTCCACTTAGTTCGCTAGCATTGACGCTACGTCTATTCTCCAACAACTCGACAGCTATCAAACGCACTGTTTTCCATTTACTTGAACGAATCGTTGTTATTCTACGTAATATTAACGTGCGTCAAGCCAAATGGAAGCTACCCTTTGTTTGTTGTCATTTAACACTTTTTTTGAAATAAGGTATTAAGCAGATGTCAGAAGTACGAAATGTATTTGAGGCGATCCTCAAGTACGGACATGATGAAGATTTCGCTCCTATTGAAGGCGATGAATTCGAAGCAACCAATGCACCAGCTGGATCAGATGAAAAAATCGCGATCTTGCGGCGGCGTGTAGAACAGGGTACACCCCTGTGGCACCTTAATGATCGCCATGATTATAGTGGTCTAACGGGAGCCATTCGCCCACGCGAATAATGCTGGCATATTTGTCATCACAAACAATAAACCCCCTGTTCGTACAATTGCGAACAGGGGGTTTTTATTGAGTTAATTAGAACCACTACAAATCCGGTACCATATATCCACCACATATGTGAATTTGAGCTAAGTCATCAATCCAGGCATCTACTAGTGTTTTGATATTTGCATTCGCATTGAGTTGTGTCACAGCATCAAGTGTACGGTCAATACAGGCAATAATTGTTTCTTCGTCACCTCTCCAATTCTGCAGCATCGTTGTCACAGTCGATTGAGCGATCTGGTCTGCTGAATATTCAACTCCCGTTCGTTGCAACAACATCAGATGGAACACTTTCAGAATAACGTCTGCGGCTTGTTGAAAACACTCACGTTGCGCGGAACTGTCTTTGGGGGCACTAACGTACGATTCCACCACAGAGGCTAAACGCTGGGGTGTTTGAGAAAACACTGGCAGCAAATCACACACCTCTTGCCGCAACTCCACCAACTTGCCATCCACTGCACCTAAGGCGACTTCAACACTCCCGCCCGCAAGACTTGCCAACACCCTTGCTTGGTCCTCTGTCTCGACAGCGCCGTTATCGAGCAACACTTGCTTAACTTGTTCATCTGAGAGTGTTTGAAATAGTATGATTTGGCAGCGGGAGTGAATGGTTGTCAGGATTTGTTGAGGATTGCTGGCAATCAGAATCAATACCGAACCTGCCGGTGGCTCTTCTAGTGTCTTCAATAATGCATTAGCCGCTTCGTCTTGCATACAATCGGCATCGTCGATTATGGCAATTTGACGACTCGCTTGAGCCGGTTTCAAATTCAACTGATAGCACAGCCCCTGATAGTGCGTCGATAAATCACTCGATTGAATATCAAAACCCGGTGTCATCGCTGTTGGATCTGCTCTTGAAGGTGGTGACGGGTGCTGCTCCAAGTCTTGATTGCTTTCATGAGCAGTAGATTTCTTCCCACCAACCAACTGTGCCTTGATAATAGATCGTTTTCCATGAGCTCGATCCACGCCAATTAGATGCAAATCTGGATGCGTGTCGGCAAGAACTTGTCGGCACGCCGGACAATCACCACACGGTTGCAACTGGGCCGTATCGTTCTGTTGGCAGAAAAGCGATTGTGCTAACTTTAAAGCGAACTTGCGTTTGCCAATTCCGGTAGATCCTAAGAACAAAAAACTTGAACCCAACCTGCCCTGTTCAAGGTTGCAGCGAAAAAAATCAGCTTGTTTGTCATGTCCGACAATTCCCTGCCAACTCATCTAAATCAAATGCTCCGTGATGGTAAGTTCAATCGTGCTGCGGCAACCTGTTGGATTTCCGCCTGAATTTCGTCGATCGTTCGATTCGCATCAATTACCTGAATCTCGTCAGGATAACGTGCCGCTTCCTGAAGAAACCCCTGCCGTACGCGTTCCATATAGCCTAACCCCTGGGACTCAATACGGTCTAATTCGCGATCCATTCTATGGCGCGCCGCTGTCACATCCATGTCGAGTACAAATGTTAGTGCTGGCCGAATGCCTTGTGTTGCCACTTCGCCAACTCGGCGTACCAACTCAGGGTCCAATCCACCAGCATGGCCTTGATAAACAATATTTGCTAATAAATACCGATCACACACCACTAACTTTTCCTCAGCCAGTGCCGGCTTAATAATCTCCTCAACCAACTGAGTACGAGCTGTCATATACAGAAACATTTCGCTGCGACGGTCGATCGCCATATCATGTTTTTGCAATAATATATCACGCAATGCATCGCCAAGGGCTGTGCTTCCTGGATCTCGGCAAAAGACGTATTCACACCCCAGGCTGCTCAGCCATTGTGTAAAAAGTTCGATCTGAGTAGATTTCCCAACCCCGTCAGTACCATCAAAACTAACAAACATGTATTAGTTAATCCCCTGTTGCATGCGTGCATAAACCAACACTGTTTTAACACATCTAGGGCGCCATGAGAACTATCTACGAGCATTCACGTTTAAAAGGAAAAACGCACAACGTACGCCACTTGTCTAAATATCAGATTCTGAGGTCGGTTTCGCCGGCGTTGGTAGCGCGGGGCTAAAATCTAATACCGGTGCAGAAGGCAATGTGGGCTTATCAGATTTGTCCTCACCTTCACTTCCACCAGCATCGTCAATAGCATCAGCAGCGGGTTCCACTGCATCTGCTAAATCTTGCGTCGCAAGTGTTTCCAACGTTCCGCGGCTAATCACACCGGGACGAGTAAATCCATAATCTAAATATCGGCTCGCATCACGTTGGCGGGCACGATCCATCGCATCCGCATATGCTTTACCAGGCCAGGCACCTTCGGATAGCTGAATATCGTTATACTCCAGTAGTGTTCCCTTGCGGAAATGAACGTCAGCGATCGCTTTGGTGTAAGCACCCAATACTCGGTAATAATCTGTTTGAGCTTGAGCGTGTCGTCGTTGTGCTTGCAAGACCTGATCAAGCGTTGTCTTACCGCCTTTGTAAAGGGCCACAGCTGAATCAACTTCTTTCTGTGAAATTGACCAACGATTGTAATGCAATTGAGCTTGGCGATGATTGTAGTCCAAATTTTTCATAGCCGTTGCTAATAAGTGTGATGTATTGAGCTCCATATCATCCAAGCGAACCATATCACGTTTCAGATTAAGTTGAGCGTTGCGGACAGCGGCGAGTTCTTGGCGAGCACCAATTCGAGGTGGCCTAATATCAATTCCAATTCGCAGTTCTTGGTGATTGCCATCGGTTAATCCCTCCCATGCCGTTGAACCCGGAGCAACAAATTTCAAACCATTTGGTTCCGCGCTAATGAGTTCGTCGCCATAACCTAACCAACGATATAAGGCAACTAAGTTAACTTGTGGTAAGGTATTATGTCGTGCGAGCTTTAACTCCAATTGGCGACGTTTAATGGCCCATTTTTGCTGTCGTAATTCCACACTTCGCAATAACGCTTCTTCATGCGATTCTTGCCAATCAAACACTACCTTAGCTTGGGTTGGCTCTTGAGATGGCCGAATGACGCGTCCGTCGGATGCCGTAAGTCCCATCAACCAACGTAAACTTTGTTCTGCCCGCATCAAATCATTCCAAGCTGTTTCAACCTGAGCTTGGAAGAAAAAATATTGCTCCTGAGACTGGGCTTCAGCTTGGGCTGTTTCAATACCACCCACGAACTTTTCGTAGGCTATTTTCCATGTGACCTGTGCACTATCTCGAGCAATACGACTGGCTTCGAGATTGCGGTAAGCTGTATACAAATCCCAATAGGTATTCTCGACATCCATCACCATATTGCGAACACTTGTTTCGAATATAGTAAGGCTCACATCAGTGTTTATTCTGGAAATCATGACTGGAATACGATTCACCATCGTTCCATTACCTCGCAGTAACGGTTGCGTAATCTCGCCTTCAATTGCGGTAAACCAATCTGAAGGCAACGCTCGCCCAAACCCTCGATTGTTGGCATCATAGATTGTTTGGTTTCTAAGTGTAAACTGAGTGCCTGTGGCGGCCCGCTTGGTCAAGGCGACATCAATGGTGCCTAAATCTTGCTTGAAATTGACCGGTGAAAATCCGAAATCGCTATCATTCACATTCTGAGGTCGGTCCGTCTTCTGCCAAAACATACTCGTTGTGAATTGAGCGTCGAATGCGGAAAGAGCCGCTTGTACGCCGCTTTGCGGATCCGTCTCAAAAATCGCTGGATCGTATACTGTCGCGGCACCTGCTGTTCGACCTGACAAACCATCGGCAAAGCCAAAAGGTGTAACGGAACCTAGGTTGCGAATAACTTTGCTGTTCTTGAGTGCGGTTTGTACCACTTCCTGAAGCGATAACTCCCACGGTTTATCAAAATCTGGTTTACTTAGCGAAATAGGCGCACGCGTCTGAGCGACTTCTGTAATTGGTTGATGGTCAAGATCCGGATATTCAATTTTAAGCTCACTATCGACGTAGTGGGACAATTCGCCACGTTCACGTAAATATGACGTTTGTGATGCAGTGCACCCAGTCAGCATACTAATTACGAATAGTAGCCATAATGTGGGGCTAAATTGATGTTTGACAGTCGAGGGCACAATTTTACCTAGCGATAACAGCACAAATATAAGGTTCCATTATTTTCTGATTCGACATACCGAATCAGTTGATATATGCCCCCCCTGCATAACCATCTACTGTAAAACAGGTGCAAAATATGCAATCCGTAACAGTTTTGCGTTAAATGGTAGAGCTGAAATCGTCCGTGATATTGAGAAACTTGTACCAAAACACTGATAGAGCTTAGTTTTTGGTATTTGATTGCCACAGAATTTTAGAGATACATTCCGAGAAAACCGCCTGCTTCATCCGATTCAGAAGTGATTTTTTCAATGCGGTCACGCGTTTCTTGTAAGTCTCCAGCAGCGATATAGCGATCAAACTCGATTTTCACAGCTTCTCGCACACATTTCTCAAACCATTGCACAATTGGCTGGGTTAACCAATCACAAACGTCACCCTCTAATTGAACCTGTAAATCAACTCGTTTCGTTTGATCATCACTTGGGTTGGTGAGCACGGTTCCCTCAAATGAGAATTGTAGCATTCCAAGTTGTGCGTCATTGGTTAGGTGGTAAACGGCTTGCCCCGCGTACAAATAATAGGTATTAAATGCACCATGCCGCTCAATAGCCAATTTCACTAGCTCACAGCGACGCTGATACTTGGGTGAGGCGTCTAACGGAGCATCCACACGCCCAACGCTACGCAACGGGAGACAATCGAACGATATTTCAACCCATCTGTCCATCACACTCGCAACCTATATCTAAAGAGAGTACCTGTGACCGTTAAGATACCACTAGCGATACATGTTCGCCACATAAGACCGGCACAAAACATATGCATTCCGGATTGAAATACTACCCGCACCGCGGCCTAGCTAACATTCGGAAACAAACTCCTAACCCTATTCGCTCGGCTTACCTAGATTGTAAGACAACATTAGCCAACCATTATTTGCGCCGAGTTGCTGTAAAATAAGATTTCCAGCATTCTCCCATTGTCCCGGTAGTTTGATTCCACCTTGGCCAACAATGTCATCTTTAAACAGAGCATTGAATTTCTTGCTCATTACGGTTTTTGTAGCAACTTGAATGGCCGTCAATGTTTTGCGGGCAAGAAAGTCAACTGCCACATCACCATCACGTTGTAACCGCATTCCAGTCTCCGTCTTTTCGACATTATATGTCGCAGCAATTCGAATAGGCTCCTTAATCAATCGTTTACCGTCACGAAACTGCTGCCCTTGAATAGCGATTACAATTTGCTGATTGCGAAATCCAACGCTAATCGGTTGTGTACTAGAGAATGTTATAGCCCAACTCTTTTTGCCCGATCCGGTTTTCAATTCATCCGGAATTTCCGCTCCAAATCGAGTCATATGTTCAACCAATTTCTCGTCGGTCAACTCTACACCACCAAGTACAACTTCGGTAAAGTTGCGCACAAACGACTCGTGTAACCTCAACGACACATCTGTATTCTTATTCAGCGCCGGCGGTTCTGAGGACGCAGCAAGCTGATAACGACCAGTCTGTAACAGTTGTAAATTGACAAGCTCTTTAGTCGACGATGTATTGAACTGCTCGGGAAATCCACCTCGCCGGAGCAACGGATCACGGATTTTGGTTTTGTATCCGTCGATGATATCACTAAGCATTTCTAATACATTGGCATCCATTTCCTTGGTCACGGAATCCACCGACAACTGAGATGCTGCCTCTTCATTATCCGACCGACCTTTAATAAACTTCGTTTTGGCAATGGACTCATAGGCCGATGAAGGAGCATCAATACTACCTAATTCAAGCTTGGTTGTTGCTTTCGCTGTTGCCGGAGAATTTGTGAATCCGTTCTTATCAAACGATATTCTTTTTTCTGCATGAACTGTCGTTGTTCCGTTCGTGTTCACAGTCACACCTGATTTTTCTGCTACATTTTTGCTTAAAATCGTGCCATCCATCATCACGTTAATCGTTGCCCGCTGACTGTTCTCTGCTAACGCAAATGAGACTTGCCCCTTCATCGTTGCCACTCCCTTTACAGGCACACCCTTTACGACCTGTGAAATATTCTGAGTCTGATCGACGATTCGTTTTTCACCGGAAGATATTAGATGTTGAGATATATGCAAGAAAATATTGGGTTGGAAAAAATGGTAACGAACTTCATTACGTAGATTTGCTACCTGTTCCGCTCGTTCGAGCCAGCCAATAACTCGCCCTATTTTCCACGCATTTTCGTTGTCCGGTGTTTCCAAATAGTTTGTCAAGCTCTCAACGAGACGAGTAACTTGGACTTCAAACATCTGCTCACTCTTGGTGTTATTGGTAAAGTAAATTGCATTCATATATGCCCGCAATGTCGTACGTAGCTGAATAAACTCCGATTGCTCTAGTCCTTCGACATCCGGCCCAAAGAATCCCTTTAACGACCGATCCAATATCTCTAAATTAGGATCAGTCTTGGCTAATTCTGCCAATAATCCGTCCCAATGGATTTGGGAATTCCAATCAAAATCTCCACCCTTGGTCTTTAAATAGGAAGTTAGCTTTCCAACTGCTGTATCAAGTGCCTGCCGATGAGCGGAAACCTGTTGTGATGTTAACGCTACATATTTAGGTGGATTAGATTTGAGCTTCGTCAGTATCTGCTGCAAATTCAAAGAAGGCAGCGCCTGAACCCAACTCTCCAACCCTTGTCGTGTCTGTTCTGCCAATAACTTATGCTTTTTAGACAGCCCTGGAAGAGCACTAATATAATGATCGCGAATAGCAATGATTTCTGATTTTCGAGCTGCCTTACCTTTACTTAAAACAGCGCTGAGCTGATCGTAATCCAGCGCAGACTTTAATTCATCTCTCCAACGGTCCTTTTTTTGCACGTCGATTAACCGCCGTGAAGTTGATTCTGTTTGCTTGATGGCGTCAGCAAGATCATCCCCTGTCGCACTTTGTGGACCGACAAGACCCACCACTAACAGTATCAAACCATACGATATTTTCTCAACTACTCTACGCGTCATTCTTATACTCCCAAAATCCTTTTTGTATATGACCCTATAAAAGATCGATCGGCTCTCGTTCATTACATCCAACACATTGAAATTTCAACATGTAACGCTCGTTTGGCTGTGAATCTGTCATCTACAAACAATTCAACACCAAACCGCACAGTATTCTTTCCCAGATTACCGATTTCCACAAGTTCAACTTAGCTATCAAATCCCCCTGAACTAACTGTTTTCCTTATTTTATTTGATAATAAGGCGAATTCGCCTAAAACTCGTCTTACCTCCCAATGCCCTTTTCACGAATAATACGAATGCTGTTTTTCTTTATTTTTTCCTCTCCTCCACCAACACAACGCAATGTGCCAGGCAACACCATCCAAAACTGAAAATATACCTTTGCGGTTACTCTTGAACAACATCTGCTGTTTAGCGTTAGTGGTTTGTCTTACTGTGTTTGCTGGATGTTCACCGTGGCGTTTTCCAAAAATTGATCCCAGTGGTGCTCGATTATTTCAACCAGAACAATCGACCACGATTACACATCCCTTCCGCGATACCGAACAAGTAGGAAACTTCCCCAACCCGTTCCCGAAGCCCGCCTTTGAAAAACCTGCGCCACCGGCGTCATTTGCAGATTCTGAAAATAAATTCAAATCACAACAAACACCATCAGCAGTAGCAAACCAAGCAACACGCCCAGGCAGTTTGTGGATATCGTCAAAAGCAATAACCGCACCCGTGGGCAGCGCCGTTGTTCTTAAAGCAGGTCTACGAGGTCGAGAAGGCAAGCTACGAATTGGGCGAAAGTTGGAATGGACGATTGCACCAGAACCCGCGGGTAGTCAGGCAAGATTTGAATCTGCCGGCGGTGGTAATCCCAATGGCTTTCGCTGGTTATTCCCAAAATATGGTAACCAAGTAACGGACACCTACGCCCACACGATCTCCGCGGAACGCGCTGAACTTGTCCACAATGACACCACGACTCTTATGGACGATGTCACCGTATCACGTGGAGAAAGTTGGATCACAATAAGTGCTGAACAGGTCGGCACGACAAAAATCCTAGTGGGAGCTTCGACCGAAACAGAATGGGATAAACAATATCGAGACATCCACGTGCATTGGGTCGATGTTCAATGGAAATTCCCTACATCGCTTTCAATTCCCGTAGGTACACAGCCAATACTGACGACATCGGTGATGCGAAAATCTGACAACACACCACTTACAGATTACATCGTGCGCTATCGCATCATCAGTAACCGCCAAGCCACACTATCAACGGCACAAAACAACGAACAGCTCGATTCAATCGACGTCCATAGCAATGACCTTGGCCAAGCTGCTGTTCGCGTCACATCTAACCAAACTCAAGCGGGTAGCGTCCAAGTGCTCATCGAGATCATCCGTCCAGCCAATACAACGCAACAAACCCCAGATATGGTAATCGGCGCATCTTCAGCACACGTTATGTGGAACGCCCCCGCTCTGAATATTTCAGCCACGGGACCAACAGCTGCTGAGATTGGAAAACCGATCCGGTTACAAGTTTCCGTCACTAATCCTGGGAACCAAACAGCTACAAACGTCACGCTGACTCAGACCTTACCATTTGCTGTCAACGTAGTATCGAGTAACCCCCTTGCAAACATCATTGGCCGCCAAGCTTCCTGGAATCTCGGGGACATCCCACCCCGCACACAAAAGCAAATGACCATCGAATATCAGGCTAATGAAGTTGGTTCGATTGAACAAGTACTTGCGGTGACCTGCCAAGAGGGACTCGAATCATCATCACAAACGGTCACTAAAATAATTCAATCTCCATTAGAAATTAAGATAACAGGTCCCGAAACTGCACACCTCAACGAGATAGCCGAATATCAAATATTGATGCACAATCGATCGAACCGACCCATTGACCGAGTCCAACTCGTACAAACACTTGGTCCTGGGTTCATTCATGTCTCACGAACCAACCCACAGGGTAACCCAACCATTCGTAAGGTCGGTTTTCAAGCGACTAATATCCAACCAGGTCAAACGATGGTTAAGAAACTATCTCTACGTATCACACAATCCGGTACACTATGTCATCAATTGCGGGCAACGCTCGCAACCGGGCTCACCATCGATAAGGAAACTTGCGTACAGGTAACACCTCACAACGGCACATCGGACAATCTGCCCAAAGCAAGCACCGATAGCCTCGCCGTAACCATGAAAGGTCCCCTGCAGTTCGCCAACAACTCGACAAACACACATCGTTTCCGCGTCACAAACCAATCTAACAACCCCATCACAAACATCGCTATCGACGTTTTGTTACCTGCTTCTTTGAAATCTCAGTTGGCCAGCGAAGGGCACCATCGTCGGGGCCAAGCTATTATTTTAGATATCCCCACGCTGGCACCCGCTCAATCTCACACGCTCATAATTCAGAGCTTAGCTACGCAAAAAAGCGATGGCGAGAAGATTCAATTGCGAGTTATTGGGGATGGACTTGAAGCGATCAAAAAACAGATTCCAATTCAAATCACAGCGACACCGGAAATCAATCCACTGGATCTCTCACCCGACGGCAGCGAACCTGCCGAGGAAAAACCATCGCTCGACCCTGCTGCTGATCTCGGTCACCTTAATGAACCCGTCATTCCGCCAGAGTCGGCAGCACCACCAAAACTGCAACTGAAATTAGCGGTTCTTAGTGAACCCATTGAAAAAGGAAGTCCAAATACATTTTTTCTGTATTTACAGAACACCGGTAACTCATCCGCTTCCAATATCGAAATCAAAGTTTCCGCACCCACAGGAATGATTATTACTGCGATTGAACACTCAACTGTGACGGAACAACAACTCAGTGAGTCCGTTGCCAAAAATCATCTCAGTGCGACGTTACCCGTTATTAAATCGCTGGAACCTAACCAAAAAATCATTCCATATAAGATACATGTCAAAGCAGTTGCAACTGGAATCCATAAACTCACCGTGACCGTTTCCGCAACTGAACTCGCCACACCGCTTACGGTAAGTGACACCACTCGCATCCTCGCACCTAATTAGCTCGTACTCAATACCCACACATATTCTGTTTACAGGAAGACTTGTTGAAACATGCCGCGTTGTGTCATTCTTTATCATGAAACACCAGACGACGCGACTGCAGATTCTCACTTGGATTTCATGCTCGAAGCCAACGATGAACTACTTACATGGAGGTGGGGGGAAATTCCGCAGGACAACCAGGTATTCGTCGTCTCGCGCCTTGCCAATCACCGCGTTGAATACTTGACATTAGAAGGCACGCTTTCTGGTAACCGAGGAACCGTCACACGCATCGACCACGGAACCTTTGAGCCACCCATTGAAAACACTCCACAGCAGTTTTCGATTCTAATACAAACCACCAAACTTCAAGGTGAACTTGTGGCCCATATGCTGGCAGACGAACAATGGGAATTCCGTTTTCTTCCCAAGAACCCGTAAAAACAATCTGCCGAGACCCTATCAATCCAAATCTGCGATGACTTCGACAACACCATCGCCAATAGATAGTTTATTGACTGATATCTTCTTTTGCTTGTGCTTAATCCGTATCTGATTCGGTATCGTCACGACACCTACCTCACGATTGGTCCCCGGCTTCCATTGAAAATCCACTCCCTGACGGGCCATGGCCGACTGAATTTCATCGAACGCTCGTTTCATACGAATCGGTAAACTACCGGCGTGGACACTCACGATACGAATCTCGACCGTATTCGGATCATCTCCAAGTTCGGTCTGCACAACGATCGAAATCACCACGGTAAACCGCGAACGTTCAATCGTAAAATACAACGTCTGTTGTTGGTTTCCCAACTCTATGCGCGGCTGTTTAATGCCTGCGGGCAAGGCCCTCCTCGATTGCGGCCCCAATTCCGTTGCCAGCCACGCATTGATTTGCAGCTCACTCACCTCAAGAACCAATTTATCGCGATGCCATATATCATCTTTGATGTTGTCCACGGTTTCTTGCAGTGCTACCAAATGCGGGTGCTGCACTTTATCTTCGACAGCCAAGGCAATTTGGTAACTTAAAGGTACGGTCTGCAATAACCAAAGAATCAATAAGCAAACCAACAATATCAACACGGACACTGCGAGAAATATGTGTAAGATCCGCCTCCATCGTTTTTTGATACGTTGCATGACTTACTACAGAGCCTTTAAAACCGTGAGACGAGAGTTGTCTACGCATTTGCAAATTGTATCAACGCGTATTTCTTTTTTCCACGCCGCAGGACAATCACTGTTTCGCTCGCTAGGTCGCTAGCTGTTAGCACATAACCCAATGAATCGATGCGGCGATTGTTCACATAGCCACCGCCCTGTTCAATTGCTCGCCGCGCATCACTCCGACTTGTGCACAACCCAGATTCAACTAAGGCATCAATCATTGTAAATTCACTGCTACCTAACCGATCTCGACTAGCGGATACGCTGGGCACGTCCGCAAAGATATCCAACAACTGAGTGTCATCTAAATCATGAATTTCCGATCCAAAGAATATCGCCGTCGCTTGTAGAGCCGTGGCCAATCCCGCTGCACCATGAACATTGCGTGTCACTTGTTCTGCTAGACACTTTTGGCTCGATCGTAAATGTGGCTCAGCTTGACGAGATTCGTCTAATGCTTGAATCTCTGCCATTTCCAACTCGGTCAAAAAACGCAAACACTTGCCTGCATCGTCATCGGCAATGTTAACCCAGTATTGATAGAATTTGTATGGGCTTGTCCGTTTGGGATCGAGCCAGATTGCACCTGATTCTGTTTTTCCCATTTTTGTTCCGTCGGATCGAGTCAACAATGGGCAAGTCATACCTTTGAGAGCAAGTCCGTGCATGCGACGTCCGAGATCAATCCCAGCTGTGATGTTTCCCCATTGATCACTGCCGCCCACTTGTAATTCACAACCATATGCTTGGTGTAAGTGCACGAAATCGTAGGCTTGTAATAACATATAACTGAATTCGGTAAAGCTTAAACCGCTCTCACCATCAAGACGGCTTTTAACAGAATCCTTGCCAAGCATCACATTGATTGGAAAGTTCTTTCCAATATCACGCAAGAATTCTAAAAAAGTAAAGGACTGCATCCAATCCAAATTGTTCGCCAGAATTGCATCGCCACCAGATTCTTCGAAATCAAGAAAACTCTCCATTTGGCCTTTGAGTGCCGCCGTGTTGGCCGACAATTGTTCAACCGTTAACAGATTACGTTCCTGGCTTTTACCACTGGGGTCACCAATCATCCCAGTGGCGCCGCCGATCAATGCAATCGGTCGATGTCCCGCTTGTTGAAAACGCCGCAGTGTCATCACTTGCATCAGATGCCCAATGTGCATGCTGTCTGCAGTGGGATCAAAGCCGATATACATCGTCCGTGATTTTTCTCGGAGCCAAGGTTCAAGTTCATCCGTTGTTTGATGGATTAAGCCTCGTTCCGAGAAATCAGCCATTCCCATGGTCGTCGTGTTGATATCATTCATAGCAGTCACATCATTTACTTCATGCACGTCTTCAAAGCATTGGTTGTTATGTTTTGATTATGTCAAATCACGACGTTTGTGGATACGACGCATTCCAAAAGTTCACCCGCTATTAGCAAAAAACACAGGCTTTTAAGCCGCGACGAGAAATAGCTATCGCCACATATCATCGAGTGGATTGGTAGGCGTGTCTAATTTTGGTTTCGGCAAAGCACGCATCGCCATTTCAACAAAGCGGATATCAGCCTGGGTCGTAATTTTTCGGTTGAGCGGAGAACCTTTTACGATTTGAACGTCGTAGCCTGCCCACTCCAGTAATTGCGCTTCGTCAGTTGCGTCAGAGTAGTTTTCAACGTTGGTATACGCCGTTTCTAAGAACGCACGCTTGCAAACTTGAGGCGTTTGAGCTTCCCATAGCCCTTCACGTTCGACAGTTTCCAAAACCTTGCCATCCACCACTCGCTTGACCGTAGAAACAATTGGCATCCCCAGGATTGCCGCACCACTGCGTTGTGCTTCCATAAACAACTCATCAATCCAAATCTCTGAGATGCAAGGACGGGCAGCATCATGAACTGCAATCAATTCAATTCCGACTTGAACTTTTGCGAGACCTTTTTGGACGGAATCGGATCGAGTCGCGCCACCGATGGTCACATCCACACCCAATATTGCCGTTTCCGCACCAAACCGAATGCTGAAATCCTCTCGGTCTTCTTCAGCAATAACCAGTATCACTTGTTTTACGTCACTACGATTGATAAACCGATCCACGCAATGCAACCACACCGCACGATTCTTTAGCGGTGCAAACGGCTTCTTGTAATGCTCATCACGGAAGCGACTGCTCTTGCCCGCAGCCACAATTATGACCGCAACATGTCCTGAGTGCCCCGTCAGTCCTGTGGATTCCTGTTGTTCCATCTAATTCCACCTCAATCATTTCTTTCGTACATCGCTTGTAATATTGAATCAAATTTTGCTGCAACCTGAGAGCGTCGTAATGTCCCTTTAGGAGTCAGCATATCATTTTCCGTTGTCCAAGGTGACTGCACCAATGCCACTTTTCGAATTTGCTCGTGGGGAGCAAAATCGTGCAATTGTTGCTCAACAACTCTATAGAACCATTGCTCTACGTTAGGACTATCCACCCAAACAGCAGGATCGCCCGACAAGTCTAACCGATTTATAAATTGTTGCCAATTTGGATGGATCAATGCCACTAAATAATCAAAGCCGTGACCATACACCATCACTTGTTCTATGGTCGCATGCTCTTGCAATTCCATTTCCAACAACTCTGGCCAAATATTCTCTCCACTGGTTGTCACGATCATCTCGTCGAGTCGTCCGGTAACAAACAAAAATCCATCATCGTCAATTCGACCTAAATCCCCGGTTTTGAACCAACCATCTTCGAAACTTTCTGACGTTAGAACAGCATCTCGAAAATATCCTGTAAAAACATGCGGACCCGTAATTTGAATCTCGCCGACTTTGCTGATCCGTACATCCGTCTCCGGCAGTGGCTTCCCAACAGACCCAATGCGTTGCATCGTGCGGCTATTTAGCGTTGCCACTGGGGAGGTTTCTGTCAGGCCATATCCTTCGAGCATTGTGATACCGCGTTTCTGATAAAAATGAAACGTGGCATCGTCCAATGCCGCCCCACCAGAATTTACTTGATTTAACCGACCACCCCACACGCTCGAATTTGTCTTGTCCATTAAACCTGCTGCCTCACGCAACCGTTGAAAGTACAACGGCACTCCATTGATGTGCGTCGGCTGGACATGTGATAAGTCCGAGATCGTGTTTTTCCTATCTGAGGCAAGTGTTAAGCGATGCCCACCAACAATCCACGTATACAAGTCACATGTGCGAGCAAATGCATGGAACAACGGTAAAAAGCAATATTGATGATCCGCTTGGTCAAACCCGTATCGATGCAAAGTCTGCTCAGCATCGAAAGCCAAACTGTCTGTACTCAACATGACACCTTTTGGCGCCCCCGTGGTCCCCGAGGTATAGATAATTGTAGCTATTCGATCGGAATCACACTCAGTCGGCAATTCCTCCTTTGCATTTATTTTGACCAAGCCAATGATCTCGTCCCACGATCCCAATACGGTACAGTGGGCGTTATCATCCGTAATCCGCGGTTCGTCAAACATGGTCAAGACATCAATTGTAACTGGCACAGCGCCCAGCCGTTCAAGATTATCGACAATCAATAAACTCAGGCCCGCATGTAGCATTTGTGATTGCAGTTGTTGTGAACTTAATTGCGTGCTCAGGGGAACACTCACCGCTCGCAGGTAATGACACGCTAGGTCTGCGATGATCCATTGCCAACAGTTTTCCGCATAAATCCCCACTCGATTGCCATCACAGACACCGAGGTTTTGCAGCCCATTCGCCAATGTGGAGACTTGTTGCCACAATTCCTGCCATGTGAACCACGTCCACCGTTCATGTTGAAAGACTTGCAACGCTGGGCAATCGCCACGTTGCTTTACGTGTTCTAACAGTTTCTTGATTAACAACATAAACAGAAAAGCCCTAAAAACCTAACCCTTCAATCCACTGCCCATCTATAATAACGTGCAACCCATTTAACCAGAGTATTTTTTATGGTTCATACACGCATAAATATAAGTTACAAACCAAAGTCGATGAAGCGTTTGCAGGCATACTTTTTATTGTTTGTGGTGTTCGCTGTGGTCAGCACACTAGTATGGAAGTTCACGCCCAATTCGTTGCACGCTTTTGAAAAGAAAGAGGCAATCGTCGACAAAGTGCGATTGGTCATAGAACATGAAAGTGGATTTGAGAAACACTATACGCAAATCAAATATCGTAGCGGCATGACTGTGCTACAAATGATGCAACAAATGCAAAAACATCCACAGACCACACCATTTAAAGTTCGCGGATCCGGAACGCTAACGTTTCTTTATGAATTAGATTCTATTGCCAACCAAGGAGCTGCAAAAAACTGGATCTATTATGTGAATGCAAAGCGTGCGACTGAGGGTATCGGCACAAAAACTCTCCGCGCTCGAGACATCGTCCGCTGGAAGTTCGAAGCGTACGAGTAGAAACTCGCTAATTGAATTTCGCTTCGCTGGTAGTCAAAATTCCCGCCAGCAAGCTCTTGCGATAAGATATCCACTGCAGTGCCACTGCGTAGCTTCCTAAAAATGCAAAAGCGAAAAATAGGTCACCCATCAGGGTATGACGAAAGAAAGGTATCGCTTGACTATAACACAGCAGTAATCCACTCATGTTATTTGGATACATCGACCCGCACCACCACACGGTGAAATTTGTAACAACAAAAAATGCTATTGAACAGAGTAGGCCGCTGGCTCCAATCGTCAGACCGGATTTGACAACTTTCCGAGACGTCTGCAACCGCGATTTCAACCATGGCCCGGCTAAGGCTGGCAACATCAGGCAAGTGTAGACACTCATCATGATGAAAAAATCATACCCGCCAAATTTGAGATCACTGACCACCATTATCGACAAAGGCACAGCGATTGCGATTGACCGCTGCCTGAACAAACAGCCACTCAACAAAGCCAAAGCAGCAACGGGTGTTACGTTGGGATAATCTCGCAGCCACAATCGCAGTAAAACACCGCAGATAACCAACAAACAAAATAGGGACGCATCACGGTAAGTCAATTTATTAGTCATGGTTCTCGATAAGTATTGATTATGATTGTATACAATTTCAGAGAAGATTTATAACCCTGGCAACGCGGCCGGGGCACCTGCCGCTGGAGCATCAGCGGTTACTGTTTCCGGGGTCGTTTCCTCGGGGATCACAAAGCTCTCAAGTTTGCGAATCTCCGCAGCAATACGTTCCAATAGTATATCTCGGTTTGGTTCGGCCTCAGATTCCTCCGACGAATCATCTACCTCTGGGATACGTAAGATTTCAATCAATTTCGTCATGGCATCTTCAATACGGTCTAAAGCTACTTGCCCAGCAGCATCTTGAACGACCGCGGCGTACATGCCGATAGGTGGTGTTGTACGCACCTGTTTTTCACCAATAGCTTCGTAAACATGGAATAACTGATAAACCAAAATTCGTCTCGTATAATCAACTTGCCTTTTATCTATCTTCTCTAACTTCGATTCACCTTCGTCGGATCCGCCCATGTCGCCCATGCCGCCCAGCGCTCCGCCCATGTCGCCCATGCCGCCCAGCGCTCCGCCCATGTCGCCCATGTCGCCCATGTCGCCTTCGCCAACACTTACGCCGGATGCATTTTGTAGTGCCACTAATGCTTTTTCTTGGTCAACACGATCTATTTCATTGCGGCAAATGCGAACAATTAAAGCCCCTAATGCATTTGAGGTTGATTCAACCGGAACTTGAGTTGAAGGACTATAATTGAAATACTTCAAGGCTCTAGCGGCTGTTAGTCTTAACGACATCGCTATTTTTTCATCTTGCATAATGCTCAAAATCTTAGGCAGGATCTTTTGGTCGTCTTGGCCAATCATCGCCAAGACATCAATCGCACGGCGTTGCAACCAGACTTGGCCTCCAGCACTACGGTTGGCAGGTGGAGTCGCTTGATTTAACAACTTCATAGCTTCGCCGGCAATCGCGACAATATCGTTTGTAGCAATCTGCTGGTTTATTCTATCCAAGCGCACATGTCGTAACACTCCGATCCAACTTGCGAGCAATATCGCATCGGTTTCCGTGCCAGCTTTGATTGCGTCAACCATCAATGTCAAAGCAGCGGGTAATGGTGCAGGAACACTACGCCCTTCATTGGTAACAACGACTTGGCTATTGAGTTGACCGATGATCAACATTGCATTGTATTTAACAGCTGGATGAAAGTTTTCCTGCAGAAACAATTTCATTTGTGGGAAGACAATTTGGTCCACAACATAGCTATGAATATCATTATCTGTACAAAACGTTGTTAACTCTTTGATAAACTCTAATCGGCGGAGGTCAATATCTCCCATATTGTCGGCTTGCGTCATTAAAGCAAAGTGATATTTTTGATACCATCCGCTGAGAAGTTGTTGATTGGTAATTGTATTCTCACCCGGTGTTCCTTCAGCGATAATAAAAGTTTCATTCAAGCCACTTCCGCCACGCAACACTTCGTACACTCGCGCTTTCGCAAAACTCACGTTTCGGCGTATGGTTGATTGCAAGCGTGTGTCTGCCAAAACTGCTTCAGTATTAGCGTCAAAGATTAACGCTACATCAATTTTTTCGTAAACCGTTGGTATTGACTCTGGCTGTTGAGCCGCGAGGCTGATAGTAAAGAGCATCACCATCGCCAAAGTTGTCAAACTTCCAACAATACCTAAAATTCTGTTCAATAAAAAGCTTCGAAACAGCACGACTGTCCCCTTTGTTTTATGAGCTGTTTAAATCAAATATGCTTGCCTGGTACAAGCATCTCTCGTTTTCGCTTCTCTTATATTTTTCGACTCAAATAGGCGTCAAGCAGGACTAGAATTCTATCCTACGCACTTTTCTTTTACATTACACTGTAAAACATCCATAAATAGTGAAAATCCTCATCGACTTTTCACTATTACGCCTCAATCGAGCAAAAATATCATTTCCAAACCTATTGTAACTATATCCCTTTGCCACTTGTTTTTCCATATTGAAAACCGGTGTGGCATGGAAGAACTGAGCGCCGGTGAGTCTCCGTCACCGTGTTTGCTGCACTCGTTGTAAAAATTCCACCCGCTGCTTGGCATCCGACATCATGACCTCGTTCGCAATAGACAACTCGGGCCACATCTCCATTAACACATCGCAAAATCTGCCATTTGTTTTACCTACTACCGCTTGCCCCAATGCTCCCATCAGCGGAACATCACCGATCCCACAACTTGGAGATCTTGCTTTAAAGACATAACCTACGATGTCCGCAGCTTGTAATTGCCACACTCGCTGCCGCGCAAAATTGTTCATTTGCTCGGTCCAGTCTTGCCGAGATTCCACTCCCAACAACTTGATCCCATCGCACGATTCTTCAATCTGAATCGACTCACGAGGAATCGACATGCCAACTTCAACCTCGGGGCAAACCGGCACCCACACCACATCCCCACAATCAACTAACCAACTCTGAAGCTTACTTTCACCGTCGTACCGCACACGCTCACCTAGCAAACAAGAAGAAATTGCTATCCGAAATGGTTCTGTCATCGATTCTTCTCAACTCACAATACAACGTTCACTGTAAATACCTACAACAGTCTACAGCCACATCAAAAATATTTTTACGCAAGCCGTATCCTACCATACGTTTGATCTTACATTATCTACGCTAGTTGAATCATCGAACCAACTGTGCCAAGATAACAAGTTCTGTCATCATCACCCACGCAAACGATCCCCATGACACCTACTCGCACTGCACTTGTTACAACAATTATTTCATTGCTCTATGCTGTCATCCGCTATAACATTGCCGGAGACATCCCCTGGGGCCAGTTCCCCATCTTCATTGTCAATAAAGCAACAGCCTGTAGCGGAGTCATTCTACTGGGGCTTGCAGGAATCAACAATTCTGTCGAAAATCGCCATCGACTCGGCCTGTTTGCGTCCGCTTGCCTCGGCTTACATTGCTTGTTGTCCTTAATGCTACTGTCACCATCCAATTTTGGTGGTAAATTTTTTCAAGCCACTGACAATACATTTACCGCCATCGGTGGTTTCGCTCTGTTGTGCGGGGCATTAGGCATGCTGGGGCAAGCTGTCCTCTGGCGCCGCTCGATGAACACAGCACCAAATTCCAGCCCGAGTTTAATCAACGGCCTTGGCCGAATCTTATTGCTACTCGCCGCAGCACATGTCTCATTGATCGGATTTCGCACTTGGACCCAATGGTCACAGTGGCCTAGATATCTGCCACCGATCACATTAATCATTTTCATAATCGCAATTGGTTTGGCAGTTGCCAATCATCGCAAAAAACGTTCCACACGGTCACAAGGGCACTAGGTTATGCCGAGTCGCTCACAACAATACGACGCGATTGTAATTGGCGCTGGAGCCGCTGGGCTGATGACGGCTATCAGCGCTGCTGCACAAAGCCGCAACGTGTTGCTGCTCGAAAAAAACTCGAAACCCGGCGCTAAAATCCTCATGTCCGGAGGCACTCGCTGTAACCTAACCCAAAACACCGATATTCAAGGAATCATCTCAGCCTACGGAAAACCTGGACGTTTCTTGCATTCAGCACTAGCGGCGCTGGGACCTGAGCAACTCATCGACTTTTTTAACGAACGCGGGGTCCCCACGAAATGTGAACCTTCAGGTAAAGTCTTCCCGCAATCAGACCGAGCACAGGATGTGTTGCACGCACTACTCGATAGCCTCGACCAGACTCGAATTGATTTGAAATTGAAACATGCGGTAACGAGTATTAAGGCGGATTCTTCCGGATTCCGTATCGCTACTAACAACGGAACTTTTGCTGCCGCACAAGTAGTTATCACCACCGGCGGTAAATCCTTTCCAGGATGTGGTACAACCGGTGACGGATATCCGTGGTCAACACATTTCGGTCATCGAATTGTACCTACGCGACCCGCATTAGTGCCACTAGTGGCTGCTACCGACGCTTGGCCCACTCAACTGCAAGGCATCACCTTACCTGACATCGAATTGATAGTCCGCAATTCCACTGGCAAACAACTAGGAGCACAACGAGGCTCAACTCTGTTCACTCACTTTGGCATCTCCGGACCAACCGCGATGAATCTCAGTGGCATTTTCACTGCAGCCCCTAGGATCGAAGAACTACAACTAGAAATAAACTTCCTCCCCGAATCATCATTGATTCAGAAACAGCAACAACTCGCAACAATGTTTCGGCGGACACCCAAGAAACAAGCACTCACCGTTATGTGCCAACTTCTGCCCCAACGAGTCGCAGAAGTACTCCTTGATCAATCGAGCATCGCGCACAGCCAAAAATCGGGAGAAGTATCAAAACAGCAAACATTAATGATAGCCACTTCTTTACATCAGCTTTCAGTCACCATTGATCGGACGCTCGGATACAAAAAAGCGGAGGTGACTGCTGGCGGCGTTGCCCTCGACGAAGTCAATTCGTCAACCATGCAAAGCAAGCTTCAATCCGGTCTGTTCTTCGCTGGTGAGATTCTCGATCTTGATGGACCTATCGGCGGTTATAATTTTCAAGCCGCTTTTAGCACCGGATTCCTAGCGGGACTAAACATTTAGGACTTCAAAACTCTGCGACTAGGCAAACCCCGCTCACGTATGAAATAATCAAACATGACAATGAGGATTGTATTGCCCAAATTTCACATTCGTATAAATTTGTGGTGAAACTATAAAACTGACAATCTCGGGGACGGTCTTGAGCTAAACCCTCTCTATTGCATAGCATAACAATAGATCCTTTGCACAAATTATCATCACACTTTCACTCTTCCGAGATGCAACGTGCCTCAGAAAAAATCTACTCTCCTAATCGCTGGTTTTGCCGTAGTCCATTGCTGTTTATTTGCATGGTTTAGTAGCTATACAGCTGAAGATGCCTTCATCGTTTATCGATACAGCGAAAACCTCATTCATGGTAACGGCCTCGTCTTTAACTCGGGTGAATTCGTCTCCGCTCTTACCTCGCCACTTCATGCTTTGATAGTCAGCGCGCTGTATGGTATTACCAATTCATCCCTGTGGGCCAACCGACTGTTTGTACTTGTCTTGCATTTTTCAGCGACTTGCTACGCGCTACAAGCCGTTAAAGATCTGCAAGGAAAGATTCTATTCGGTTTAATCGTTTGGTGTTCACCATTTGTTATTTTCTGGACCGCCGGTGGATTAGAAACCATCTACCTATCAAGTTTCATCACAATTGCATTTGCCGCGGCTGTCAAATGCCTTAAACATCATACAACCAAACACCAGTGGGTTTTCTCAATCTGTCTCGGCCTCGCGTTTTTGACGCGTTATGACAGCTGTTTAGTTACGCTACCAATTTGGTTTCACGTGACGTTTAAACAATATCAGTACTTCCCCAAAAAATTCGGACTCTCACTCGCAACGCTGCTGCTGCCAGGGTTATTGATTGCCTGTAGTTGGCTCGTTTTCAGTTTCAACTATTATCACGACGTATTCCCCACCTCTGTCTACCACAAACCTCTGCAGTGGGACACGCAAAGAGCTGCTGTTGGTTATATGATTCAATTTGGTCTGTTTTGTGGCATCCTGCCAACACTCGGCTGGTTTGCTGTCGACCAATTCAGTCAAAACAAATCCGAATTGCTCGCTGCTACGATCAACACCGCTAAAACACACCTCGGTGTATTTATCGGGTTATCTATTTTCGGATGCTATGCCAGTGTGACCTGCTTGGCACACATGATGTTTAGCAACCGAATGCTTCTACCCTATCTGCCCGTAACTACTTTGCTTCTCATTGACTTCTTACCGCGCATTAACCACAGCAGCATGGCTGTTTGGCGCGGAGGGCGATTTGGCAGCAAGAGTTGGCCAATCGTTGTCGTGCTAGCAATCACTGTACAAACAACCCTGTTTTATTACATCGATCAAGTTTCAATTAACCCCGGACGTTACGGAGAATACACAAAACTCTCACGACAATCTTACATAACGTTCATGCAGACACTCGATGATCAAGCCACCAAGATTTCCCAACATTGGCGTGACTCAGGAAATTCAAGGCAACCGCAGATTCATGTCTATGCCGCTGGCATATTACCCTACAAATTACCGCAAGCAAAAATTGTCGACTGGGGATTAGTGTCCTACCGTAAAAAGGTGCACGTTGATATGGTGCAAACCGGATTGCTTTATAGTTCTGATTACATAATCACACTTACACCTAGACATTATCCTACGCGTTATCAATTACAACAAGAAACCGATGCATTGATTGTTGTCGACGAAAAAACGATCAGCTTTGATGGAAAATCCGAGACACTAGGCGTGTACTTTAATCCAACACCAATAACGTATCGATTACCCAACTACGTCGACGGGCTTGCGCGTAACCGCATCCCACCAAAAATCAATGAATAAGATAATGCCAGTCACTGATCAACAAACACCATCACCAAATCTATCCCGCTGGTTTGTCATCTGTAGTGTTTTTGCTGCGGTGATGGCGATCGCTGGTTTCATGTTACATCTTCAGTTCTTCCATGATGATGCCTACATCACACTGCGGTATGCTCAGCATTGGTTACGTGGCGACGGGATTGTTTTCAACGCAACTGAACGTGTTGAAGGTTATACAAGTTTTTTTCATCTGGCCCTAATCAGTGGTACCGCAAAGCTTATCGGCGGAGAAGATTTTCTACCTCTCATCGCTCAGGGAATCGGAATTGTTGCCTTCGGTGGAATCTGTGCAATCATCGCATTCGTATTCAAACCAGCAACCAACCAGTCGAACTACTCATCGCGAGCTCTTTTATTGTTGCTCGTGCCAACAAACCTCGCGTTAATTGCGTGGTCCCTCGGTGGACTCGAAACGACTCTCTACACGGCGCTGCTGATGCTGCTAACCTATCAATTCAGCAATACACCGGATTCCTCACGTTTCACAGCCAAAAAAATATTTTGTCTGGGGATTCTCTTGGCGATCATCACCATGACGCGTCCAGAGGCAATACTGTTTGTGGGTATTACGGGTCTATTTTTACTAACGCCACATGGATTCAAGTCGCCGCGTTGGAAATCGTTATCCATTCTGACTCTTAGTTTTCTAGCAATTTGGTTGCCCTACTTCCTCTGGCGTTGGAACTACTACGGCGACCCGTTTCCTAACACCTATTACGTCAAAATGGATACCGATTTAATGACGCGATTGCGCAATGGTTTCCATTACTTACATACTTATTCAAGAATTGCACCGTTTATATTACCGCTAGGAATCATGACCGGGTTGCTAGCGTTGATACAGATTCGAACCAAGAAGCAAGCACGCCATCACCGGAACCAATCGCTTTTCTATATGCTGTCTATTGCCGGTGTGGGAACGCTCTATGTCTGCTACACCGGTGGCGACCATATGCCTGCGTATCGATTCTTCGTCCCCTTGATCCCAATCTACGGATGGCTACTCGCCCAATCATTGCCGATTATCATCCCCTCGCTCGTTAATCGTCACACTAGGATTCTGTATGTTTGTTGTATGGGTCTGATTTGTATGCAAACCGTATGCAGCAATCAAAAAATGCGCACTGCTCAACGCATCGACCCTGCTGCCAGTGTTGGACGCGACGTCGGCATATGGATTCAGCAGAACCTGCCCGCAGACAGCACCATTGCTTTAAACACCGCGGGGTCAACTCCGTTCTTTGCCCCACAACATCGCTTTATCGACATGCTGGGTCTCAACGATAGGCACATTGCACATCGACAGATAAAGGAGCGACGGACTTGGATGCAACAATTCCCTGGTCATGGCAAAGGAGATGGTCAATATGTACTTAAACGTAAGCCCGATTACATCATTTTGGGACCTGCTCAAGGTCTACCCAGTAATCCTGAATTCGTGGATTCACAAGACGTCATTTGGTTTCTGTCCGACCTCGAACTAACAGAAAATGACGAATTCCATAAAAACTATCAACTGCGAAAAGAAACATTCCGCGGGGCTTCTGGAGTGCTACGAATGTTAATGTATTATCAGCGCAAAGAAGCCAACAATGCTGCACAGGATAACTGATCATCTGCACCTGGCCTGGCTACTTCTGCAGGATTGCATCAAAGACTTTAAATGAAATGTCGCCATTCCAGCGGTGGCCACCTTGAAAATGATCAAAGTGCAGATTGGCTGATACTCCCGCCGCCTTGTACACTCGCTGCAACCTCTGTTTAAATTTCGTATCCCAGCCATTTTTGACAACCAATGCGTCTTCCGAACCCATTTGCCAGATACAGGGTCGAGGCGCAATGAGACCTCCGATTTCGCTGTAGTCACCGTATTGCAATAACCCAGGGATTATTTGTGCGCCACAACTATAACGCTGCGACAACCTTTCCTGCATCAAGTTCAACGCCCCACTGACTGCAGCCACTTTGATGCGTTTGTCGACGGCCGTTACGAGCATCGTCATCCGCCCGCCATATGATAATCCTGCACAGCCAATTAATTTTGCATCTACTTCTGAGCGGCTTTGTAAAAAACTGACGGCCCACCGCAAATCGCGTACGTTTTCAGCAATCGGTAGTTTCCCCAGAGCTAGTAAACGAACAAGTGAAACGGCACACGGATCCGAGCTATACTTTTGAGCGTCCACTCGATCACCAAAAGGAATCATGCATGGCACGGCTACAACATATCCGCGGCGAACAAATTGACGGCCATAGTCATAGTTTGCTTTTGTAATAGCTGCCGCAACGCCCGGTAAATCATCGCGCCCAGCGACTGTATGATGTCCATACGGTCCGTGCCCATGCACAGCAACAATGGCTGCCTTTGGTTTCAAGTTTCCATTGCTTGGGATTAACAAATACAGCGGCAATGCTGGGGCACCCTCCGCTTTTAGAGTAATTTGGTATCGAATGTGATCATCAAATCGTTTGCCATTCTCAACAACCGTTTCCCACCGTTTTGGCGGTTCGGTCGATCCCAGCAGTTTCTGTAAATTCGCACCGAAACTGGACTGCCACTCTTGCACTTGGCCTTGGGTTTCCCCAGAGAACACCTGTGACAATTCCACGTTCGACAATTGACGACGAATCGTCTGCTGGATCGTCATCGGTTCCACAGCATCAACCGTTTGAACTATTGCTATTAGGCAACCACTGAAACACGCCCCAAATAAAAACCATTTCAAATGACGCATGGTGAGATTCCCTTTCGCCCGATTCAATTTTCTGCAATACCTGTACCAACTGTTGTGCCGTGGTTTACTGGGGATCCAAGTACTTCAACGAAACAAAAAACGCATCCATCTTGGCTACCGTTTTTCTATAAAACTCACCGTTGCTCTTTTTGAAATTAAAAAACCCGTGACTCTGGCCTGCATATCCATGTAATTCAACCCGTCCCCAAGCTCCCGCCTTAGCTGCAAACAATTCAGCCGTTTTATAATGCACTACATCATCCGCCTTACCGTGAAAAATAATCGTCGGAGGCGTTTCACGATTCACTTGGTGAAAGGGCGAAAGGTTCATTGGATTAGTATTCATGCGATTTGCTAGATTTTTTATTTTGTCGCCCATCGCAAATTCACCTGGAATATCAGCCAAAACTAACGCCGGATTAAACAACACCATCGCGTTTGGTTGTGAACTCACCTTTAAATCCTCTCCTTTTTCTTCCCATCCCGATACAACACCTGTACAGGCAGCAATATGTCCGCCGGCGGATCCCCCAGCGGCGACAATGCGATCCGGATCAACTCCAAGTTTCCCAGCAGACATGCGCAACCAGCGAATCGCACTTTTGGCATCCATGACACAACAATCTGCCGTCGTACCGTGGCGTGTTTTCACGCGATAATCAACCGTCGCGGCAACCATACCTCGCGCTGCCAGATACTTGCAATGCTCTTCAAATTGAGTCGGTGTGCCGTTGTTCCAACCGCCCCCAAAGAAAAACACAACGGCGGCTCGGTTGTCTGATACTTGGTGGTTCTTGGGAAAATAGACGTATGACTTTAGCTCAACATCGCCAACTTTTTTGTAAATCATCACACAAGTTTTGTATTCACCCTCTGCAGCGCTGGCACCGTTCGATATTTGGTAAAGCAATAAACACGACAATACCGCAAGCATCGTTCTCATATCCATGATCCTCAAAAGAAGCAAAAAACATTATCTCGCTGTCCAGCCGCCATCAACGGTCAGCATACTTCCCGTCATAAAACTCGAAGCATCGCTAGCTAAAAATATCGCTGGGCCCTGAATCTCTCGCATCTCGCCCCACCTCGCCAAGGCAACCGCCCCAACAATAAATTTGATCGTTTGTTCATCATCCTTAATGGGAATATTCATCGGAGTCAGAAATGGTCCTGGACAAATGGCATTGCATGTAATGCCAAACGGAGCCAACTCTAATCCCAAAGCACGAGTCATTTGAACAACGGCGCCTTTGCTTGATGTATAAGGTGTACGATCCGACAAACCAACTAACCCTAACGTACTCGCCAAGTTAATAATCCGACCACTCGCCGCCTTTTTCATATGAGGTATCACCGCTCGAGCGAACAACCATACGCCATTGACGTTGATGTCCATTACTTGCTTGAACTCCTCCAACGACAATTCATCAATCGGGCCGCGAATATTGATTCCAGCATTGTTGATTAAAATATCTATCTTGCCAAATTCTTCTAGGCAAGTATCGACAACACCCTGCACCTGATCTTCCGACGACACATCCGCTTGCAAACCAATTGCTTGTACACCGTAATCGCGGCTAATTTCGGCTGCTGCCGCTTCAACCTCAGCTTGATTGCGACTAACCAGAACTAAATTGGCACCAACGGATGCTAGACCAGCGGCCATCGCTTTGCCTAAACCCTTTGACCCTCCGGTAACAATCGCCACTCGATTATGCAAGTCAAACTGTTTAATACCCGGTAATACCATTACGACTCCCTCTTGTTGTAAATCAGATTCAACACACTATTCAATGAATTTAATAACGCTAGTTCATAAAAAAACGCAGCGGCACCGACAAAGAGGCCACTGCGATTTTATTACAAACGTCATTACTCAGACTTTTTCTCTTCAGCCGCCTTCTTCGCTGCTGCTTCCTCAGCCGCCTTCTTAGCTGCCGCTTCCTCAGCCGCCTTCTTAGCTGCCGCTTCCTCAGCCGCCTTCTTAGCTG
>JABJJO010000032.1 GCA_018660825.1 Planctomycetaceae bacterium | reverse complement strand
TGCAGGAATGGTCGCAAGACAACATAGTGGATAAATTTGCGGGAGATAAATTCCGAGAATTGGGGATCCAACCCTCTCTGCTTTGTGATGATTCAACATTTATCCGCCGCGCTTATCTCGACGCCATCGGCGGCTTGCCGACACCGGTAGAGACACAGCGATTTTTAGATTTGGACGACCCTGATAAGCGGACCAAGTTGATAGATCAACTATTAGGCCTTACGGGCGATCCGGGGCAAGATGTTTTTAATGATCGTTTTGCTGCCTATTGGACTCTCAAATGGTCGGACCTGATTCGCAATAGTTCCGCGACGCTCGGGGAACAAGGTATGTGGTCATTACACAATTGGATCCGTGAATCGTTTCGAGTTAATCGAGGGTTTGATGGATTTGTGAAAGACCTCATTCAGGCTCGCGGATCTTTGTATATGAACGGTCCAGCGAATTACTATCAAATTAATAAGAATTCATCTGACTTAACTGAGGCAACAACGCAGTTATTTATGGGTATTCGGCTTGAGTGTGCCAAGTGTCACCACCATCCATTCGAAAGCTATAGCCAAGCGGATTACTATGGCATGGCAGCTTTCTTCTCGCGAGTAGGCACCAAGAGCAGCGAAGAGTTTGGGTTGTTTGGTCGAGAACGAGTCGTTGTTGTTAATCCAACAGGTGACGTACGACATCCACGCACGGGTGAAACAATGAAACCGACGGTCTTACATGGCGATGTTATTGAGCATTCGCTGGACCGCCGAATTCCGCTGGCGTCCTGGCTCACGTCTACTGAGAACAAATGGTTTGCGAAAAGTGTGGTGAATCGTTATGTCCGCTATTTGATGGGACGAGGGCTTGTAGAGCCTGTTGATGATATGCGATCTACGAATCCAGCGAGTAATGAAGCGATGCTCACAGCACTGGCTACTTCGTTTGAAGAAAGCGGTTACGATTTAAAGCAATTGATACGGCTCATTATGACGTCCCGAACATACCAACTAGGTTCCGAGCCAACGGAAATGAATGCTTCGGCTGGTAAGTACTACGCATTTTATCACGCAAAACGAATGCCAGCCGAATCAATGCTTGATGCGATCAACACCGCGACGGGAACGGCAACAAAGTTTAAGGATTTGCCCCCGGGAACATTGGCGATTGAACTACCAGATACGAATTACCCGAACTATTTTCTGAAGACATTCGGAAAGCCGCTACGAGTGAGTGTTTGTGAGTGCGAGCGAGCACCGGATGAGAATTTGGCACAGGCGTTGCACACACTCAACGGAGATACAATCGCCAAGAAAATTAGTGACCCGCAGAGTCATTTAGGGAAATTGCTAACAGCGGAAGCTCCTGTTGAGGAGGTCATTGCTCATATTTTTATGGCGACGCTGTCGCGGGCGGCGACGCCGGATGAACAGATACTGTGTAAACAGATTGTTTCGGACGCGCCTACAATGAAAGAAGGTTGCGAAGACGTATTGTGGGCACTAATCAATTCCAAACAATTCATTTATATCCAATAGCAGAAGATTGTTATTTTTGAGGAGTGATGACCGTGAAACGACTCGCTGGGACATTAATTGGCCTGTTGTTTGCAATTGGGGTACAAGCGCAGACATCGTATCCAATGTTGATGACGTTGCAACCAATCGCGATCCAAATCGGCACAACTGGCGAACTTGAAGTTCAATCACGCTATAGCATGTGGGGAGCGACCCGAGTTATCATTTCGGGCGAGGGATTGACTGGAGAAGTTGTTCATCCGGAATTGCCTCCGGCAAAAGAGGGTGAAAAACCGACGGAACCGTCGCTCACCACACTCAAAATTAAATTTACCGCAACGCCTGACGCTGCTCTGGGAGTCAGAGAGTTCAAGTTATTGACTCCACGCGGAGTGAGCACCGTTGGGCAAATTGTTGTGACACGGGACAAAGTAGTTTTTGAAGATATCAAATCAGATTCGTCAGAAAACGCGGTGGCCTTTGAAATCCCAGCAACGCTTACCGGTGTGATCGAAAAGGGTGAAGACCGCGATTATTTTAAATTTTCGATTGACGCTCCGACGCAATTAGTTTTTCATTGCCGCTGTATGCGACTGCAAGA
>JABJJO010000061.1 GCA_018660825.1 Planctomycetaceae bacterium | reverse complement strand
TTACGAACCTTAGACTTAAGGTACCTTCCTCATCTGGGAAGCGCGACAACCATTACTTACAGCCTACTTACAGGCTGCAGGAGTTGACGCATGTCTCAAGCAGTACCGCAGTATTCTTTACACAAAGCCAGTGGCCGTGCCTTTGTATATCTCCAGCGAAAACCACACTATTTAGGCAAGTATGGATCGCCTGAAAGCAAAGCCAAATACCAAGCGATCGTTGGTAAATGGATGCTCGAGCAGTCACGTGCGGTCACTCCTACAGTGCGAACAGGAAGTGCCCTGCCCATTGGCAGGTTCGCTTGACTTATCGTCGGGTTTGTTCTGTTGGTCTTCGTAACTAGATCGATTGACTCCGCCCTGTGCATGGGCCCGAGCAATCATCCTAGCAACAAATTCGAGGAATTTCCCAACAGCTCCCTCTGGCTGCGTTCTGTGTTGACTGATGTTATCTCCTTTCAAAATCGATACGAGAACAATAAGGTTAGCCGTCATCCACATGCTGCGGACTGGTTGTATCTTTTTTGTAGATGACACCTACGCACCTGTAGTCGTTTGAATATATTGACTTAATTAGAATTTAAGACGTCGCCAGATAGCTTCTCTAATGCCAGCAGTATTGGCAAACCTTGCATAAGACAACCATGCACGAATCGACGCTGTAATCCTTGCTGGATTGATAGCACCTCTTTTTTTCAACCAGCGAAATCGTTTTACACGAGAGTTAAAACGCCTAATCCCATTTTGATTAAAACGCAAACCATTTTGAAACACACGCATTCCAAGAAAGTTGATCCCACAATGCGTTGGCAAAACATGCGTTTTGTTTTTATGTAGCAGTAACCGCCAGTCTTCCAATAATTCGGTGATTGCTGTTTGCCATTGCCACAATTGTGCTTTGGAATCTCCAAATAACAGTAGGTCATCGGCATAACGTACATACCCAGGAACACGCAAATCTTCTTTTATGAAATGATCAATCGGGTCAAGGAAAACGTTCGCAAAGAATTGACTTGTCAAATTACCTATCGGCAAGCCTTTGGGGCGTAAAACGCTAAACAGATCATCGCCCTCAAAAAAGTGGGGTGTTGCTTCGTCGCTGAGCAAACCTTCGCCCGAGTGCAAAATACGCCGGATCAATCCCATGGTGGCTTCATCACGTACGGTTTTACCAATGACACGAAGCAATTCAATATGATCAATATTTGGAAAGAACTTAACGATGTCAGTTTTCAGACACCATGGGTGCTTCCGCAAATAGTACTGGGATCGTTTAATAGCTCGATGGGTGCCTTTGCCTCGCCGACACGCATAACTATCGAATATAAATCGTCGCTCAAATAGTGGTTCCAGCACGTTAACGAGTGCGTGATGCACTACACGATCACGAAATGGAGCAGCACTGATTTTTCTACGTTTTGGCTCGATGATGTAAAAACTGCTGTAACCACCTGGGCGATATTTATCACTTAAAAGGTCACGCTGCAATTCGAGTAGATTTGACTCCCAGCTAAAATCAAACTCAGTGGCCGGTCGCTTGTATCGCTTGTGCCTTCTGCATTTCTGGTAGGCCCTGACAAGATTATTCCAAGATGTGATTTTGGGCCAAAGATGATTAAAACTTTTTACCATTGCAGCCCGTTGAGCGTTGTACCTTTAAGATGTTGTTTACAACTTTACAAAAACGGGACGGGATATTTGTCCAAACGACTACTAACCCCGTCCCGTCACCACGGCTTTGGCAAGGAAGCTATAAATAGCAACCCAACACAGGATCCGAACTGTGTCATCCTCTTGGCACTGACCAAACGTACTCGCTACCCATGTGACGGGACGGTAGATTTGATATCGGGCAATGTTGATGATTACGGAACTAATCCAACTCACGAACCAACCGAAAACCGTTGTTGTTGTTACGGTTATCAGCGTCGTTCCTATTGCGGTTAGCGGAACGAGTGTTACGCGTGTTGTTGTTCCACGACCCACCCCGCAAAACACGGGAAGAGCCGGACGTTTTCAGTTCGTCCCCTTTATCCATGCTCCTAACAAACGGCCTAACTCACTTAAATATTGCGTAGCATATTTAAGCTGCTGGGAACTTAACAAGTCAAGATCCAACGCAAACCGCAATAAGCTCCGCAGGCATAACAATTTTCCGTCCGCATTGCCCAACCACGTACTTCTCTGTTCCCCACGTACCGCATTACCCATGAGAATCGCTTCCTGAAAATCGAACCCCATTGTTTCCAAACGGTTCGTATAGCTATGCCGAAGATTCTTGGGAAATCGCCGCGTATGCCGGAGTAGCCAAAGCAAAAAATCATGTGTTTTAACAAATAGAGGCGTGTTCGGTGTTTTCATTTTTCTTTTTGGGCAGGGGGATATCCCCCTGCACCCCCTTTCAGAGTACAGAGTTCAGAGAAGCAGAGGTCGAGGATGACTACGGAACTAATCCAACTCACGAACCAACCGAAAACCGCCGAGATCACCCTCCTGCAGCGGGTTACCGCCCCTACAGGCCGTATTGATTTTTTAGAAGGGGAGGACAGAATAGAGGTCACATCCGCAGAAAAGTAGCCGAGGCGGGACTCGAACCCGCACGTCCGTGAGGACACAGGATTTTAAGTCCTGAGCGTCTGCCAGTTCCGCCACTCGGCCGTAGTGCGTCAACGTTATTGGCTGATAGAAAAACCATCTTAACCTACCCTTGCAGTTTCTCCAATAACCGACTCGTAGACTTTAACGTAATGCCACAATCACCCACTTCCGTCGCAATCTGTGTTGAACAGACGCACGCTTTTCATTACGATTCCTAACACAAGTTCGGCCAATCGTCAGCGAGTATTCAACAAATGGGAGATTTACTTAAACGCGTTTTTTCTCTCGACGTCCGTTCCATCGCCCTGATGCGCATTGCCGCGGCTGCCGTCCTCTTGTGGGACACCTGCGACCGCATGCGACACCTCGCCGATCACTATTTTGCCGATAGTGCCATCCCTTTTGAAATAGCTGAAGAATACTACAAATTCTTTCCCACTTGGTCACTACACCTCCTCAACGAATCCAATACCTACCAAACATCCCTCTTTATTCTACTAGCAATCGCCGCTTGTTTCCTGCTCGTAGGCTATCACAGCCGCATCGCTGCTGGGGTTTGTTGGATTCTCTTCGCCTCCGCCCTAGCCCGTGTCCCACCATTACTCACTGGCGGAGACATGCTACTCTGCTCGCTGCTGTTCTTCCTCATGCTCCTGCCCTGTTCTAAATGTCTCTCAGTACACAGCAAATTCCAAGCTCCGGCGGGCAGCGTCTACTCATTCGCAACCGCTGCATTGCTCCTACAATTCGTCGTCATGTATACCGTCACCGGTATCCTGAAAATAAATTCCGAATGGGTCGATGGTACGGCACTGATGATTATTCTCAGCGATACTGGCCTCGCTAAACCGATCGGACTTTGGCTTACCAACTTTCCAACGATTCTGATGGTGCTGACTTGGGGAGCACTTCTGCTGGAACTCTTTGCCCAAGTCCTCCTGCTCAGCCCATACAAAACAAATCAGATTCGCACCGTTGGCGTCATTTCCTTCATCGGACTTCACGTCGGCATTTTCCTCACCATGGAAGTTCTCGTCTTCTCCATCATTAGTATCGCTGGCCTACTCAGTCTCATCCCATCCTCTTGGTGGAATTATAAACCATTTTCAAAACTAACGACAACGGGATCCCACGAAATTGATTCCACCAATATGAATCCACCGACCTCGGTACAACCAGTCCCCACCGCCTTTCCTAAGATATCCAATGCCATCGCCGCTTGGGGATTATTTGTTTTTCTCACCGTCGCAGCCACTAGCCTTTTGGCCTATGCAACCAAAATTCATATCAGCAGCAAAATAGCCCTCGTCGCACATCAATTCAGATTCGACCAACGCTGGGAAATGTTCACTCAACCCTATAACCTCTGTTATCGTTTTGTCGCTGAAGTCCGAACTGCCGACGGACGTTATGTTGATATCTTGCGTTCCAGCGAAGAACGATCAGACCGAGAAGCAGTGCCGCAAGATACCATTAATTTCAAATCTTCGCGTTGGCTATTGCTATACCGTCAAATGGTCAGTAGTCAGTACTACCAACAGCGAATTCCTGCTGCGAAGCACCTTCTTAAATACAACCCAGCTGTCGGAATGCCCACGATTGAAGAAATCAACGGTAAAGAACTGAAGCTATCGGTCTGGATAGGATCGCCGGAGGATCGAGTAGCCAAAGGCCCAGCGATGATGACGTATTTCGATTTCCGAGCTACTGGTAAATACTATTTAGGTGAACCTCATGGCCATTGGGTACAACGCGACGACCAAGGAAAAATCGAGGCATCCGGTAAGTACGATCAAGGATTGCGCGAAGGCAAATGGACAACCTACCACCCCAACGGAAAAGCAGCATCTAGTGGCTATTATTTTGATGGACTTGAGGATGGGGATTGGACCATGTGGGATACTGATGGCCAGCGTATTGCACATGGCCCTTTTAAAGGCGGAATGATGGAAGGAACTTGGACGTTTTGGTACGAAAACGGACAAATAGAACAAGCTCAATTCATAGCCGATGAACGCATAACGGACGAACCCGATCCACTCCGCTAGTCAACAAACCACCATAGAAAACACACTACATTAATGTGGCAATTAATCTCTAAAACGCAATATGGCATCCTGCCCTCGCGCGGCACCATCATGCTGGATATCGTATTCTGTGCGATGTTTATCATCGTGCCCATCATGTTTTGGAGCATCCGTTTAGCCAAGCAAGGACGCTATCAACTCCACAAACGAATTCAAATCAGCACCGCGGTCGTGCTACTATTAGCGATCATTGTTTTCGAAGTAGATATGAATCTACATGGTTGGATACACCTAACAACCGAAAGCTCATTTGATCTCATCATTATCAAACGATATCTGTATGTTCATCTTATCTTCGCAATCCCAACGCCCTTGATTTGGATAGCGGTTATTTACAAAGCACTCACCCGCTTCGACAAACCGCCTGTACCCAACGACTACAGTCAACAACACAAATACTGGGGTTGGCTCGCGGCTTTTACATTAACGGGCACTGGCGTTACCGGAACGATCTTCTACTATGTGGCATTCATTGCGAGTTAGGCTCACCCAGATTACTTCCTCCGCGTCCGGACAATTCGAATGCGGCATCCGATGGGTACTGTCTCAGAGATTTTAGGCAACCCACCCGCCAGCGCCGCAGTCACTGCGTCCTCTAGATATTTAACTTTGACCTTTGTCTTATCAGGGCTATCATCCAGCGCCCCCATATAGACGACTTCGCGTTTCTCGTTAAGCACGAAACACTCCGGCGTATAACCGGCTCCAAACTTTTTGGCAATCATTTGTGTTTCATCAAACAAATACGGAAACGTAAACTTCTTCTCAGCCGCTCGAACCTTCATCGCCGGCAATAAATCTTCCTCGACCTTGTTGACATTAATTGCCACTAGTGCAACCGGCATTGCTTCGCCCGTATACTTTTTGGCAAACGCATTCAAGCGATCCTCATAGTCAACCGCATACGGGCAACTATTACACGTAAAAACTACCACCAACACCTGCTTAGCTTTAAAATCATCAAACGCAATCCGTTTACCATTGGTCGCTGGCAATGCTTCCCACTTAGGTGCTGGGTCTTTTATATCCAAAACAGGATTGTATTCACCGGCCCAGACAGGTAACAACGGGAACAACAGCAGCAATAAAGTGAGTGTTTTCATACTTACATTCTATATTATAAGCAGTTCCAAGTTTACCCATTGCAGCCCTAGTCCGCCCATCAAATTATGGGGATATACTCGCCGAAGCGCGGCGTAGGCGGATGTCAATGTGTGGACCCCAATTGCCCATAAGCCGCCGCATCCACATGCGTTGGCTCACCAGAAATCAGTTCGCTCACCAATTTCCCTGTCGCCGGCCCCATCGACAGTCCCAACATATTATGCCCAGCGGCAACCAACACATTGCGCAATCTTGGACTCGCGTCAATAATCGGGATGCCGTTATACATCATCGGCCGCCAGCCATACCACGCTTCTTCAATGATTTCACCAGCGGGCTGTCCTAAATATGGTTCCACTCCTTCACGTAGCAAGGACAAACGACCTTGGTTAATCGATGTATTATATCCTGAAAACTCCATCGTCGATCCCAAGCGATAACCCGTATCCATGGGCGTCATCGCGATCTTATGCTGAGGAAATAACATCGGAATCCGCGGTGAAACTGCGGGACGTTGATAGGTCAGCGAATAACCCTTTCCGGGCTGAATCGGAATGTCTGTCCCCAGTTCTGCTTGCCACTTCGGAGTAACCGCTCCCAGCGCCATCACAAAATGATCCGCTTCGATCTCACCCTCGGTGGTTTCAATCGCCAATGCTTTTAACCCCCGACGGCGAAACCGCAGCAACTCGCAATTCTCACGAATCTCCACGCCCAACTCTTGCAACACTCGCTTCAACTCCGACATCAATTTATCTGGCCTCATATGGGCATCGTCCGCGTAATACCAAGCTCCAGCCACACTATCGAGTAAACTCGGTTCCAACTGCACCAACGCATCGGACTCTAGGCACTCTCCTTTGATCGAAAACTCCTTCGCCAAAAAATCATTCGTCGCTGAGTGTCCCTCGAGTGCGTGTTCATTTTGGAACACATACAACAAGCCGTTCTGCTGCCATTCGCACTGCAACTCATGCTCATCTAACATCTCTTGATACAACTGCATCGACGATTCGAGCAACTGCCACCGCGCTTGTGCCGCCTGTAACTGCTGCCGTCCGTTGCAGCGCATAGCAAACTTAAAGAACCACAACCACCGCGTCGGACTCAATGTCGGTTTAATTCGAAAAGGACTTCGCCGCTGACACATCATTTTCAGCGTCCGTCGAATCGCTCCTGGACTGGCCAAGGGCATCAAATCACTCGGGCAAATCAAACCACAGTTACCATGTGAACAACCACTGCCAATCGTGCTCTGGTCAATTACGGTCACTTGGTATCCTGCTCTCCGTAGATAATATGCACACGAAATCCCGATGATTCCGCCTCCCACCACAGTGACATGTGACCCAGCCTTATTGCTTACCACGGTCATTGCACGATCCCTGCTCTAAACGGATCGTCATCTTGTAATATCATTTCACTATCAGCGGTAATGTAAGCCGTTCCTCGAATGGACGGTATACAAACCGGCTCCCCAGCAGTCCCTTGGCCGTCCACAAATACACCGCTCGCTTGAAACACGCTACCAACTATGCTTTCTTGCCGCCACACTTCTCTCGGTGCAATTTTCTTGTCTGCCAGCAGGCAAGCGATCTTGGCACTTGTCCCCGTGCCGCAAGGTGAGCGATCATATTGGTTGCCAGGGCACAGCACGAAATTCTTGCTGTCCGCATTTGCATTCTCGGTCGGGGAAAATAACTCAATGTGATCAATCTCAGCGCCATCCACTCCCGTCACCCCCTGCTCGGATAACGCTCTTTTGATACGACTCGTAACCTCAGTCAATTGCATCACATTCTCGTAGGTCAAATCTTGACCATGATCGTCAATTAAAAAAAACCAATTGCCACCCCAAGCAACATCGCCTCGAATCACCCTCTGCTCACCTAGTATCTTCACGTCGATTGCCACATCCTTGCGGTATCGATAACTCGGTACGTTTGTAACTTCGACTGTCTGATCGTCCAGCAGATTAAACTGCACGTTGCCTACGGGTGTTTCCAATTGATGCTGTCCTAGTTCAATTTGCTGGAGATATTTCAGCGTCACAGCTAAGCCAATCGTGCCATGCACACACATTCCGAGGGTGGCTACATTGTTAAAGAAAATGATGCCATGCGAACAGACGGGATCCACAGTCGGCACTAGCAGCCCACCAACCATTGCATCAAAGCCGCGTGGTTCCGTTACCAGAGCTCGCCGAAATGCATCATGGTGAGCATTAAACACAGCCATTTGCGTTGCTGCACTACCACCACCAAGATCGGGAACACCAGCAATGACAATCCGAGTGGGCTCGCCGCCAGTATGAGAATCAATAACGCGAATAGAAGTTGGAGGCGCTGCTGACATTAAGATATTTCCAAAACGGGTTCACCCAGTACATCCATCAGTGGTTCCACGCCTAAGCCCGATGCCAGACTAGCTGCCATCCGACCATTGTCACGTTGTGGGGCGCCTGTGGCAGTTTGCACGGGGCCGTAGCTATTAAAATCGGTGGACGTGAAAAGCAAATCGGTCGGTGTGCTATGTGCTAAATGAGCAATCGCTGCGGTTGTAATATCACCGCCCCAACTGTCTTCAATCGTCATAGCGACGCCAATTTGAGCGCCAAGTTCGCGAGCTAAATGGGCTTTCGTCAAGCCGCCGAATTTCGAAATTTTAATATTCACGACATCCATTGCCAAGTCGTTGTAGCCTTGCATCAATACATCTAGGCCATCGATGCATTCATCAAGCACGAACGGGTGTGTCGTACGTTTGCGGATGGATAAACATTCTTCATAGGTAAGGCAAGGTTGTTCAATATAGACATCAACGTCGGCTACAGCGCGGCAGACTCGCGCGGCTTCGTGCATTAACCAACCAGTATTTGCATCGGCAATGAGTTTTTCACCTGGCTGCATTTGAGCAGCGACTTGTTTTATCCGCTCAATATCAACATCTGGATCTCCGCCTACCTTTAATTGAAAGCGGCGATAACCTTGATCTCGGTAGGACTGGACATTGTCAGCCATCGCAGCGGGATCTTGTTGAGAGATGGCTCGGTAGAGCACAAAATCGTCGCCATAGCGTCCGCCGAGTAATTCGCAGACGGGAAGTTTTGCGACTTGCCCTTTAATATCCCAACAAGCGATATCGATCGGTGATTTCACATAGGGGTGTCCGCGGAGGGCTTTGTCCATTAAACGATTCAGGGGTCCGAGTAGCAGAGGATCTTGACCGATCAAATGTGGTCCAAGTTCTCGGATACCGCTCCGAACGCCGTCAGCATAGGCTGGCAGATAAAATGGCCCCAGCGGGCAGCATTCCCCGTAACCGGCCGTGCCATCGTCGGTGATCACTTCGACAATATTACTATCAAAGACTTGTACCGATTTACCACCGGACCAATTATAGGAACCTTCATGCAGTGGCAGGTCGACTTGGTAAACTCGGATCGCTTCAATTTTCATATGTTTAATTTCTCCAATTAGTTTTTTTCGTGATGTCGCCCGGGGTTGTTCGTTTTCGTGTCGGCCAATGGTTTTTAGGATAGCCTAAGCAGAAGATTCCGAGACAACGGTCTTCAGAACCGGTAAAGCCAAAGTATTCTCGCATTTCCGGAAGATCATAAATAGGTGAGGTGGACCAGAAGCCGCCGAGTTCCGCCGCGGTTGCGGCCAGATGCAGGTTTTGCACGGCACAGGCGACGGCGATAACTTCTTCCTCAACGGGAATTTTGCCAACGTGTCGTTGCATGCCGAGCGCAATTGCTGCGGAAGTGTGTTTTGCGTAGGCGATTAGTTTATCGTGTTTTGCCTGCGAAAAATCTGCTGGCGAAAGATGCTGGGTATACGTCTGGGAGAGTTTGGAGGCGAGGTTAGCACGAGCATCGTCTTGAAAGATGGTGAATCGCCATGGTTCAGTGAGGCCATGCGTGGGCGCCCAGTTAGCGTTTTCGAGCAGTTGTTCCAGGGTTTTCTGAGGAATCGATTTATCAAGATAATTTGGTTCACCGTCAGCATTAATTGGCTTGATCGTCCGCCGGTGCTCAACAAGTTCGGTGATTTGTTCGAGTGTGATCACGATTAGTGGGTGCTCTGTGATAGCGGTGATTGTGTCCGTTTATGTAAGTGATTGTACCCTGAACGGCGCAGATTAGAATAACGGAGGTAATCAATCTTCGTCTAAGCTGTTATACTGTGTCGAAGCTTCTTTTGGAGGAAGCAATACAAAGCGCCCATAGCTCAGCTGGATAGAGCAACGGACTTCTAATCCGTAGGTCGCAGGTTCGAATCCTGCTGGGCGTATTGATTTCTTTTAGAAGATGAGCACACCTGTGCATCTGCTAGCATAGCAGTCTTCCCCACCTGCACCTGTTTCTGTAAGACGCCTGTGCTAGCCTGTTCTGTGCTGTGCATCACACTCTCAATCACATTCTTTAGGCCCTGATTATCGCCAAGAGCTTTGGTGAAATCCTCGTCAGTCACCTTGAGGTAATGTTTCGCCGCCACCGACTCGCTGTTACCGATCCACCCGTGGACCGCCGTCATGCGATACCCGTCCAATTCCAGATCGTTCTGACAGGATGCACGCAGGTTTTGAAACGGTTTCTCCCAAGGGACCAAACCTGCCTGCTTAATAATACGCAGAAACTTAGCCCTCAGATTTTTTCCGGGTTTGTACTTAGTAATGATACGCTTAGCACCATCTTCCGCAGCGTCAAATAGTCGACGTAACGCCGCTTCCACTTTTGGCCACAATGGAATCAAACGATCACATTTGCGTTTAGCGTCATAGACGTTCAACCGTTGATTTGCCCAATCGACCCGGTCCCACGTTAGGTACAGTGGCTCTTGTGCTCGTAATCCGGCATGACGCCATAGGGTAATCATAGCCTTCCATTGGGGGCAACTTACGGAATCAATAATCGCGTCAATGTCGCCTTTCTCAACGTGGACAAACCGATCGTTAACTTGGCTACCTGATTTGACTTTAGTAAAAGGACTAGCCGCTATATGTTCATACTCAACGGCGCTGTTAAACAGACACTTCACCATTTTTATTCGAAAAGCAACGGTGGCCTCGGCATACTTAGCTGCAAGCTGAGCCCTGAATGCTTTGGCAGTTCCCACTGTGATGCTACGAAGTGGAGTATCAGCTTCAAAATACTCCTCAAGCATTTTAATGGTTTTCAGGTAATCTTTGGCACGCTTCTCGCTTATGTCCTTCGTGTCCTTGCGTTTTTCAACCCACGGACGACCAAACTCACCTATAGTGAGTCTCGCATTTAGACCTTTAAGTAACCCGTGTTCTCGTAATTTCTCTCGTAGTTTGTCATTTAGATCGTCAGCAGATCTAAGTTCCGATGCTGTTGCTTCGATCCCGAGTTTTACGGCGTCTTCCAATGGCTCAACGATCCGTAATATTTCTCGCTCCTGCCTTTTGGTGATCTGGCCTAAATAGATTTGAACTCTAACAGGAGCCTTATGACACAGCCAAAGCCGCTTCCCTTTTCCATGTTTACCAATACTTGCCATACCTATATCACTCCCTTTAAATTATCTTCTGCAAACTGAATTAGATCCACTACTCTGTACCTAGTGGAGCTACCAATCTTAACTTTTTGTAACCGGCCTTCTGCCGCGAGCACATAAACCTGCCTTGGCGAAATCGAAAGAAGCTCTGCGGCCTCTATCGTATCCACTAATATTCTATTGTCATCCATCCTAAACTCCTTAAAAAACTAAATCTTACCGTACCACCGGAACCATTCCCGCCGACACTTCTATTATACTATATATATCCTAGATTGCAAGCTTTTTATTTAACTATTCTCGTTTTATTTATATCCTATGCTTAATATATACTATAACATTAGTGTTGCAAACGGTGATTATTATGGTATAATAAGTATGTGCAATATATAAAGGTAAAATATG
>JABJJO010000015.1 GCA_018660825.1 Planctomycetaceae bacterium | reverse complement strand
TGTTATTCCAGTAAGATCGTTGATCAGCTTTTTGAAGATGGTAAACGAGAACTCGACCCTGAAAAAAGAGCGGCTATTTACCAAAAAATCCACCTGCAATTGTGGGATGACCAGCCCTACACGTGGCTCTATTTCCGTAATGCTTATTATGGATTTAACCGGTCGTTGCGAGGATACAATTATAGTGCTCGCGGACCTTATAATTATGGCCCGGGTGAATCTACCATTTTTAAACCCGCCGGTATGCAGTAAACTTCTTCTCAACAGTTCCACTGATGCCTAACTTCGCGTATCATTTGTACAAACTAGTCCAAGTTCAACAAGGCGATTCATGGCTGGCTATTTAATCCGCCGCATCCTATTGGGATTGCTCACGCTGTTGCTAATCACGATGGTCGTCTATGCATTGATCCGCTTCATGCCTGGTAGCCCGATGGATACCGATCCAGCCATGATGAATCCGGATAAGATGCCCAGCGCCGAAGATTTAGAGCGCATTAAAATAGCGTATGGGCTCGATAAGCCAGTCTACGAAGCTTATTGGATCTGGCTCAACAATCTGGCCACTGGCGATATGGGTATTAGTTATAACGAAAAAAAACCTGTCACCGACGTCATCGAAAGTCGCGTGTGGGCGACACTGCTACTTACTGTGCCATCTTTAGTAATCGCATACCTCCTCGCCATACCTATTGGCCTGTGGTCAACCGTTCGCAGTGGCAAGCTCGATGAACGAATCGCTGGCGTTAGCTTATATATGCTATACGCTATTCCATCATTTATTGCGGCTCTGTTTTTACAATTGCTATTTGCCGTCAAGCTTAGTGGAACGGCATGGGAATTACCACTGATGGGAATGCACCATTCCGATTATGACGAAATGGGAGCAATCGCTCAAACTTGGGATTTGTTGCAGCACATGTTGCTGCCCGTTATCTGTTTTACATATGTCAGCTTAGCTTATTACAGTCGTTTCATTAAAGCCAACATGGAAGAAGTGATTCGCCAAGATTACATTCGCACAGCTCGCGCCAAAGGCTTGGGACAGATGCGGATCATTCTACATCACGCCTTTAGAAACACGCTTATCCCATTCGTGACCCTGCTCGGATTATCACTTCCATCATTACTAGGAGGCGCGATTATTCTGGAACAAGTGTTTAATTGGCCCGGTATGGGACAACTTTATTTTCGCAGTATTGGAACACGAGACTATCCCGTCATCATGGGACTCACACTCTCACTTTCGGTACTTACGCTGTTAGGCCAACTCTTTGCAGACATTCTGTATGCGTTTGTCGATCCACGGATTGCATATAAGTAATATAACAAACTGGTTTCCTTTATGACTGAAAACATTCAACAACCTTCCGATGTGCCCACCAAGGAAAAGCGGTCGCCCGGATTTTGGATTCTAGCTTGGCGGCGTTTCCGACGCCGAAAGCTTTCGATGCTAGCGTTGGCGCTAGTTCTGTGTCTATCGGCAATCGCCGTGTTCTCACCAATGATCGCGGGAACTAAGCCGATTGTCTGTAAGTACAAAGGAGACCTCTATTTCCCCTGTCTCGCCTACTTCAATGCCGATTGGGAAAACCCCATCTTTCACAAGGATCGGTTTCGTAAACGCTATCCAAAAAATCTCCGTAAAAAAGACCCCGAAAGCTGGGCAATCTACCCCTTAGTTTTTCAAGATCCTTATCGTCCTGTGCGTGATGGTGAGTGGCAAGACAAGAATGCTGACGGGGAATGGGTGGATCGTCCTGGAAACCCATATCATGGTGGTGTTCCCTCTAAGCTAAACATATTTGGTACCTATAAACGAGGTGTCGATGTATTTGCCAGTATGGTACATGGTACGCGAATTGCGTTACTCGTCGGATTCGTATCCACTGGAATCGCAGCCTTCATCGGAATCACGCTCGGCGCTATTGCTGGTTACATGGGCGGCGCCATTGACATGGTAATCAGTCGCATTATTGAACTAGTTATGTGCATCCCAGGCATTGTGTTGATTCTCGCACTCATCGCTGTCATCGATAAAACCAATATTTGGATTATGATGGCGATCTTAGGTTTAACAAGTTGGACAGGCATGGCGCGGCTCACGCGCGCTGAGTTTTTAAAGCTCAAGCAATCGGAGTTTGTCGCCGCAGCCCAGAGTATCGGTGCCGGTCCGTTGCGAATCATGTTTCGACATATTTTACCCAATGCACTCGCGCCAGTAATGGTGCCTATCGTATTTGGCATTGCAGCGGCAATTAAAGTTGAAGCCGGCCTCAGCTTACTCGGTTTCGGGGCACCCCCTCCCAATCCCAGTTGGGGAACAGTCCTCAATGCGGGCACCTCAAACTACACCGAATGGTGGCAAATCGTTTTCCCTGGCATCGCCATCTTCATTACCATTTTAGCCTACAACCTCATCGGTGAAGGGGTTCAGGAAGCCACCGACCCTCGCCTAGCAGATCCCAAAGATTAACTCAAAACGACACCTAAGATTAAATAGCATGACTGGCATCATTGAAATCCAAAACCTGCGAACCTATTTCAATACCGACAACGGTGTTGTCAAGGCCGTGGATGATTTGTCTTTGACGATCATGCCTGGACATACCCTTGGGGTAGTTGGCGAATCGGGTTCTGGAAAGTCCGTCACATCACTGACCATCATGAAATTACTCGCGGCGACTGCGGAAATCAACACCGGCAGTGTCATGTTCTTGGGGCAAGATCTTGTGCACCTGAACGAAAACCAGATGCGTAAGCTGCGCGGCAGCGAAATCAGCATGATTTTTCAAGAACCCATGTCCTCGCTCAATCCCGTACACAAGGTGGGTCACCAAGTGATGGAAGCTATTTTGGAACATCAAGATGTTACCAAAGACGAAGCCCGAGCGCGGACCATCGAGTTGTTTGTCGAAGTCGGAATTCCGGATCCGGCAGAGCGAATTCATTATTATCCACACCAAATGTCGGGTGGACAGAAACAGCGCGTCATGATTGCCATGGCTTTGTCTTGCAATCCAAAACTACTTATTGCGGATGAGCCGACCACTGCCTTAGATGTAACGGTGCAAAAACAAATTCTGGATCTCATCCGCGAGTTACGGGACAAGCGACAAATGGCCGTATTGTTCATCACCCATGACCTTGGTGTCATCGCCGAAATTGCTGACGACGTGATGGTCATGTACCGCGGCAAGGTAGTCGAACAAGGGAATGTTTTGGATATCTATGAAAACCCGATGCATCCCTACACCCAAGGACTGCTCAACTGTCGCCCGCGACTTGATACTATCTATAAAAGATTACCCACCGTATCTGATTTTATGGACACGACAATCGATGACGATGGCAAGGTAATCATCACCGCCAAGGTGATGACTGCCGAGCGAGAACAGTTTTTTATTAATACAGGACGGGCACGATTACTTCACAAACATTCGGAATTACAAGCGTTGGGATATGCCGATGATGCGTCATCGTTTATCAAAGACCATACGTGCGTTAGTGAAGCTGAAACGCCGTTGTTAAGTGTCCGCAACCTTAAAGTTCATTTTCCAGTTCGGCAAGGATTGCTGCAACGAGTTGTGGGCCACGTTAAAGCGGTCGACGGCATTGATTTTGATGTCTATCGGGGCCAAACCTTGGGCTTAGTCGGTGAATCTGGTTGCGGTAAGACGACAGCGGGGCGCGCTATTTTGCAGCTACAAAAATCGACCGCGGGTGAAGTCATGTTTGATGGTTCCGCTGTGTCGTCCTTTAGTCGCCGCCAAATGCGGCCACTACGACAAGAGATGCAGATTATCTTTCAAGATCCCTTCGGGTCAATGAATCCTCGCATGACAATTCAAGCGGCGATTATCGAACCAATGAAACTACAGCGGATTGGAAGTTCTCGGACGGATCGTATTGATCGAGCGGTCGCACTGCTCGAGGAAGTAGGAATGTTGCCGGAGCACCTGAGGCGATATCCACACGAATTCTCCGGTGGACAGCGACAGCGAATCTGCATTGCACGGTCACTCGCCGTTGAGCCGCAGTTCATCATTTGCGACGAATCCGTATCCGCACTCGATGTATCTGTGCAAGCTCAGGTGCTCAATCTATTGAACGACCTACAAGAACGCCGGGGCCTAACTTATATCTTTATCAGCCATGATTTATCGGTTGTGAAATTCATGGCCGATATGATGGCCGTTATGAAAGACGGGAAAATCGTTGAATTTGGACCGTCCGAAGCGATTTACCGGAGCCCGCGCGAAGATTATACACGAACGCTGATTGAAGCAACGCCGTGTGATGATCTCAACAATATTCGCCGACTCATTGACCAACGACATCAGCAACGCAGCAGTACTATCTAATTCCGGCACACTGCGTTTGCATCTTAATTCAATAAATACAACTCGCCGCTGTCAACACGACGCCATTGTGAAATCAGACGCTCGGCTATCGATATTCCTTGGTTGGCTGGATGCGTACAATAGTGCACCCACGACTCGGGAATGTCGACGCGAAATTTATCAACACACGATAAAAGCGCCGTCGAGCAAATGCCATTGAATTCTCGTAACGTGTCGTTGCCCTCAAAACGAGGTTCGACGTGCAGACCGAATATTTGCTTGAGCGACAGGTTCGTAAATTTGCGAGCAGCAAGACCTTGACCACTTGCAAGTTGCCAGCGAACATCACTGCCATGTTCTTCGATCCTGTCACGACTGTATCCGTACAGGCCAGTGCCCGGGATGTCCGTCATATATCCTAAAAGCAAATCTGTCCAACGTTCGCAACGCCGTGCCAATTCACGGATTTTGAAACGATGGGTGGATCGCGTGATCAAATCGCGCATTTTTTGTTTCGCGGCTGCATGTTCCGCTTGGATACTCTTAAAAATACAAAACGTTGCGTCGCTCGCTGGTTCAAACGTTTCATTGGTTTGATACCAGCCATCGACCGTTGCCGTCCACACTCTCGTTAATATTTCCGACAACATGACGCTGCGTAACAAATCAAATTGGTGAGAATGACTAGCATCTTCTGCTTGCGCCAGCCACCAACTAAGCCGCTGCTTATGGGCTATGTGGAATTGGCGTGCTTGGACCATCGTGAAATGATGCAAGCTAGGAAGAATTTCATGGCTCGACAACGCTAGCCAACCAGCTAGGCGAACTTGTTGATAGGTATACACAATGCGCTCATTGATAATAAATACGAATAAGGAACAGTCGACATTAAATGTCATACGCAATTATTCGTTGCAAAAACCAACAATGGGAGGAAAAATCCTAAATTATTTACGTCATTCCCACACGTGGTCCGCCAGCACTCGGCCGTCGGGATGCTCTGTTTTCCATTGACTCCAACTAACCAATTCAAACGCATAATCTTGCAATGGAATCGATTCGTCGTCCTGAAAAAAGTTCTTGCCATTTACTAGAATTACAAACTTTCCTTCATCGAGGCCTTCTTGGGTAACGTCTAAACGGTCCCCGCCAGCATCACCCGTGAAAACTCGTACACACTCTGTTTCGTTACAATACGTTACCGCAATTGGAATATCACCAAGTATTTCGGTGGCGACATGCGCGCCAATATCGGATAGGCGGCATTTAGGGTATGCATAATGTACTCCGTTGACTTCCAACGCAATAATGATATCGTCATCTTGCAATGCACTATCACTCACCGCGTCAAACGTCCGGTCAATCCTCTCCATACTTCCTGGTGTGCTCATTTGAGTTCCACCGGTGGGATCGTCCGGGAGGTTGGCGTATCGATTTCGACTGCTATTAAGATCCTGATAGGTCAAGTATCCCCACGCAACTGCTGTTGCCAACATACACAAACAAAGAGCCCGGAGGCTGTATTTCATAAAATGCGCCATTGATGGATAAATCCTTCTGAAGAACAAACACACTTATATATAATTTTATGTCTATGTATTGAGCGGTTATTGTATCGGAGTATTTACTACCAACACCCCCCCAAAAAAGGCTGGGAGAACTGGACCTCGACCACAGACTACTATAGCACACAACAATAACTACTAATGAGACTAAGGAAAAATCCAAACAATATCGGCAATGTTAAGTAGAATAAAATGATGCAACAATATTCATATAAAACCCTTCCCGGCGGACCTCCCAATGCGGTCTATGGTGTTGATATTTCGGCGGATGGAGCTCTGATCACCGCCGGCAGTCTAAACCGTGCGGTCTATGTTTGGAATACGGACACTTGGGCTGTGAAAGTATTTCGTGCCGTCCATGCTGATGGCATATCCTGTGTAAAATTTTCTCGCGACGGGAACAACATACTAACGACGAGCTTGGACAAGACCGTTAAAATTTTAAACTCCAGCAGCGGTTCCGTTGAATCAACGTTATCCGGACATAGCTTAGCCGTATTATGTGGTGTCTATGCAGGCCCCACTGATGAACGGATTGTCACAACGGGCTTTGACAATACAGTCCGCATTTGGACAGCCAGCGGTCAGGTACGGCAAATGGGGGGTCTCACCCCTTACACCTACGGCGTGGATGTTAGCTCCGATGGAAACTGGATCACGGCTGGCAGCTTATCAAGCCAAGTCATCACTTGGAACCAAGATGGCACGCAATTGCATGCAATAACGGAACATGAAGAAGGGGTCTATAGCGTGGCCTACTCAAAATCGGATAATAATCAATTTGCAACGGGTGGCGGCAAAGGCATGATCGCCGTTTGGGATCGTGAAAAGGGAGAAGTAACCGGTCGCTTGCGAGGACATCAAGGCAATATTCGGAGTTTAGTTTATTCACATGACGGCCAACGCCTTGCCAGTGGCGGCACCGACGGGGTCATCAATCTGTGGGATCTCGAAACATACCGCAAAATCACATCACTCAAAGGTCATCGCAATACCGTATATTCACTCGCTTTTTCCCACGACGGTAATCTGCTAGTATCTGGCTCATTTGACCGCCGCGTCAATGTCTGGACATTGAAGTAACTTAGTAACAACCACCGATAAATAAAGAATCTCGTTTAGTATTTATCTGCCCTTCGATTTATAACACCTAGCCCCAGCCTGTAATATATAATTGCTGTAATGTCTCACCCAATACCACAACACGCTCTCGTTAACCGCCGGCATGCCATCCAGGCCGGAGCCGTCGGGTTGCTGGGATTGGGCATGAACCATGTATCCGCTTTACAGGCCGCACCTATCCAGAGCCTAGCGGGTGTCACGGGAAACAGGGCCAAGAAGATCATCTATATTTTTCTCTCCGGTGGTCTAGCTCAACAAGACAGTTTCGACTTAAAACCTGACGCTCCCGACGATATTCGCGGTGACTTCAAGCCAATTTCGACCGCAACTCCGGGTTTACAAATTTGTGAACACCTGCCGCTGTTGGCTCAGCGCAGCGAAAAATGGGCTATTCTTCGTTCATTGACCCACACCTCCAACGAGCATTCGGCCGGTCACCATATCATGTTAACGGGGCACAGCAAATTACCAGTCGGCTTCAACGCATCCGCACCGCGGCCAACCGATAATCCAGCCATAGCTGCAGTGGCCAACGCATTAACCGTCGGCCGTAACAACTTACCGCCAGTCGCCGTACTACCTGAGCGACTAATACACAATTCAGGGCGAGTCATTCCGGGACAGTTTGCCGGCATGATGGGTGAAGACGCTAATCCTTGGTTTGTCGAAGGAGCTTCTTTCCACAAAACGTCGTATGGTGCATTTCCCAAATACGCATTTGATCATCAGGATCGTGGCACAGATCTAACACGATCTTTTCAAGCTCCTAACCTCGAGTTACCGCATGGGCTCGCCCAAGGTCGGTTTGTCGATCGACTCAAGCTCGTCCAATCTGTCACCGACCAAAAACGCCGCCTCGACAAATCTGCTCAAACGGAACTCTTTGACCAGTACCGCCAACAAGCAATTTCTCTACTAACCGACAAGACCGTCCAACATGCACTGGACGTCACCAACGCAAACGAGCGTGTTCAAGAGAGCTACGGGAAGAACTGTTTCGGCTGGTCGTTACTGATGGCGCGACGGTTAGTTGCTGCGGGCGTCAACATGGTCCAAGTCAACTTAGGCAACGACGAGGCATGGGATACTCATGGAAATGCGTTTCCCCATCTAAAAGACCATTTGTTCCCACCAACGGACCAAGCAGTGAGTGCGCTACTGGACGACCTAGATGCTGCTGGGGAACTAGACGAAACACTGATTGTCATGGCTGGTGAATTTGGCCGTACACCAAAAATCACTTTACTACCAAGTCATTATAAGTTGCCTGGACGTGATCATCATGGGCCGCTGCAAAGCGTTTGGTTTGCCGGTGGTGGCGTCCGCGGAGGCCAGGCGATTGGCAGATCTGACAAACATGGCGGCTTTCCCACAGACCTACCCAAAACACCCGAGCATCTTGCAGCAACTATTTACGATGCCCTCGGTTTACCCGCCACAGCCGCTTGGGTTGACGGCCAAGATCGCCCGCATTTGATTTACCATGGCGAACCAATCAGCGAATTATTCTAAGTTAATCGCGCCGTCGTTACAAAAATCCTTTACTCCACGGTCCAGTAATTGCCGCAGTAAAGCCCGGAGATTGAATATTCGTGAAAAGCCATTGCCCGTCTGGACTGAAATTCACACCGGTCCATTCTGAGCCTCGGAAGTCCCCCTTCACTCCCATCGTACGCTCATTGATGATCACATTATTAAACCCGAGCGGAAAAATATCTCCCTCTGGACTGAGCATCTGAAGCCGCGGATAGAATCTTTCAATCCCCGCCTCCGTTTTCACTGTTGTCGTACCACAATCTTCACAGACAAGAATTCCACCGCGCGGACTAATCGCTAAGTTGTCCGGCATGTTAAGTACCAATTTATCCGGTGACTCAAATACCAATCGCAGCGTATTCTTGCTTGGAATATATTCCCATATTTGCCCGGCGCGAACATTTCCACCACTAGTTGAATCGAAAAAGATCGAGCCTTGATAATGCCAAATACCTTCGAGACGGGCAAAGTTAGTCCCGCCTAGCTTACGCCCTTGTGAATAAACACCGAGGGCGTTCGTAGTACCTTCAACATGAGGAATGGTAGGATCATCAATCGTGACCCATTCGATGTTTTCAAATATCGCACCTGGTTTGACGTTCTTGGATAGGTCAAGCTGTCCTGGAACTTTCATCATTTGCAAAATTCCACCATCTGACAGCTTTCCTTTTGTTTTAGGTAAAAACCGATACAGCCCAGCGCTTGATCGATCTTCGGTTTCGTAGACAATCGATGTCACCGGATCAACTGCGACGGCTTCATGCACAAACCGTCCCATATCCTTCAGAGGCACAGGTGATCCGTTTCCATCAGCGGGAACCTCAAATATCCAACCGTGCGACTCCGCATACTGCGGATCGGATTCGTCTTCAGGACCATTCAGCGTCTCTTCGCAAGTCAACCAACTTCCCCATGGAGTTACGCCGCCAGCGCAATTTCGGACGGTTCCGGAAAGGCTTGCTTGGCTCGTCAAAAACTTGCCCGCATTACAATCAAAAGTGAAATTACTTGTGCCGCCACCTGCATTAGCATCATAGGTATTCGCCGCTTTCGCGTAGGAGGGTTTCAGACCATTGATTTCGTGATTTCGGCAGAGTGTAACAATGCCATTATCCTCCGCAATGACACCCATTCCATCATGAGCACCTGGCATTTTACCGCCATCACTCATCATCTCACCCTTCCAGTTGCCTGTTATATATTTGAACCCCTCTGGCAAACTTAACAATTCCAAACCAGTGTTCATATCTTTCGTTGGTTTAAGTGGACCATAGGGACTCTGTTTCCCCGATTTATCCACGCTGGACGCTTGTAGATAATTAAAATTACCAAGCGTCTCGGCTACGACAAATGCACCAACCGTGCTCGCAGAAAGACTAAGAAAATCGCGGCGGGAATTTGGTGATAGTTTTTTCATCATCGTATATATTCTAGAAAAAAGGGGCGGGGGGTATTAATGAACACTCAGTATAATTCAGTCGCTGGTTGTTAACATTGTGGGTCAATTGAATATTACAATAAAACAAGGATTATTGACGTACCCGCCTTACCCGTGGCTGGCTTCAAAATTCCGCTGCCATAAAAATTGGATGGCTGTGATCTCTTTTCGTTGACGTTTCGCAACGGCGGGTAAACTCTCATGCTTTGCCGAAATGCAATGCCCGCGCCTTAGATTTCCCAGCCTGGGCGATAGTCTTTTCTGAGGAGGCTATTGGCAGCATCGTTGTTCGTTATCCTCATGGATTTGGGATCATACGTGATCGGAATTCCGGCTCGGTAAGCAACGTTGCCCAGCAAGACGATTTCGGTAAAGGGTCCTGCATAAGCAAAATTAGAACCGGTAGCACTGCCAGTTTTACAAGCCGCAATCCATTGAGCATGATGCCCTGGTGACTCCGGTAAATAGGGTGCTGGTGCTGCGACGCCGTCACCAATAAAGACCGGGGACTGCCCGTGTGCACACGCCACTTGGCCTTTGTCTCCAATAAACAACGATCCATTCATTGGTAAATTTTTTGCGATTTCAGGATCCTTCGGTCGTGCTGTTCCTTCATACCAATAGACGTTAACCGGAGCATATTTACCTCGGCGTCCAAATTCAAATTTTGTGATCATCCATGTTGGTGCGCTATCAGCATTAACATTTGGACCTTGCGAGGAAACGGTCACTTTGCCACCAAGCTTCAATCCCCAAAAGCTGGGGTCCATCAAGTGAATTGCCATATCCCCAATCGCTCCACAGCCAAAGTCCCAGAACCCCCGCCACTTAAATGGCATGTAAGCCGGGTTGTAGGAGCGCGACTGAGCGGGCCCGAGCCATAAGTCCCAACTAAGGTTGCCAGGTATTTCATGCTTTCCAGTAGGGGCATCAATGCCTTGCGGCCACCACTTGCCAGGGCGATCTGTAATGATATGTGCCTCGCGGACTTGGCCTAGAGTCTGGGATTCTAAGATTTCAACTAACCTTAGGTATCCTGGGTGTTCGTGATTTTGCGTTCCCATCTGAGTGGCAACACCTTGCTTCTTCGCTTCACTGGCAACCATTCGCGCTTCTTCAACGCTGTGGGTCAATGGCTTTTCACAATAAACATGTAACCCTGCTCGAAGCGCACGCAGCGTCGCGGGAGCGTGATGATGGTCCGGGGTGGAGATAACAGCAGCATCTATATCGGTGCGGTCAAGGAGTTTTCGATAGTCGGCGTACTCGACTGCTTTTGGATGTTTGTTTTTTGCTCCAGCTAATCGATCGCTATCAACGTCACACACGGCGACAACGTTCTGACCTCCCATCGCGGAAAGGTTAGCACCACCTCGGCCTGCCACACCAATAACACCGACGTCGAGTCTCTCGTTAGCGCCAAAAACCGTGCTCGGTACAAACAATGGTACCGAAAAAACTGCGGATGATTTGACGAAGTTACGGCGATTTAAATGTTTTTTGTTGGGTTGGTGTGCCATCGTTTTTTCCATTCGGTATTAAAATAATCGCAAGGTACTAGCTTAATATAAAACATTTGACGATTGCCGTGTGTTCCCAGTATGTGATATTCAAGTGGATAATTTATTGTCGATTAATTTCGGTTCCCAGCTTTTATTTACGCGCTATCCAAGTCCAATGGCGATCGCTGCTGGGCTGCACCGTTGCGTCGTCAAATCCTAGCGAGCTAATCAATAGGCGGATTTCCGCTAAGCTCAACGCTGCCCGCAATGAATCATCAAACATCTGTTGCTGGTGGTCATTTTCGTCGCCAGCATATTGTTGTACCAACGCAACAACCTGTTCATCAGTTGTCGGTCGCATCAGATCACGGAAGAACAACAACCCGCCAATACGAGCCACTCGTACAGCTTCGGTAAGCGCTACGAGTGGCTCAGGAATGTGGTGAATAATACTATTGGACATCACCGTGTCAAACAATTCAGATTCCATCGACAAATCCTTCGAGTCAATTTGCTGCAAAAAAATGCGCTCCGTGAAGCCTTCAACTTCGATGTTGTATCGAGCCAGATCGAGCATATGCGCCGCTAAATCAATCCCCATCACTCGGCAATGCGGATCCTGCTGGCACAATACTACAGGTATTTGCGCTGTGCCCGTTCCAAGGTCTAAAACTTCCATTCCAATATCGCCTGTCTGCAGCAGATCAGTAACAAAGGCTTGGTTAACGCCACTGTGGTCCATGCGATCATAGTCATGGGCTTCAGCTAACGTATCCATAACTTCCGGTTCTAACACTCGTTCTAAACTCATCAATCTAATTCTTTCTCCGTATCTCAGGACTACATCAAGGCTGGTCTTCGTGTTGTCCACCACGGCCTAGGACACTTGTTAATATCGTATTACCCTAGTATCGTTTTTGCCAACTCTCCCGGACGTTCTTGTACATAGCGCGGAACCGCATATCCCGGCAATCTCGTTCGTAGTTGCGCAATCAACTGCTTACCGATTTCGATCGGCACTTCGAAATGTGCTGCGCCAGCTACTCGATCCAGTTGATGCAAATAATAGGGCAACACGCTCGCATCAGCCAGCTTAGTAAACAACTCTTCTAAAGCTTCGCACGAATCATTCACGCCTTTCAAAAGTACCGTCTGATTGAGCACGGGAATTCCTGCTGCAATAAGCCGGTTAAGCGAATCCAGTACTTCTGTTCCGAGTTCATTGCCATGATTGGCATGAACCACAAACCAAACGGCCAGTCGACTGGAGACCAAGCGATTCACTAATGCCTCCGTGACACGTGATGGTATCACAATGGGCGTCCTAGTATGGATCCGCAAGCGTTTGAGATGTGGGATATTCTCCAGCATGGTTATTAATTCTGTTAACAAATCATCGGTCAGCACCAATGGGTCTCCGCCACTGAGTAGTAACTCATGGATACTCTCATCGCTGCGCACAGCATCCAATGCTGGCTGCCAACGGCCAGCGGCGGCACCTATTTGTTGAAACGACTGGTAGGGAAAATGCCGCCGGAAACAATAACGACAATGTACGGCGCAAACACCGGTAACAATCAGCAGTGCCCGGCCCGCATATTTCTGTAATAACCCTGGCGCAAGGTCTGCCTGTGATTCCCCCACAGGATCAACTTTAAACTGAGCGTCCACCACTTCTTCCTGTGCCACATTAAGAACCTGCCGCAACAGTGGGTCCGTTGAGTTTCCACTTTCCATGCGACTGGCAAACCCCCGCGGCACGAACAGGGGAAATTGTTTTGCGGCGGCGGCTGAAATCCCCATCTCGTCGAGATCGACGTTTAAAAACCGGCATAACTCATCTGCTGAACGAAAGGCTGTTTTTATCTCTTGTTGCCATATCGGAATTTCAACTTCCATTTCTAGGTTAGGCTTTTCGGTTCGAAGCAGTTTGGACTGTAATAACGGCGAAGGCATGGTTATAGTATCAATAAGAAAAGTGGTGTAAAAGAATCCTTAGACGACCCTTGATTTTAACAACAAATAACTCGCGTAGAGGAAGTGAACGACCGTGGCAACCTATAAGACTAACGATTTTCGCAAGGGCTTGCGAGTTGAAATTAACGGCGAGCCGTACATGATGATCGAAATGAATTTTGTAAAACCTGGTAAAGGTAATGCTTTTTATAAATGCAAGCTGCGAAATTTACTGCGGAATACAATCTTGGATCGGACCTATAAAGGTGGCGATTCGCTCGAATCCGCAGACGTCGAGGAAGTTGGGTGTCAATATTTGTATAAACAAGGCGATACGTTCGTCTTTATGAACAACGTTGATTTTGACCAATATGAATTATCTGCCGAGCAGGTGGGTGACTACTGGAAATACTTAACCGAAGGCATGAAATGCCAAGCCATACTTTGGAACGAAAATCCAATTACGTTAACTCCACCGAATCATGTCGAGTTAAAGGTCGAATATTGTGAACCCGGTGCCAAAGGTGACACAGCAACAAGTGTTACCAAGCCTGTTACGGTTGAAACAGGGGCTGAGATTCTCTGTCCAGCATTTATTGAAATGGGAAATGTTATCAAAGTCGACACTCGTACCGGCGATTATGTCGAACGTGTAAACCAAAAATAACCTTTGCGAAAAAGCGCATCGCCATAAGCATGGCCTATCTGCTAGCCACAAATGGACTCGATCGCGGACAAGCTTACGAGCTTGTACTGGGTAACAACGTCATTGGACGAGATGCTGATTGTGACGTTCACCTCAACTTACCCTCTGTCAGTCGCAAACATGTTCGGCTTGTCGCCGACGACCCGCATTTCACAATCTCGGACCTCGACAGTGCCAATGGGACAAAAATAAACGGCCACCCACTCACCAATCCAGTATCACTACAACCCGGAGATGTAATTACAATTGCCGATCTCGAGTTTTCATTTGTGCTGGAACTACCAAACATGACTGAGAACATTTCCGAGAATCATCGTACCAATTTCCAACCAACCGCGGCCCTCTCTACATTGCAACGCCGTAGCGAACTTCTGGTTCTCGTCCGAGCGTTCTTTTACGACCACGGATTTGATGAAGTCGAAACACCCGTACTTTCAATAGATACCGTTGTCGACCGCCATTTGTTTCCGATTCCGGTAGGTATCGATAACGAAACATATTGGTTGCAAACTTCACCAGAATTTCACATGAAGCGGTTGTTGACAGTCGGCATGAAGGCTATTTACCAAATCACGCGCGCATTTCGGCACGCTGAAAAGGGGCCTCATCACAACCTAGAGTTCACGATACTTGAATGGTACCGGACATCCTGGTCAACGAGTGACGCCATCACCTTCTTGGGGTCTCTAGTAAGCACCATTTTGTCCACCAACACCCACCAAACGATTTCTTATCAACAGGCCTTCATGACAGCCATAGAAATTGATCCGCTCGAAGATTCTACCGAGAAATTGTTGCACTGCATTGCGGGTTTAGATTTCCAACCGCCTGAAAACTGGCGCAATATGGATCGCGATGGCTGGCTTGATTTACTGTTCGCCGAATATGTACAGCCGACGCTGGGGCTACACGTCCCAACCATTTTGGTCGACTACCCTCTTTCTCAAGCCGCGTTAGCTCGGCAACACCCCGACAACCCAAAAGTAGCTGATCGCTTTGAGCTATTTTTTCACGGTTTGGAATTGGCTAACGGTTATCACGAACTATTAGACGTTCAGGAATTGCGACGACGCAACGATCGAAACAACCGGCTACGCGAACAAGATGGGCAGCCTCGATTACCGCAGGAAAGCTATTTGGATACGGCAATGCAAAGTGGCTTACCGGATTGCTGCGGTGTAGCTCTAGGGTTTGACCGCTTAGTGATGTTAGCAATCGGTGCCACCGACATCTCCGAAGTAATCGCTTTCCCCTTCGATCGTGCGTGATGCAGCAGAAGCCTACACCACCATCATTCGGACACCGTGACGCGATCCCTACTAGGGTTCAAATAGCGGGCGAACATGGTAAACTACGAACATAAATAGGCTCTATACAATCGTCTCTTTTACTTGACAACAATGCGTCAATATCTCGATCTAATCCAGCAAATCTACGACCACGGTGCTGTCAAAGAGGACCGCACCGGCACTGGAACTCGTAGCCTATTTGGACATCAAATGCGATTTGATCTGGCGGATTCTTTTCCGCTGCTTACCACAAAAAAATTGCACCTGCGGTCCATCATCCACGAGTTACTCTGGTTCTTAACCGGGGACACAAACATCCAATACCTCCGCGACAATAAAGTTCGCATTTGGGATGAATGGGCGGATGAAGATGGAAACCTCGGGCCAGTCTATGGCCACCAATGGCGGAGTTGGCAATGTACGGACGGTCGAATCATTGATCAAATTAGTAATGTTGTTGAAAACATCAAATCCAACCCTGACTCTCGTCGTCTGATCGTCAGCGCCTGGAACGTCGGTGACGTGGATAAAATGGCACTGCCACCTTGTCACTTATTATTTCAATTTTATGTGGCCAACGACAAGCTATCCTGCCAGTTGTATCAGCGCAGCGCCGATGTGTTCCTCGGTGTTCCATTTAATATCGCCTCTTATGCACTGCTGACACTAATGGTGGCTCAAGTTACATCCCTACAGCCTGGCGAGTTTGTACATACACTCGGCGATGCACACCTTTACAGTAACCATCTCGAGCAAGCCGAATTACAGTTATCCCGCGAGCCGCTGAATTCGCCAACATTACGAATCAATCCAGACGTAAAGAACATCTTTGATTTCAAGTTCGAAGATTTCACCCTAGATAACTACGAACCCCATCCGCACATTAAAGCCTCCGTTGCTGTCTAAATTCCATCAAGTTCAAAAAGTATTAGCGATAGTACAATGGCCATTTCTATTATTGTTGCCATTTCCCAAAATGGAATTATCGGACGAGAGATGGATTTACCGTGGCACATCTCGGCGGATTTGAAAAGATTCAAAGCCTTGACCATGGGACACCATATTGTCATGGGTCGTAAAACCTATGAATCCATTGGGCGACTGCTGCCGGGACGAACCACGGTAATTATCACCCGACAATCAGATTACCAAATTCCAGGTGCGATCGTTGTCAACAGTGTTGAACAAGCCTTGGCGGTTGCCGCCGACGATCACGAAACGTTTATTGTCGGTGGCAGCCAAATCTATAATTTAGCACTGCCGCTCGTTGATGCACTTTACATCACTCGCGTCCATGCCGACGTCGAAGGCGACACTCGGCTTGATACCATTGACTGGTCGGCCTGGGAATGTAAAAGTAGCGCACGCCACTCGGCGGATGAGAAAAACGACCATGAATATTCCTTCGAAACCTATTGCCGCGCAACGTAGCCTTGGTATTATCAGCCGCTAAAATCGTTATGATTTACGACAAAACAGCCGCGTTTACGGGCTTTCGTCTTTTTCTTGCCAGTGAATGAACCCCCTTACGCTATCATGCGTAAAGTTAACTAGTGAGCATGCAAATAACACCGGTGTCACCCACTATGGGGAATGAACTAACTGACGAGCAAATAATGGCTCGTTATAAAAAAGAAGGTTGTCGAGACCTGTTTGCGCAATTGGTGCGCAGGTACGAACGAGAGCTTTATAGTTATTTGCGACGGTACGTAGGCAATGCGGAAATGGCGGAAGACGTTTTTCAAGCAACGTTTTTACAAGTCCATTTAAAATGCGATCGTTTTGACGACAGTCGCCGTTTTCGCCCTTGGTTGTATACTGTTGCCACCAATCAAGCGATTGATGCCCAGCGGCGGCAAAAACGCCATCGCATGGTGAGTTTAGATCAGACTAACAAATCACAAGACAGTGTTGATATTGGTTCGCTAATTAATCTGCTTGAAGGAAACGATGGCGATCCACTAGAACATGTTGCTCAACTCGAACGCGGACAATGGGTTCAACAAGCAGTCAGCCAATTATCAACACAGATGCGCGGCGTGATTGATTTGGTTTATTACCAAGGCATGAAGTATCGTGAAGCAGCAGACATCCTAGGCGTCCCCGTTGGGACGGTAAAAAGTAGATTACACGCGGCCGTTGTAAAGTTAAACGAATTTTGGTCGCGTACGATGAATGAGCAATAAGATATGAACGAAGACATTATTGGATATGTGACGGGTGCTTTAGATGCCCAAGAACACCAACGCATCGAAGATTTGATGCGTAGCGATGCCGATTTACAATCACAAGCGGATGTAATTCGCCGTAGCCTGCTGCCGCTCGAATCGTATCGTCACTGCGAACCCCCTTCCGATCTGCACAACCAAACGCTCGCATATGTGTTTGACCAAATCGATGCTCACAAAGTTGGGACAGCCATCCCTCTGGCTCAACCAGCATTTACCAGCGAAGAACTTGTCACCAGTTCACGGCGATCGTGGCGACCAATGGACATCTTTGTAACGGGTATTGTGGCGGCGAGTTTGTTGATGTTGCTTTCACCCGCACTATTTAACAGCCGCTTTGCTGCAGAGTTGCGAGAATGCCAAAACAACCTACAAAACCTCTATGCTGGTTTCAGCCAGTACAGCATTACCCACGAAGGTAATTTTCCAGCCGTTACCAATAACTCCGCTTTTGCAACCTCGGGTGCATACGCTCCCATTTTACTTGAACAAGGCTATGTTACCGACGAAGGTAATTTCTTTTGTCCAGCGGCGGTCGAATCCATTGCTTGGCGGCAACCAGGGATTCCAACTCAACAAACAGTGGCAGAAGCCAGACCTGAAGATCTAACTGCCCTGCAGCAACGCATGGGAGGCACATATGGCTACAGTGTTGGCTATCAAGCGGGTGGTCGTATTCGAGCAATTCGTAATCAACAACGACCTAATTTTGCTCTCATTGCGGATCGCCCCAGCGGCCAATCCATCAACCGTTACAGCATGAACCACGGCGGACTGGGACAAAACATTCTCTTTGAAAACGGACATGTTGCGTTCGTGCGTGGAACACAATCTATCGGACTGGGAGATCGCTATTACGTCAGCGACCGCGGCATCGTCGAGCCGGGTGTCCATCGTGATGATTCAGTCATCATGGAAAGCGGCATCCCCATTGCCAATGGCTCGCAATAAAAAGCCGCAGCACTGCATGATTGGATTGGCACTCGTTTGGTGTACAATACCTACAGTCTTGCTAGTTCCACCTTTCTTTTTACTAAGGCGTTCGTGTGTCCGCTGCTATCAACAATGTTCATAACATCGATTGCATCAAGGGTATGCAAAGCTTAGCAACGGGCAGTGTTGATCTCGTATTCGCTGATCCACCGTTCAATATTGGTTATGACTATGATGTTTACCAAGACAATCTCGAAGCGGACGACTATTTGAAATGGACAAGTCGCTGGATCGAGCAGGTCGTACGTGTTCTCAAAGACGATGGCACATTCTGGCTCGCAATTGGCGACGAATATGCCGCCGAGATGAAAGTCTTGATGCAGCAGGAATTTGGCTTAACCTGCCGCAGTTGGGTTATTTGGTATTACACGTTTGGCGTGAACTGCAAACGCAAGTTCAATCGCTCGCACGCTCATTTATTTCATATGGTCAAAGACTCCAAACAGTTTACATTTAATGCTTCCGAAATACGGGTTCCATCCGCACGACAATTAGTCTACGGCGACAAGCGAGCAAATCCCAACGGCCGATTGCCTGATGACACATGGATTCTACGACCGCAAGATTTACCCACCGGTTTTACCGCAGATGACGACACGTGGTATTTTCCACGAGTCGCTGGAACCTTCAAAGAACGTTTGGGCGTGCATGGTTGTCAAATGCCCGAGCAGTTACTCGGCCGCATCATCCGCGCATCAAGCGATCCGGGCGAATTGGTAATGGACCCGTTCGCTGGTAGTGGCACCACATTAGCAGTCGCTAAAAAGCTACAGCGTAATTATTTGGGTTTTGAATTATCAGAACAATATATTGATGCTGTCGAGAATCGACTCCAGCAAATCACGCCCGGCGACGATTTAGACGGATCACCCGAACCACAAATTAGTGCGCCTGCAACCGCCAACGGTCGCCAATTAGGCAACAAGCCCAAAAAGAAAACACCCATGGACACAGACCAACCATCGTTACCAGGAATTGACGTATGAAGTACGCTATTTGCAATGAGACCTTTCAAGACTGGCCGTTTGAAAAAGCGTTCGCCGCTGCCAAAAGCCTTGGCTATGACGCTCTGGAATTTGCTCCATTTACTATCGAAGAAAACGTGTTCGATATTTCAGCCGACCGCAGAGCTAGCGTACGGCAACTTGCTGACGATCATGACCTGGAAATCATCGGCCTCCATTGGCTCCTCGCTAAAACCGAGGGTCTCTATTTAACGAGCCCCGACGCGAATGTCCGTCGACAAACTGCTGAGTATCTAGCCGAATTAGCACGGCTATGTAGCGACTTGGGGGGACACATAATGGTACTTGGATCTCCACAACAGCGGAATTTACTTCCGGGCATCGACCACAATACTGCACTTAATTATGCCGCCGATGTTTTGCAGCAGGTCGTGCCGATCTTGGACGAACGCAATGTTATTATTGCCGTTGAACCCTTATCACCATTAGAAGGCGATTTCTTGTTGACGGCCGACCAAGGTGCCGACCTGTGCTCTCGCGTTGCCGCCAACAATGTGCAATTGCACTTGGATGTGAAAGCAATGTGTTCAATGGGTGAACCTGTCGATGGTATTATCCGCAAACACGCAGATATTACCGTCCATTTTCATGCTAACGATGAAAACCTACGGGGACCGGGCATGGGCGATGTTGATTTTTTGCCCATAATGCAAGCACTCAAAGATACCAACTATAGCGGCTGGGTCAGCGTCGAAGTATTTGATTACGAACCGGGAGTGGAAACGTTAGCCAGTGAAAGCATCCGCTATTTACAAAAAATCGAAGCACAACTTATTTGATCGAAAGCACTATGGATGCGAGTTGAATGGCTGATTTGGATCACAGCGTTTCACGTACTAGCCATCTCAATATTCGAAGGCCTAGCGCATTACTCATTATCCTCTTTGCCTCAGTTGCGCGACCAATTAATTCCTGAGGACGCACTATGGCCAAGCGTTGCCATTATCGTAGCCGCGCGCAATGAAGAACGTGATATTGAACCAGCCATTCAGTCGATGTTGAAGCTAGATTACCCAAACCTGCGGTTCACAGCAGTCAATGATCGCTCAACCGACAATACGGGTGCTATTTTAGATCGATTGGCTCATGGCGATCGACGACTACAAGTCGTTCACGTCGAGGAATTACCCACCGGTTGGCTCGGTAAAAACCACGCTTTGCAACTCGGTTCCGATGCGTCACAAACGGACTACCTACTTTTTACCGATGCTGATGTTTCCTTTGACCCCCTCTGCTTACGTCGCGCTGTTGCTTACAGTGAACAATACCGAGTAGACCATCTGACAATGTTTCCGAGTGTACCGATGCCTAATCCATGGCTGGATGCGTTTGTGATTTTCTTTTTTCGAATTTTCATGGTTATCTATCGCGTTTGGCAAGTAGCCAATCCCCGTTGCAACGCATCTTTAGGTTTAGGCGCATTCAACTTGATCCGCAAAAAGGTCTATGAACAAATTCAAGGGCACCACAACATCAGCATGGAAGTGGTTGATGATTTGATGATCGGGCAGATCATCAAGCGACAAGGCTTTCGGCAACACGTACTCCAAGCTCGGGAGGATATAAGTGTTCCTTGGTATCAATCAATTCCTGAACTCGTCGTGGGTTTAGATAAGAACGCTTACGCCGGCGTTGGCTATAATCTTGGGCTAGTGACCCTTGCCATATTGAACCTATTCTTGGTCTTCCTTTGGCCATTCATCGGCGTGCTTGTTTTACGAGACACACCCCAAATATTGCTCGGCGTCGTTTGTTCGCTACTGCTCGTCTCTTCGGCCGTGATGGCTTTACGTATTCGCGTGAACCCAATCTGTACATTATTTCTCCCGTGGATTATTACCGTGTTTGTTTTCACAATAATTCGCGCGACCGTTTTGTTTTATGTCCGCGGTGGGATAAAATGGCGTGATACGATGTATACCCGAAAAGAACTAATGACCAATCGAATCAAGTGAGAAAAAAATGCGTTTTTGCCTATCGATGCTATTCGCCAGCCTCTTTGTCTTTAACTGCGGCGCCGTAGAAAATGTGCCCTGGAAGGCAGGCGTGGCCAAAGTTAAAATTACGCCTAACCATTTTATGTGGATGTCCGGTTACGGCGGACGCACGGTTCCCGCAGATGGAAAGTTGGCCGATATCTGGGCCAAAGCTCTAGTGTTACGCGATCCGGACGGACGGGAAGCGGTTCTCATAACCGCGGACTTAATTGGTATAGGAGCTGAGTCTACTAAAGTAATTGCCGCGGCCTTGCAGAAAAACCACGGGCTGAGTCGAGACCAGTTTGCCATCGCTACCTCGCACACTCACACCGGCCCCGCGTTAAGTGATAACCTAGTACCGCTGCATTATTTACGTGCGCCAGCGGCCGAAGCGGCACGAATCGAGCGATATACCATGCAACTACGTACATTGATCGTCGATGTCGTCGCCGCGGCATATAAAACCATGCAACCCGTATCACTAACTTGGGGCAACGGAAATTGTACCGTTGCTGTAAATCGCCGTAACAACACCGAAGCAAATGTGCCACAACTACGTCTCGCGGGGGAATTAAAAGGTCCATTCGATCACGATGTCCCAGTGCTCGCCATTCGCGATGCCGATTTCAAATTGAAGACCGTCGTGTTTGGCTATGCTTGCCACTCAACCGTGCTCTCGTTTACACAATGGTCCGGTGATTACCCAGGATTTGCTCAAGCAACACTCGAAGAAACCAATCCTGGGGTAACCGCCATGTTTTGGGCTGGTTGCGGAGCCGATCAAAACCCACTGCCGCGCAGAACGGTCGAGCTGGCTAAAACATACGGCAGTCGCTTGGCAGCCGCCGTCAACAGTGTCTTGCAAGGCCGGATGCTAAAGGTCGCTGGGCCACTACAAACGCAGTATCATGAAATCCAAGGCCGCACGGCTGTACCCAAAACACAAAAAGAACTTGAAGCTATACTGCGCGACGGCAACCAGTATGAAAAACCATACGCTCAATTTCTGCTCAACCAGCTCGATAACAATAACGACTTACCCCAAACATACGCCTACCCAATTCAGACTTGGCAACTCGGAAACAGCATCCAGTGGGTTTTTCTTGGCGGCGAAGTGGTGATCGATTACGCGATTAAAATCAAACAGGGGCCACAGCCAACAAGCCCCTACCGCAATCCGGCAATTTGGGTGGCGGGGTACAGCAACGATGTGATGGCATATATTCCGTCGCTACGAGTTTTACGTGAAGGGGGATATGAAGGGGGTGGATCCAATACCTATTACGGTTTTCCGGCGCTGTGGCACGAGGAGTTTGAAGCTCAGATTCTTACCGAAGTACGCAAGCAAATGGGCGGCACAACTACCCCCTCATCAGGGACAAAATAGATTTAGTTACGACCCTAGCCAATGATCTAATAAGGGATTCGCTAAGCAACCACATTAACCGCCCGCGCGAAGTTCCGCGAGATGCTGAGCAGTGCCGACGAGACGATCCCAGTTCTCATAGATATATTCTGGTGGGCCGCCAATTTGGGCGACGACAGACGCGACATGCTCCGTGGGAACCATTTCAATCGCATCCCATGGGCAAACGGTAAGTTCATATGGGTTGGAAGCTTTCGTGGGAATATGCACACAAACTTCACACCCAACACATGCTTCTAAATCGATTTCACACCAACTTTGATTGCCCTTGGTGCCGAGGCCAAAATGCTTCATTTCAATACAGTCCACTGGGCATACTTCAAGGCATGACTCGCAACCGGTGCAATTATCAGCATTGATGACGGCCAATGTCTTGGGCACTTTTTTTCGGGCTGTCTTTTTTGCGGCCATCAAAGGCGTCCTTTGAAAATTGAAACCAACCTATTTTTTTGATATCTCGTTGTGTGGTTGATTATAAATACTAATCGGCACGGAGCAAATAGGTCAGCCAACGAAAGTCGCTCTTGCCGGCATCTTTGGCTATACTTTTTTATGCGTCCATAACTCGTTCGTCGGCCATCAAAGCATCGTATGTCTGCCGTACTCGAATCAAATGCGCCGCTCCATCATGAATCATCACTTCGGCAGCAAATAATTTCGAATTATAATTGGACCCCATCACGCTACCGTACGCACCAGCACACTCGAGCACTAAATAATCTCCAACTTGCGCTTCTGGTAGACTCCGAGTACAAACAAATCCGCCCTCTTGTTGAGTAAATATATCACCCGATTCGCATAAGGGGCCACCTATGACAACGTCCACATGTTCGTGGTTCTCGCCCTCTTCGACGGCAATTGAAATCGGATGATAGGCGCCATACATAATTGGTCGAGCAAGGTTATTAAACCCAGCATCAACCAAATAAAATCGTCTGTCAGAAGTCGTTTTGATCGATCGAATTTGAGTGACCAAAAATCCGCTTTCCGCAACTAAGAAGCGACCAGGTTCGATTTCCAAGCACACCTCATGATCAACTTGGCCTGTGATCCGCTGCCGCGTGGCGTTCCACAATGCGTAAAACTCCCGTAAATCAATATGCGATTCATCGGCACTATAAGGGATCGGCAATCCGCCACCGGTGCTAATCGTACGAACGGTATCGCCAACAACAGCTACCGCTTTTTCCATCGCACCACAAACCTGTGACAAATGTTCCATGTCGCATCCTGAACCAATATGCATATGCAATCCTGAAATGGTGATGTCATACTGAGCCGCAAGCGTTTTGCACTCTTCTAATTGCTCGTGCCAAATGCCATGTTTGGACTGCGAACCGCCCGTGTTTGTCTTTTCGCTGTGCCCGTGTCCAAATCCTGGGTTGATCCGTAAAGTAATTTCCACACCCGGCGTCACCTTACCGAGCTGCTCAATCATATCCACCGAACCGCAATTAACGTGTATGTTATGCTCCTGGACAAGCGTCAATGCGTCTTGATCAAAAATATCTGCCGTGTAGACGATCTCATGCCGACCGCTAACATCGCTGCCTCCCCGATAACCAACGCGAAGTGCCCGGTGGATTTCACCCGCACTGACGGCATCTAGGACGACTCCCTGCTGTTTCATCATCGCAAGAATTGCAAGATTAGAGTTGGCCTTTTGAGCGTAACGAACCACATCAAATTCACTGAGCTCCGCCACGCGGCGCAATATAACTTCGGCATCATAAACAAACGTTGGTGTACTGAACTGCGATGCAATTTCCTTAATTGAAAGCGTCGCGATATGAGTGCGCGTCGTTGAAAATATATTATCAGAAATAGAATTGGACATTGTGATACCTAAACGTCGCAAACTGGGGTTGTCTGGAAAATAAAAAAGCGGTGGCGGGATTGCTGACCCGACACCGCTTTTATTATCTGGTCAATAACTTTGCTTAGAAAGGACTGTCATCCAACCCGGCTTCGGCTTGAGCGGCCATCACGCCGACTGCAATGGCTTTTAGCACACCGGCCTCTAGCTCAATGCGGTAACGACCACCATTCTTGATCGTGGTGGCTTCCATGCTGACGGTATCCTTACCGGCAACGGATGCGGCCGCGGCGGCGGCTTGTTGCAAAGTCAAATCCTGCGTTTGCTCAGCGGCAAACTGCAATATTTTATTCACCGAACCCTTTAATAAACCTGCTGAAACCGTTTTGCCTTTGTTAGCGGCTGATGCATCGATCGCAGCTTCCAATTGTTTGAGGTTGTCTTTGCCGACTCCGATGTAAACACGATCAGGGCCCATGCCAATGCTAATTTCAACAGCATCGCCAAAAGCTGAGCGCGCTTCGGTTTCGTATTCAGGAATGGGAACTCGAATAACATGAAAAGAGGTGCCGCCTTTTTTCAATGCGTCGATTTCCACTTTTGGAAAGGAAGGATCTTGTTCAGAGGCAATTTTCACAAATTCGCGGACGATTTGATCAAGTTGTTCGGCTTGTGGTACTACCGCGGCTGCGACCACTGAGATCCCCGTATCCGTCAAATTCACACTGCCAGCCAAATCGATTTTGCCAGAGCTAAGTGTAGCCTTACCAACATCCATAAAAGTGGAAATCGCTTTGATAGCCAAGGCCCGCAATTCCTCATTAGGAATCGTTGGGTCGTTTTGGATTTGAGCAATCGCCTGAGTTCGCAACGTTTCAAGTGATATATTAATTTGGTCTGCTTGAGCCGTATCAAACGTCGATGCCACATTCATTTGAACAGCGGCTGAATCGGTAAGAAAACCGGCCAATTGTGTGGTCGTATCTTCTTCAGCAAACTGCTTTGCTGTGTCAGTTCCCTCTTTGGCGGTAACGCTAAAATCGAGATAAACAGATTGACGCGTTTGATCGATGTTGAAGCCAGCCGTAATGGATTCAAGCTCGTTGATCATTTTTTGGACGTCTTGGATGCCCTGTTGAGCAAGCGCGCGACGTGCTTCAAATGCGTCTTCCGTTTCGTTTGGCAATGGTTCCTGAATCGACTGTTGCATGCCAACTTGGATCTGACTCATCATCAATTGTTTGAATACTTCAGGAATAGCATCTATATTGCCTTGAATGGCAACATCATATTGCTTATCTAAACCACCTAGCAATGCGGCGGGATCAGCCGGTGGGGAAGCAAGCGCTTCTTTGGTATTGGAGACAAATGCCCAACCGGCGCCTTGTTTGATGTAAATAGCGGTTCCGCCAGCATCAATCTTAGTTAAGCCTTCGGGGGTCGACTCACCGACAATCCCAAACCCCGCCAGAATCAGTAAAATTTGATCGACATTATTCGTTGGAATAAAGGCCAATAGTTTAGCGCCCAAAATCCCATCTGGTTGGACAAGCACACCAATTGGCTTGGTAACATCCAACATTTGAGCAAATCCCGCTCCCTGTTGTTGTAACATTTGAGCGGTTCCTGGAGGGCCCACTAAATCAAGCAAATAAACAAGGTCTTTTGATAAGTCGTTATAATTATTAATTGCCACAATCGCCATCGGTTTTTCGGCCGCAGTCTGAGCGTTGGCTTGCATTTGAGGCAAAATGAGCCCCAACAACATTGCTACAAAGAGTGTTGTTTGTTTAAACATTTTCATAATAACCTTCTCCAAAAAAGGTGTGGGAAGAGAGCGGAGGTACGTTCTCGTACTCATAATGGTTTGCCAACCAAAATAATTATTTTCTATCCATTGGGCAATATTCGACAGCGTCCATCGCTGTCACTGATTTAATATTTATTCATTTGCAATCGCAAATCATTGCGATTATCGTTCTCGAAACGTAATGCGACCTTTGGTGAGATCATACGGTGAAAGTTCAACTCGAACCTTATCGCCAGGCACGATACGAATAAAGTGTTTTCGCATCCGTCCAGCTACATGGGCTAGAACTTCCGCCCCGTTATCCAACTGCACGCGAAACCTAGTGTTTGCTAATGCCTGTGTAACAGTGCCTTCTACTTCAAGTGCTTCTTCTTTCTTCTTATTCATACAGCCTTAAACCCAATAGCCTATTATATATTTCGATACGTTACTAAAGTTACCTATGACAAGCAAATCCATTTCTTAATCCGTCGATTTCTATGTTCCCTGAGTTTAAGATACGATATCGTTGATAACCAGTCCTGTTTTGGTTAATTTGAGCGAATCTATTACCGCTCTATTGCCATTTGCAGCCGCTCGATGATTGAATCGCTCTCTTCAATTCCCACAGACAACCGTATTGTTGCACCATTAATGCCAAGTTGTTGCTGTTGTTCGAGAGATAATCCTCGGTGGCTGGTTGAAAGAGGATGGCTTAACGTCGTTGTCACATCGCCCAGTGATGGGCAAAACGCGAGTGCGGGACTCGCAACCACTTGATCTGCCACGGCGCGACCACCAGCCATCTGAAACGTGACAACATGACCGCTGCCTCGAATAAATTGCTGCTGTGCCAATTGAAAATCATCATGTGATTCCAAGCCCGGATAAACAACCCGTTCTACCGCATCGTGCGCGTCGAGGTATTCCGCTACCGTAAGTGCCGACTCACACGCTCGGCTTATTCTGAGTGCCAACGTCGCAACACCCCGACATGCTAACCAGCACTCCAACGGACTGCTAGCCAAGCCCCACGTTGAGTTCACAGACTCGACCCGCTCCCAGTTACTGTGATTGCCAGCAAGCATGCCTAGCATGATATCACCGTGTCCATTCATAAACTTACTAACACTTTCAAGCACTAAATCAGCACCCAACTCCAAGGGTTGACATACTACCGGGGTTGCAAAAGTATTGTCGATTAGCAATTCTGCATCCCATGCATGCGCAATCTCTGCCAGTGCCTTGATATCAGCAATCCGCAACATCGGGTTCGAGATAGTTTCCGCAACAATTAGTCGAGTGTTGTCGGTCATTGCATCTGCCACAGCCTGCAAATCACAACTATCTACTAACGAGTGGTGGATGCCTAATCGCATTAATTCACTACCAAGCAAAGCGATGCTACGGCCGTACAAGCGATTGCAAACAACTACATGATCACCCGCCGCTAGTTGCGACAGTACCGCTAACGACAATGCCGCCATTCCTGATGATGTAACAGTAGCATGTCTAGCATTGTGTAACGTCCGACACACCTTCGCGAATTGATTCGCATTGGGGTGGCTTTCACGTTGGTAAACAAATCCGGGCTGCGCACCATCAAGAATTGCTTCCGCTTGTTCGGTAGATTCACATTGCCAGACCGAGGTAAGAAACAATGGCAAATTATTTGGCACGGTTTGACCGATCGCGCGATATTCATCCGCAGCGGGTACCGAGCTATCGGGCACTTCATTTGAGTTTGAGCAATATTTATCAGAATCCGACATTTTGTATTTCCTTGCAAACACCTGCAACAACTTACAAGTGCCGGCTACAAAGATAACCAACAGTCCCGCCAACCGTCAAACCGTCCTTGGTTATACAACTTGTCGCGTCAATTTCTTAGCTTCGCTCTTAAATCAGCCCGGCTAATTCTTGCAGCACATGCCAATTATCAAGGCGCTCTTGTTGCGCCGCGAGCAAAATTTCGGATGGGTTTCCGTCTTTATCAAAATGTTTGGCAAAGCGCCCTTCGCTACGACAGAAGTCGATAAAATTAACTTCTTCTTTCGTTTTTGGATTAGTCCACCAATCATTCTTCATGCCTGGGTTACCCTGCAACGACATTCGCTCTTTGATCGTCGCACCTGCCTCAGGATCATACGTCATCATTGGAAACGCGCGCGAATCGACTGCTAGGCGTGCTTGATCCGCAGCCATGTTATCGGCCACGCCATGCTCTGGCTGACACGTCGTATAACAGATAATAACCGACGGTCCATCATACTCGAGTGCTCGAATAACACTCTTATAAAAGTGATTGGTATGAGCACAGGTCGTTTGCGCGACGAAGGTGTTGGGATGCATGATTGCAATTTGTGCCATTTCTTTACGCCGCTCTTGTTTCCCTTTGTATTTCTTGCCGTGCAAGCTCATCTTAGCGTTTTGGCCCATGAAGGTTGCCGTAGAAGCTTGGCCACCGGTGTTCGAATAAACTTGTGTATCAAGTATAAAGGCATTGATATTCATACCCGTCGCTAACATTCGCGAAAGGGATTGAAAACCAATATCAAACATCGCACCGTCACCACCGATACACCAAATAGGCTGCTCTTCTTTGCCCATTTGATCCCACCGTGCTCGTACACCCATCGCATCCGCTGGAGCATTTTCGAACAGCGAGTTAGTCCAAGGCACGAGGTAAGGATTATATGGATAGGTCGAGGTATACACGGTGTTACACCCAGTCGCCGCAACAATCCCCCATTGGTCGCCGTGCATAGCACCTGTAGCAGAGCACATCATTCGCAGCGCTGTACCCTCACCACAACCCGCACACGATCCCGCTCCACCAACATAAATATGTGTTTCTTCTTTGAGCATCATATCAATCAACAATTTGTCATTGATATAAGTACTATCGGAGGGTCCAAACTCTTTAAAAAACCGATGGCTCTTGCGAATATCCTCCATCGTCTTTTCAGATTTTGGAATCATCTCTAATGCCAAGTCATCGCATACCGTCACACATTCAGCACAGCCCTTACATTTACTCGGGTCAATCAGAATGGCGAAGCGCCCACCTTCGTTGCCTTTTTTCTGGGGAGCATCATAATACTTACGCGTCTTGGCCCACTGCTTGGCAAACATCTCGCGGTCAGTTTCATCTTCAATGTCTGCTAGCTTCGTATTCAGTTCCGACTCAGATAAAACCTTGCCTAAGATTGCTGTGTCAGGACACTGCGTTACGCAATCCATGCAACCCGTACAATTCTCCGTAATGTATTCGGGGATTTCCGGTGCCACGTAGCTAAAGTCGCGGAATGCCGCGGTACCCGCTGGGACTAGCGAACGAGCTACTGAAAGATCTGCATCCAGCGATTTTTCTGCTCCGCCGGATTCATAGGAACGAATAATGCGCTCGTTAAAATCTTCAACGTTAAGCACTGGCAGGTCAAGTTCCTGAGGGGCGGAATCAACCAGCGTGCCGTAGGAATTGTTATTATGTGGATCGCGATCGTTGGGTTCATTGATCGACGGTTTATCGACGGTAGCCATATTTATCTTTCGCGCTACAGGTATAAAACCTGCAGACTTAAAACCGATGCCCGTGCAAGCTTTTCGCTAGCAGAGCATTTAAATTATGATTGGATTAATTCTTCGGGCACCTGTTGCATTTCACTATACCCGCGTTTAACACATGTCAGGTTATCCTGTACAACTTGCTCCCCACGTTTACCAAAATATTTACGCAACGCTTTTTCAACACCGGCGTAGACTTCGTCATCGCTCATGCCACTATCTGTGGCAAACGGCGTTAACTTTAGAAACGCACCCAACAGCACGATTCCTTGCATTCGCATTTCTAGGTCTGCGACCGAAGCTACCTCGCGGGCAATGTCCACCATGTCTGCAAAATACAAACGCAGTTTCTTTTCCTTAAAGACTTGTTTGAAGTTTGCAGGAATACGCTTCCAGACATCGTTGGGGTCAGCAAAATTACTCTGCATGAAGACCGCGCCTCCCTCAATCAACCCGTTTAGTGGATTGCCGGTGAGAATAGCGTTGGTGTCATTCAGCACAGCTAGATTGACGTATTCCAATTCGGAGTGGGTATAGATATGGGACTCGGCAATCGTGAGATAATAGGTTGTGGGTAGACCTTTCTTTTCCGAGCCATATTTTGGATAGGCTTGAACGTCTTTACCAAACACTTGACCAGCAATTGTGGCAATCACTTTGTTAGTCGTAACACTTCCAAATCCACCAACAGAATGACCCCGCATGGAAAATGCACCCGTCGGACGCAAATCGGGATCTTCTTTAGGTGCCAGTGCTATCGCGTGTTTAATGCCAACACAAAAGAAATCCTGTCCATCATTTATCATGTTGTCAAAAATGGCGTTAATGTCACCAGGCCGAACATCACGACTGCCCAGTCCAGCAGCACCATGATAAATGCGCGGCATACTGTCAATTTTGGCACAACCATTTTGGCCATTCATGGCATCACAAAATGCCGCCTTGATTTCTCGCGTTAAGTGGTTCCCCGTTGTCGAAAGTGGATCATCCATTCGTTCAATAACGGTAATCGCTTTACAATCCTTTAATGCGTCAACGATGCGTGTGGCTGGAAAAGGACGGAAGCAATAAATATTCAAACAGCCGGCTTTAATACCTAGCTCTTCTCGCAGATAATCAACCGTTATCTGTGCCGTTTCCATGTACGACCCGAGCCCAACAATAACATATTCGGCATCTTCACAGCGGTAAGGCTCGATTAAATCGTAGCGTCTTCCAGTCTGTCGATAGAATTCTTGGAAGGCTTCTTCAATCGCAGGTTCCACTTGATCATAATACCAGCGTTGGGCAATCTTGCCTTTCATATAAGAATCTTGGTTTTGAACCACGCCAGACATCAATGGGTTTTCCGTTCCCATGACATTCAATATTTTATCTTCCGGCTTGCCGACAAAATCCTTCATGAATTCCTTGTCAAGTAATCGCACCGTTTCAACCGTATGGGTTGTCAAAAATCCGTCTTGTACATTCAAAAACGGGGTGCAACTTGCTTCGGCAGCACGGCGAGAGATCAAACAGAGGTCTTGAGCTTCCTGAGCATTTCGGCCAAACAGTATCCCCCAGCCACAATCGGCAACACTCATGACATCATCATGACCCGCATGGACGTTAAGACTTTGGCTAGTTAGCGCTCGAGAACCAATGTTAAATACGGCTGGCAAGCGTTTACCCGAGATGGTGTAAAGCACTTCTTTCATCAGAACCAGCCCTTGGCCTGAGGTAAAGTTAGTGACACGGCCACCGGCTAAGGCAAAGCCTTCACAAAATGTGGCTGCCGAGTGTTCACTTTCCGGTTCAACAAAAACGAGTTCATCGCCCCATAGGTTAGGAACTCCATTTTGTCGAGCGGCGTTGAATCCAGCTCCCATGGTTGTCGAACTAGTAATCGGATAGGCACCACTACCTTGGCAGATGTTAGTTTCCACCCAAACCACCGCTTCCGCACCATCACAAGTGGTGGGCGTACCGGGGTATTGG
>JABJJO010000161.1 GCA_018660825.1 Planctomycetaceae bacterium | reverse complement strand
GGGTGGTCTTCGTAAGAAGATTCCTGTAACGGCATACACAATGTTCGTTGCCTGTTTAGCAATTGCCGGTGCGGGGATTCCGTTTGTAATTGGCACCAGCGGTTATTACTCGAAAGATTCGATTCTGGAGCAAGCCTTTAGTTGGGGACAACAAAATGGCTTTGCCTTCGGTGGTATATTCTTCTGGGTGGCGACTGCGAGTGCAGCGATTACTGCTTTTTACATGTTCCGCATGTGGTTTATGACGTTTGCCGGAAAACCGCGTAATGAAGAACGGTACTCACACGCTCACGAATACCCTAACATGGTATACCCATTGGTAATCTTGGCTGTGTTTGCCATTGCTGTCGCCTGGCCAAATCCATTGCATAAGGGATTTGACTTGAGCACGTTACTTGAAGCCTCACGACCAGCGACTATTAGCGGCACAACGTTAAACGGTTCTGCATCGGCGATCGTTATACCGGATGAACACTTAAGCCACATGAATTCCATTAAGACGCCCGTGACATTGTTAGCAACAATGACTGGAATCATTGGTATTTTGCTAGCGGCGTTTATGTACGTTTTGCCTGGATCACGAGGATTGGTAGCTGCGGAGATGGCTGCTAAATTCAAGTGGATTCATAACTTCCTGCTCAATAAATGGTGGTTTGATGAATTGTACGAAGTGATTTTTGTGAAGCCGTCCCAAGTGCTGGGCAGCTGGATCAGTTGGATTGATCAGAATATTTTGGACTCCATTATTCACTTTTGCGCGCGGGCAACGAAAGCTGCAGCGAGATTTTGGGAGCGACTGGCGGATCAAATTATTGTGGATGGATCCGTTAACTTGATGGCTCGCTGGATTTACCAAACTGGCGTTTCGCTACGTCGGGTACAAACTGGGAGTTTGCGACAATACGTGCTGTTCATTGTCATTGCGGCGATTACAGTATTCATCCTTGTTAGTTTTATGTGGGACCCTGTTTCCATTGCCGGGCATTAGTCAGCCAACATTTCAAAACACTTACTTGTAATTTTATTGACCTTTTATTTCATTTGAAAAATACTTTCCCACCACGTGCGGGAAATAAACAAAGAGCTTCGAAGAGTTTCGAAGATACACGAGAGATAAACTATGGACTTTTTTAACAGCATTACCCTCATTGTCTTTTTGCCAACAATTGGCGCTCTAGCTTTAGCTTTCTTTCCGAGTCGTAAGGACGAAGAAGGTGTTAACGAAGCGGAGAACAAGAATCTATTGTTGATGGCGACCTTGGCAATCACCTTAATCACGTTTGCCGTTACGGTATTTGTGTTTTTGTTAAGCGGTGACGCTCGGTTCCATTCGGATACGGCAAACATGCAAAAGGCGTTTAGCGTGGATTGGATTCCCGCATTCGATATCCATTTTGCAATGGGCCTTGATGGCATTAGCTTTCCGCTGATCATGCTTACGACGGGAATCAGTGCCCTGGCAGTCGGTGCAAGTTGGTCGATCAAAAAGCACTTGAAAGCCTATTGCATTTTGTTCCTGCTACTAGAAACCGGAATGCTTGGTGTTTTCTTGGCGCTTGATTTCTTCCTGTTTTACGTTTTTTGGGAAGTCATGCTGCTGCCAATGTATTTCTTGATTGGCATTTGGGGTGGGCCACGGCGAGAATACGCCGCAATCAAGTTCTTCCTCTATACATTGCTTGGTAGTGTGTTGATGCTCATTGCAATTCTTGTACTGTACTTTGCAAGTGACCTAACAAAATTGGACGCAGATACGCTAGCTGCTCTAAATTTAAATGAGAGTGTGGCTTCTGAGGTCAAAGTGATTCAGGCAGACAGTGATGGAAACCATGCACCCATTCATACGTTTAATTTATTAGCATTGGCTGAAATTGGCCAAAATACGGATTGCTTTAGTCCCACCGTGCAATGGTGGTGCTTCTTGTTACTATTTATTGGCTTCTTAGTCAAAGTACCATCGATACCGGTACACACATGGTTACCGGATGCACACGTGGAAGCTCCGACGCCGATTTCGATGATTCTAGCTGGTGTGTTGCTGAAAATGGGTGGTTACGGGATTATTCGGATCTGCTATCCGATCTGCCCGGTTGGTGGCCTAGAACTTGCATATTTGGTATGTGGATTAGGTGTGGCCAGTATGATTTATGGTGCGTTTGCAGCACTAGCTCAAAAAGACTTCAAACGAATGGTGGCCTACAGTTCGGTTAGCCATATGGGATACGTCGTTCTAGGATTTGGCGTCTGGACGATCATGGGCGATGGTGATTATTGGAAAATGGGTATCAACGGTGCCATGTTCCAAATGATTGGTCACGGCATTTCGTCAGCCGGCATGTTCTTTATGGTTGGAATTATTTACGACCGAGTGCACCATCGAAATCTCGACGAGTTCGGCGGGCTCTATGGGCTGATGCCAAGGTACACTGCGCTGGCCATGGGCTTGTTCTTTGCCGGCTTAGGCCTACCTGGACTTTGTGGCTTTATTGGCGAAGTTCTAGTTGTGTTAAGCGTTTGGAAATTCAGTCCGTTGTTGGCAATTTTGTCCGCAAGTGTAGTGATTCTCACAGCTGCTTATATCCTGTGGGCTATCCAACGTGTTTACCTTGGCCCCGAATATAAAGGTCCTCATGCGGAAGAAATACGCCCGATCAACAATCGAGAATTCTCCATTGGTGCGATTCTATTGTCGTTGGCAATCCTCTTTGGTGTTTTTCCAAATCTAGTGATTCGTTACATGGACGATACTGTCGAGGCCCAAGTTGAATCATTAAACGAATGGCGTGTCCGATATGAAGCGAGCGTTGAACAAGACGCTGCGACTGAGGTAGAAGCAGTGGATCATCCAGCGGAACCGGTTGGCACGGCATCGTCAGCAGATGTTGCATTGACGGATGTTGCGCAATCGCTCAGTTTAATGATTCGTAATGAAGCTGCTTTAGTTGTCAGCGTAAACGAATAACAGTAAAAACACGGAAAATGAATGCGACTATTTGACGGTCAAAAGATCACAATAACCTAATAAAGCAAGTTATGAATTTTCAATCTCTTATCACAGACTTAACCGCAGACTCGGAGAACAGCATCCTGCTGTTTATGCCAGAGATTTGTTTGAGTCTGTTTATTTCACTCTTTTTATTGGTGCGGCTGATTTCTCGTCGTATCGATCTGTTTTGGGTTGCTTTGGTTGGAGCGATTGCTGGGTTAATCTCAAGTCGCCCTTGGGAACTTGGGTCAGCAGAGTTAATTAGCAGCGAGCTATTTACCGGACTGTTGGTTCATGATGGATTAACAGTTGCGATGCGGACGATCTTGATGGGTTTCTTGGTAATGTTTTTGATTTTCACCAAAATTTCCGGCATTCCTGATCGCGAAGATGGAGCGGATATTTATTCACTCATTTTCGGTGCGACCCTAGGAATGTGCTTGATGGTTTCAGCGAATCATCTTTTGGTTGTATTCCTGGCCATTGAAATGACCAGTGTACCATCTTATGTATTGGCTGCTTTGATGAAGGGTCGCCGCCGTGGTAGTGAAGCGGGCCTCAAGTATGCCATTTATGGTGCTGGCGCCGCAGGAATTATGCTCTATGGTATTTCGTTATTATCGGGTTTAACTAGTTCAGCGCATTTACCAACGATTGCTTTGCAGTTAGCGGAAATTTTGCCAAACATGTCAGCATCAGAACAAGCGGTTCTTTGTTTGAGTGCCGTTATGATCGCAGCTGGCGTGGCCTTCAAGTTGTCAGTCGTTCCATTCCATTTTTGGGCACCTGATGTATTTCACGGTGCCTGTGCTGAAGTAAACGCATTTCTCAGTATTGCTTCGAAAGCAGCCGCGTTGGCACTGTTGTTGCGTTTGGCTGTTGGTTTGGGGTCCGTACCATTGGAAACTGTCACCGAGGCTGAACCTCATGGAGCCACGGCCAATGTACAATTGCTCGACAAGCAGCAGACGACACCAGTCGCTGTTTTCGAAGATGCCATAGATGCCGAGGCTGTTGAATCGTCAGATCAGTTTAACGATCGAATGACTCGCAAGGCAGCCCAGGACGCTCAGTTAGCACCTGTACGCAACTTCATTGGTCTGTTGGTAGCATTCTTTGCTATCATTACAACGACGTTTGGTAACCTTGCTGCGTACGGCCAAACAAATATTAAACGCATGCTGGCCTATTCGACCATAGCACACGCCGGCTACATGATCATGGCAATCTGTCCGCTCATGGCGTTGTTAGGCGTTGACTCGGCGGGAGCAGAGAATGCGGCAAGTGCGTTGTTGCAATACATTGTGGTCTACGTATTCATGAATCTGGGTGCGTTTGCGATTATCGCATTCCTGCGAAACTATATTGGTAGCGAAGAGATTTCAGATTATTCGGGTATGATCAAAACACGACCCGCATTGGTTATTTGTTTAGCGCTGATCTTCTTTAGTCTCGTTGGACTTCCGCCGCTAGCGGGCTTCTTAGGGAAATTCGCGATTTTTGCTTCAATCACCGAGGCTTATACCGCCACCACGCAAAACTATTTATTGGTGATCTTAGTGGTGGCTGGGATCAATACAGCGATTAGCCTGTTTTATTATTTGGCAGTTATTAAAACGATGATCATGGGTGAGCCATCCACTGCTAAGCCTGTTGGAAACCTTGAAGTAGGCAAGATTGAAACAGCCTATGTGATCGCAATTACCGCTCCCACTGTGCTGCTTATTGTATGTTGGGAATCGGTTGCCCATGTTGCGCAACAAGCTGTCGTTTGGTTTATCGCTTAACGTAAAGAAGAACACATTATGAACAGTACCGTAGATATTCTGAACCGACTTTTAGGCGTCCATAGTTCGTCGTTGGCATCCTATATGGCATTCGTTTCGCCGTGGGTTGATGATGGAGAGCAAGAATCGCTGGCGACGGTCATGGATGTGGTAGAGGATCAAAACCGTACGATAAAAGCGATTGGCGAATTAATCCTAGACCAAGGTGGAGTTGTTCAAGCTGGCGCTTTTCCACTGACCTTTACGAGCTTGCATGACACTTCGTTGGATTATCTATTGCGGCTTTTAGTATGCACACAATGTGACGACATTTTGTTGATTGAAAAATGTGTTGCTTCGTGTGATGAACATACTGTCGAACGAGCGCTCGCAGAAGAAGCCTTGGGCAGCGCCCAAGGGCACTTGGAACTATTTGAAGACCTGCTGTCGTCTGAACCGCATGCGACTGTCTAGAGGGTTCCCCTGCGTTAACCGTCGGACGCGGAGTCAGTTTTGACCACGAATTTGATTGCTCGCCCTACACTCCGATTTTGGTACTGTCGTCGTTATCGTCTAGTCGCGTAAAGAGATCGTAGGCGTTTTGGGTTGATTGCATGCCGATTTCGTCGAGTGAAACACCACGGACGTCGGCGACGCACTGGGCAGTGTGAAGGATCATCGCGGGATGGTTTGGCCGTTTACTACGGTAGGGGTGGGGTGACAAATATGGACAATCGGTTTCAAGTAAAATACGGTTCGCTGGGATCATGGCTGCAACTTCTCGTAATGCGGCGTTCTTCTTAAACGTAACCATTCCGGCAAAAGAGATGTACATGCCGAGGTCAAGACAGTTGTTTGCCATCGCGGTGTCCCCGGTGAACGAGTGCATGACGCCGCGCAGCGGCCCACGTTGTCGCGCCTCATTAAGCATCTCCAAGATATCCTGCGGGCACTGTCGCATATGCACAATAAAGGGCAATCCGGTTTTTTGAGAAGTGCGTATGTGTCGGTCAAAATATTCTTGTTGCAATTCAAAGGGAGTGTAGTCCCAGTAGCGATCGAGTCCTGTTTCACCCAAAGCGACAACTTCAGGGTGAGCAAGCATTGCTAGAATGCGTTCCCAATCGCGAGCGGTGGCTGTGGAGCAATAATTCGGGTGGATTCCCACGGCTGCGAAAACATTTTTGTGTTGTTTAGCGAGGTACAGGCTTTTCTGACTCGAGCCCCAAGTGCAGCCGATTGCGATCATCTTTTGCACGCCTGCAGCGAGTGCAGTTTGGATCACTTGGTTCTGTCGACCATCAAACTGCTCACTTTCAAGATGCGCATGAGTATCAATGAATTGTGCGGCAGTGGAGGGTGTAGTGGTCATGCGGGATCTGAAATTCCATGTCTGTTGGATTAGAGTAACACGGCGTCCTCAGGTGGAAAGACTCCCATCACGCGTTGCGAATAATCAATACAAGAACCGGTTAATATTCCAGATTCGTCACTAAGTAAATAGCTTGTTAGTCTCCCCGCATCTTCTGGTTTTAATAGTCGGCCAAAAGGTGAAGCCTTCTCAGCTTCGACCAGCCAATCGTCTGGGCTGCCCTGAGCATGTTGCACAACTTGTTCATTGGGAGTGTCGGTCCAGCCAAGATTAATGCCGTTAACCCGAATGCGGTGACGGCGAAGTGCGTTCGCATTGTTTTTAGTAAGTGTGCGCAGGGCGCCTTTGGTCGTGCTGTAAGAACAGAGGATATCCATACCACAGAAACCGGCAACCGATAGAATGTTAACAATCGATCCTGCGATCTTTTCTCGCTGCATAATCCGCACACATTCTTGAGTTAATACAAAGGGTGCACGGACATTGACGTTCATCTGGTAGTCCCAGAATTCAACAGTTGTTTCTTCGATGGTTCCGCGATTCGTGTCGGCAGCAGCATTGATTAATCCGTCGACTCGGCCAAATTGTTCGTCACAAGCAGTTACGATTTGTCGGCATTGATCGACATCATCGAGTTCAGCGGCAACGAAAATCGATTCGCAACCAAGGCGTTTAATTTCGCTGCAAACGGCATTTCCCCGTTCGTGATTGCGTCCTGTTATGACGATCGCCGCTGCACCATTCTTAGCCGCATCAATGGCACACGCTTCACCGACGCCCTGTGTGCTACCAGTAATAATGATTGTTTTGTTGGTCAGGTCGCTCATGGTTACCAAGTTGCTTTCTGTGATGAAATATTATGGACTAGGTTTGTTGTGGTCTATTTTACCAAGGTGTCGTGAAAATTAGCAGGAGTGTCGGAATAGTTTTTAATCAGTTAAGTAATGAATGGATGCAACGAGTGTTGGAATCACATACAATGAATGGAACAATATTATAAATGGCTGGCAAATGGATGCGGATTGTTTATAAAGATTGAAAGACGCAAGTTAAATTATAATTGAGCGAAGAAAGTCGTATTTATGAAAACGGTTCAAACTATAAATTCTGATGGATCGCGGAAAAAAAGTGATCGTCGGCAATTTCTGGCAACGTCGGCAACCGGCGTCTTGGGTACTGTTGCCGGAGTTGGATATTTCGCTAGCACTTCTGCCGCTCAGTCATCCACATCGCCCAATGAGCGATTGAATCTCGCCGCAGTGGGTTCCACCGGTCGCGCGGGCGCGAACATCAAAGGCTGTGCTTCACAAAATATAGTCGCCATAGCTGATATTGACTCTGGACTACTAGATAAAGGTTGCCAGCCTTATCCGAACGCTAAAAAATATATCGATTTCCGAGAAATGCTTGACCGCGAAGCGGAAAAAATCGATGGTGTATTAGTTGGTACGCCAGACCATACACACGCTCCTGCCGCCGCATTAGCTTTACGTCTTGGTAAGCACACCTATTGTGAAAAACCTCTCGCTCACACTGTCTTTGAAGCCCGAACACTTGCAAATTTAGCAGCGGAAAAGAACCTTGTGACTCAAATGGGGACTCAAATCCACGCCGGATCGAATTATCGCCGTGTTGTGGAATTGGTTCAAGGGGGAGTTATCGGTTCCGTAGAACGAGTGCATGTTTGGTCTGCTGCGAGTTACACTGGCGCAAGTTTCAACACACAACCCAAGCCAGACCACATTAATTGGGATTTGTGGCTCGGACCTGCACTTGAACGACCCTACAGTGCCGACATCCACCCATTTAAGTGGCGTAGCTTTTGGGACTATGGTCGTGGTGCATTAGGTGATTTTGGCTGTCACTATATGGATCTAGTGCATTGGGCATTAGATCTGCAGAACCCTGTATCCGTTCGTGCAACGGGGCCAACGCCAGATCCGGTTACGACACCCGAGTGGTGTGTCGTGGATTACCAGTATCCCCGCCGAGGTAAAAAGCCAGCGGTGCATATGACTTGGTATGACAGTGGTCGTCGACCCGAGATTATTAACACGCTACGTGATAAGAGTGGCGAGTTGATTGAACCCTGGTCGTCGGGGCAATTGTTTATTGGGTCTGAGGGGATGATTCTGTCTGGCTACAGCAAACATATTGTGTTTCATGAAGGTCAGGAAGTTGAACCTGAACGTCCGGAGCCATGGATTGATGACTCGCTTGGGCACCATGCGGAATGGTTGGGTGCAATTCGTGATGGCGGCGAAACAACCTGTAATTTTCATTATTCAGGTGGGCTGACCGAGTCGGTGTTGCTGGGGTCAGTGGCTTTTCAGGCAGGCGAAGAAATCCACTGGAATTCCAAACAATTAAAGGTTACCAATTCCTCACATGCGCAACAGTTTGTGCACAAGGAATATCGAAAAGGTTGGACACTTTGATATGTGGTACACGGTTCCATTTGAGTCGTGCAATATGATAGAATGCCGATAGAAGTTGAGATTAAAATTGGCAATGATGCCAAGTATGGTGATTAGCTAGGAGTTTATACGGATGCGATTTTTTCCAAAAATGTTGTTTGTTGCTGGCGTAGCTTGTTTATCGCTAGCGTTTGTGTCTAGTGCTTCTGGACAAGATGAAGCAGGAGTGACAGTTGAGTACAGTGCTGCCGATAAAGCTGCAATTGAGAAAATACGCGAGTCTGGTGGGGCGGTTTTAGAAGTTGCTCAAAATGACAATCGACTCAACGTTGCCTTCCACTTATCTACTGAAGAGATAGGTAACGAACAATTGGTATTAGTCAAAGACCTCGGTTTTATAGTTTCCTTGAATATGCGTGGCACGGTTATTGATGACCGAGGTGTCGCAAACCTTGGAGGCTGCAGCGGTTTACAACGATTGCACTTGGAAAAAACAAAAGTAACCGATGCGGCGATCAAACACTTAGCATCGTTGTCTGGCTTAGAGTATTTGAATATCTATGGTACAGCAGTCACTGATGCTGCGATTGATGACATTGCTGCATTGAAAGGCTTGAAGAAAGTCTTTATTTGGGAAACCAAGATCACGATTGATGGCGTGGCAAAACTGAAAGAAAAACGCCCAGACTTGCAGATCATTCCAGATCTTGTCGTGGAAAAAGTCAAAGCGGCTGCTGAGGTAAAACGCAAAGCGGAAGAAGAAGTGATGAAGGCTGCCGAAGCTAAGAAGGCGGCTGAGGAAGCGGCAGCTAAGAAGGCGGCTGAGGAAGCGGCAGCTAAGAAGGCGGCTGAGGAAGCGGCAGCTAAGAAGGCGGCTGAGGAAGCGGCAGCTAAGAAGGCGGCTGAGGAAGCAGCAGCG
>JABJJO010000016.1 GCA_018660825.1 Planctomycetaceae bacterium | reverse complement strand
TTTCCCCAGATCTATAACTGGCAATCCCGCAGCTAAGTTTTCTCCCTCGCCATCGGTTGTATCGCTGAGAGATGAAGCCTCGCCTCCACCGAGCGTAGAACCATCACCGAGCGACTGTTCAGCGGGATCCGCTTTCGCGTCGCCGTCAAGCGTTTCACCTCCGAGGCTGTCTTCGTGGTCTGACATGGTTGGTGAGTATTGTTGAACAAATAGAACGTCGGTCAGTACTAATACTACCTTACCGGGAGATCAATAACAAATGTACGTAGGTTTATATGAAGGAGGGTTTTCAATCCCCATCCCGGGGACCCGGTGGTGGTGCGGAACGAACTACGAACACATGAGCAGGGGTTGGTGGGTGTGTAGTCGTTCTGCTCTTGGGTAGAAGTGCGGTTTTCCGTATAATCCCAAACAATGGCGGTCCGGTTCGAGGAGTCGATGGCGTTCTTAGGGGTACGCCGAACGTGGTCGCGTTGCAACCATTATTTCCACCGTTAGGAGCCCAAACAATATTGTCTATTTCTTTCTCACTCGATGCACTCATTGTCGGCATTTCGATTATTGTCGCTGCCTCTATCTTGCGTTCGGATGAACACACATTATGGGGCCATTTGTACCGCGCATTAAATCCGTCGGTATTCGTTAAGGGATTCTTCTTCGTCTTCCCTAAATTGAAATCAAAGTCGAACAATAAAGACGACTGAGAAAGCCGCGCAGCAGGCAGACCTTCTGTAGCCCTATTTTCCATGCCGGGAGTCGGGGTGGTGGGGTAGGAACTACGAACACGTCAGTTGGGGGTGCTAATTCACATTGGTTTTCCTTAGAGAGCTATACTGGAATTGGTATTAGCGAGATTATAACCTCTTAAAAAGGGAGAATTGGCAATGTGGGGCTGCAGACGCTGTTGGCAAGACCGGCCATGTCGAGATGTAATATTCCATCAGAACATTGGACTAGTATTTTTTCGCTTCACAAAGACTTACGAAGGCCCGATATGTAAATCGTGTCTGCACGCCTTGTTTTGGCAGACAACACTTATTACTCTTGCAATCGGTTGGCTGGGCGTGATATCACTCATCGTGACGCCATTTTTCGTTCTTAACAACGTATGGCAATACACAAAGAATATCGCCATGCCGAACAGCTATTGATTAATCGGCGGAAACGTTTGAGGTACTTAGGCAACTGCGCCACCGACAAAAGTAAAGCCCCAACGTTAACTTCGTCCATAACGCGTACGCTCCTTTTTAGAGCCTTACCGGAAGTTTGCAGCCCTTTGGTTGTAATTGGCTGTAAACATCGCCATGCGCCATCAATTACAACCATAGTTCCGCCGCCGCGTTACAGGCGTTTGAGTCGAATATAGTCATGTATAAAGCGGAGAGAGCGGGATTTGAACCCGCGGAACAGCGTTAACCGTTCACCAAATTAGCAATCTGGCGCTTTCGACCACTCAGCCATCTCTCCGTGAAACTAAATGTTAATTCAATAACGAGTTCCCGACAAGTCGCCACCGGTTTATACGTTGGAAATTTGCCTACGACAGCCCGTCAGCAGTCCTTACCAATGGATTTACATTTCACACGTTCGTGTTACACTCTAATTTCCAACACTAAACTGCATATTCCCATTAGGGTGACTTACCATGAATCGCGCCATTGTTACTCAGTTGCTGCTATTTTTATTTCTCACTCCGGTAGCGGCCACCGCACAGCGCAACCAGAATTTAGACGCCTTCAAACATATTGAAGTACTGGCCGACGATTCATTCGAAGGCCGCCGTGCGGGATCAAAAGGCGGGCACGCCGCCGCGGGTTATATCGTTAAACACCTCTCCGAATTTGGTCTGATCACCGCCGGTGAAGAAAGCTATTTCCAACCTTTTAACAAGAAATATGAAAACTGCCGTAATATCATCGCTCTCTTGCCAGGAAAACACCCTCGGCTCCAACAAGAAATCGTAGCGATCGGAGCGCACTACGACCACGTTGGCTATGGGCAGGGTAAAAACCGTGGCCCCATCCATAACGGCGCCGATGACAATGCAAGTGGGACAGCTACCGTGATTGAACTTGCACGATATTTTAGTAAACCCAGGAACAGACCAGACCGTTCTTTGATGTTTTGTTTTTGGGACAGTGAAGAACAGGGACTTATTGGTTCAAAATATTGGATCGAAAAACCAACCGTTGAGTTGTCTAGAATCGTGTTCAAAGTCAATATTGATATGATCGGCCGTCTCGACGGTGAAACACTCGAGGTTCAGGGGCATCGCAGTGGCACTGGAATCAAGGCCCCATTGGACGCTGCCAACACCAAACTTGGTATCGATATTGACTACGTCTTTAAAATGCCCGCCAATAGCGACCACTGGCCCTTTATCAATAAAGGAATCCCTGGTTTTATGTTGCACACTGGTTTACACCCCGAATATCACAAGCCAGGTGACGATTCTGAAACTATCGATGTGGAAGGTTTGGAACAAGTGGGTAGGCTCGCGCGTAATTTCATTGCATATTTAGCCACGACCAAAACACCACCCACATTTCGTCAAGAATCGCTAACGGAAAAACCTCCCACCAAGTAAACGTTTCCTATTCATAACCGCACGCAGCGAAAACCAACGCGGGCAATGTCTTGGGTGCAACCTTGCACCCGACATTACCCGCGCGGAGAAACGTGCGTTGGGATACCAGCGGTAACTAACTAACGATGCGTTCCATTACTTTCGCAATCGTTTGACGCAAGGCGTTTCCACTGGCGCGTAATCCCTGAACTTCCTTGGGCCATAGATCGATTTCTAAACGATTTACCACACCGGCACGCCCAATCACCGTTGGCACTGACAGGGCAACATCCTGAATTCCATAACAACCGGTTTGCACACTAGATACGGGGAGCACTTTTTGCGAATCGAGGGCGATTGACTCGATCACGTCGCGGATAGCAATACCTACCGCAAATCCAGCGCCACCTTTCTTACGAATCACTTCGGCACCACTACCACGAGTGCGGGCGAATAATTCGTTTGCAAGCGCGGGAGTCCAGTTAGGATGTCGATCAAGCGCCACACCGGCAAAGGTTGCGCTCGACCATATCGGAACCATGCTTTCGCCATGTTCACCTAGAATCAACGCCGACGTTTGTGTCGGAGCAATTCCCAGTTCCGCTGCTATCAAGCTGCGAAAACGAATGGTATCAAGTTGTGTTCCAAGCCCAATAACCTGAGTTAACGGCAGACCTAACCGTCGGGCCGCGACGTACGTCAAAATATCTACTGGATTTGAGACAACAAATACAATCGCGTCAGGCTTAGTGCCGACCTTTTGGATTTCGTCCAAAATACCTACGAACAAATCCGTATTTCGATTAATTAGATCGAGCCTACTTTCGTCGGGTTTCCGTCGTAAGCCGGCTGTAATACAAATCAGATCACTATCGGCAACATGTTCATAGCCACCAGCAACGACAATCTGATCCGCCGTGCTCGGGCCACCGTGCATAATATCCAACGCCTGACCTTCGGCAGCCTCTAAATTCAAATCCAATAAGGCGATTTCTCTCACCACTCCGCCACATTGTAGTGCAAACGCAGCACTGGATCCGACTAAGCCACCAGCCCCAATAATACTAACTTTCATCTCAACACCCTCTCCTGCTTATTTAATAAGTTTGATCTCGATAGAGTCTACGCAACCGTGCCACCTTGTGCCAAGGCTGCCATCACTCGATCGGTAATTTGTCGAACCAAGGCCTCTTGGTCCATCCCGCTCGCATCCACGTTCGCACCACCACCCATTGCTGGTGGCGGAGAGAAAGATCGACGCTGTACGCCCGACTCACTCCAACTATCGCGGAAAATATCATTAGCGCAAATATCGCAATCTTCGTATTCTTTAGTGTTTCGTGGATCCGAGTAGCCCCATTTGTCTTTGAGTGCCAACAATTCACGTTGCTTTTCTTCACTAAAATAACTGATGTTTCCTAACCCACGAGCGAGCATCAGCATGCGACAATAGGCATCCAATATTTCCGTCCACCAGTAGGCCTTTTCAACATCTTCGCCGAAGGACACGGTACCGTGATTGGCAAGAATTATCACATTGGACTTATTCACAAAAGGTAATATGGTTTCGGCAAAAGCTTGACCACCGGGTGTTTCGTAGCGGGTGATGGGTACGTCGCCTAAAAATATCTCTACTTCGGGAAGAACACACTGTGGGATCGGTTCATGGGCGATGGCAAAAGCTGTCGCGTGGGGGGGATGACAATGAACAACGCTCTTAATGTCTTCCCGCGCCTTATAAATTTCGAGATGCAACAATGCCTCGCTAGAACGTTTTTTTCTGCCCGCGGTTTGCTTGCCGGTCATATCGATCGTGCAAATATCATCAGGTGTCAAAAATCCTTTGGATTGCATTGTCGGCGTGCACAGCACTTCATTTTCGCCAATACGAACCGAGATATTGCCATCATTGGCCGCTGCGAATTCCTTCTGATAAATGCGTCTTCCAATTTCGCAAATATCCTGTTTAATCTTAAATACATTAGTCATGGTACGTTTCTCCCTTAGTTCTAATTAAAAATACTATTTCAAGTTAATGTTTTCCAATATCGCCGCATTGTAGGCGTCGACGGGCTTATTTATCGGACGAAACGGGCGAGCCGCCTCGGCGCTTTCACTTAATGCGATCAGCGATCCTTGACCTGACCCAAGCTCATCCCACAAAACCAATATCTCATTGCTATCCGTATCTGCTTGCGAACCATTATGGGGTAACTCATCCAGCGTTAACGCGACTGCAACTCGCAGTGACGCTCCCACAAATTCCGGTACGCAACGATTTAACGTCACGTCGCCAATAATTTTTGCGATTCGCATATCTAATTTCTTTCTGAGCAGTTTGCTACAGCCACTCCGGTGGCAAACCGGAAGGGCAAGGAATTAATTGAATTTGTTTGATTAATCTAATTGATTGCGGAGACTGTCGATTAACTACGAAAATGTTCGCGAAACAGCCATCCGCGTCTTTTCGTAACCCCGAAATATTCTTAACCTCAATCGCTCTAATTTTCTTGTCTCGATTAAGGGAAATCAAAGCCAACGGCACGGCGTCTGTAAACAACACGATTCGGTCGCCGTTCGTAATTACCTCGGCGCAACGTCTAGCTGCTTTTACAATGCAATCATACGATTCGAACTCTTCGGTCAAGGCGGGGGACTTAAAGGACCCTACCGCGATCTGAACCAACCTGCCTCGCTCATTATCTGAATCTTGATTTTCACCAACAGCTTGCCGTTCCACGCGTAGTACATCAATGTTTTGCTCACGCAACCAATCCGCGGCGGCCGGAGTAATCAGCGCTTTAGTGTCGACTCGGATCGCCTTGAGCCCACGCGTCAAACCATCTAACTGCTGCGTACTAACCACCTTGTCGTCAATTTGTTCGATACCGCCGTCTTTTGAATCCGTTGCGACGACTGATGCTTTATCGCAATGTGAATCATTAAGCGCAATAACCCGCCTAGTTACTTCCTCAATGACGTTCTGTATTTCTATCCGCTGCATGATCAATCCTGAATTCCCATAACACACCATCGCAAAGGTGTTGTACCCTCGGGTCGTAAATCTTTTGCCAGGTCACTATCACTGGTGACAATGACATCATCTCCAACTCGAGCTCCAAACGTGTCCATCGCTATCAATGGAAAACCATCAGAGGTTTTACCGTCCGTCAAATACATTTGTATGAGTAACAATTTCAAACCGTTTAGCGAAGCATGTTTCGCTTCCGAAATCGTTGTCCCAACTACACGAGCTATTTGCATCCTGTTTCCCTCAATGTAAAGCTTCTATTTCCCCAACATGCAAAGATCGCCGATCAAAGTCGTACGCCGTTCACGGGTAAACGTAAGTGGTGTCGTAACTCCTTCACCGGTTGGACCAGCAATTGAGAATGACGGGTAACCCTCGCCACCTAAGCCCAACCCCCCCATGCATGGGCCATTTTTAACAAACAACGTTGTGTCCAATACGCGGCCCATCCGGGTCATATTTTTAACGTTGGTAGAGTGCATGATCGCCGTGTGACGAAAACCATGTTCGTATTTCTTGGCCAACTGAATACCTTCTTCGACGTCGCGAACGCGCACAAATGGAACAAAGGGCATCATTTGTTCAATTGATACGAATGGGTGCGAATGTTCAGTTTCACCGAACAATAAGGTAGTACTCGCAGCGATCGACACACCAGCCGCCGCAGCCAACACAGATGCGTCCTTACCAAGATACTCCTTCGCGGGTGCATCGTGATTATCATCTCCAACCTGAACGATTGCCTTGGATGTCAGATCACTTATTTGTTGTGAATTCAAACGATGTGCCCCTGCAATTTCCATTTGTCGCATAAGTTCGTCGAACACCGAACTAACAACAAACACCTCCTTTTCAGCGATGCAAAGTAGATTGTTGTCGTATGCGCCACCCGTAATGATTGATTCAGCAGCATTTTTCAGATCAGCGGTTTCATCTACCACAACGGGCGGATTTCCCGGACCTGCTACAACGGCGCGCTTGCCGCTATTGAGCGCGGCGCGAGCGACTGCGGGCCCCCCAGTCACACAAATAATTGCCACGTCTCGGTGGGAAAATATCGTATCGGCGGTTTCCAGCGTCGGCTCCGCAATTACAGAAATTAAGTTGTCGATTCCTAAATCGTCATAAATAGCTTTATTGAAACGCCGAACCCCCTCAGCAGCGACTTTTTTTCCACTAGGATGCGGATTTACCACGAGTGTGTTACCGCCAGCGATCATGCTAACCGCGTTTCCGGTGATCGTCGGTAGGGAGTGCGTTACAGGAGTTATTGCACCAATGACTCCAAAAGGGGCATGCTCAATAACCGCAATACCCAGATCACCCGTAAAAACCTCACTCTTAAGAAACTCTACACCCGGTGCTCTATTCCCCAGTGTCTTGAGCTTGTCAATTTTGTGTTCTAGTCGTCCAATTTGTGTCTCTTCCATCTCCATGGTGCCTAGCTCAACAGACTGGTCGATGGATATCCGGCGAATATGATCGATGATCTTTTTCCGCTCTTCCATGGACCGCTCTTGCAATTGCTCAAATGCCACGCGCGCCGCCACTACTGCCTCGTTAGCATCATCGAAGACGCCGTGTTTAGGGCTAGTGTTATTGGGCCGTGACCGGTTCGCCGTACCTGAAACAGATACTTCGGCAAGCACTTGGCTAACTACATTTCGAATCATGGTTTCATTAATTTGCATGGTAAGTTTCTCAATCTTTTTTGACTGTCTGTGTGCACGGAGCACTGGGATTATTCTGACCTAAATAAGCTATTCGTCCTCACGGTGATATACACACTGGGCGTCAACTCGGACTTGGTCCACAATGCCAACGACCACGGCGTCGATCGGTAGTTGGCGAGTTTCGTCAGTTAGGCGAGCACTCGAACCCTGCGTTAGGAGCACATAGTCCCCAGCGCCGGCGCCTAGGGTATCAACCGCAACGAACGTCCGACCGGTCGTGGACAGGCTTTTGCGATTTTCTGGCTCCAACCGATAGGGTTCTACCACTAACAATTTATACCCAACCAATGACTCAACCTTTTGAGTTGAAACCACAGATCCGGTAACTTTGGCGATGAACATCTCTCACCCCTCTAATAAAAGTTTTGTCTGACGTGCTACGACAATTTCTTCATTGGTTGGCACGACCCATATTTGCACCTTGCTACTGTCGGTGCTAACCAGCGCCTCGTTATCAACGGACTGGTTTCGTTCAGCGTCCAATTGAATTCCGAGTTCACTAAGGCTCTCACAAACAGCCGCCCGTATGGCGGTTCCGTTTTCACCGATTCCACCAGTGAACACAATCGCCTCTGCACCTCCAAGCTGCAATAAAAGCCCCCCAAGATGGCGTCTAATTTCCGCAACAAATACGTCCAAAGCCAACTTGGCGTCCTGATTGCCTGCGTCAGCAGCTTCCTCCAAATCACGGCAATCACCACTTATTCCGCTTAACCCCAATAAACCACTTTGGTTTGCCAGGTCATCCAACACCTCATCCAAGCTCTGACCTGTTTCCCGCATCACTATCGGCAATGCAAAGGGATCAAAATCCCCCACTCGATTGTTATGCGGGATTCCTGTCTGAGGGCTCATGCCTAGCGTGTTAGCAACACTAACACCGTCACGCATTGCACACAAACTACTGGAACCACCAAGGTGGCATGAAATCACTCGCGGTTGCTCCGCAGATAACAACTGTTGCATCCGCTCACCGATAAATCGGTGACTGGCACCATGAAAACCCCATTTTTTAACTTGGAACTGATCCGCCCATCTTCGAGGCGCGGCGTAATAACGCTGTGCGTCCGCAATGGTCTGATGGAATCCAGTTTCAAATGCCGCAACCATTGGTAAATCGGGAAATTGCTTACCCAATAACCTCATCGCGGACACATAAGGTGGATTGTGTGCTGGTGCTGCCTGAGCCATCGATTCCATTTCGTTGAGAACATCAGGGGTTACCAACTGCACACCACTATAGGATCCTCCGTGAACCGCCTTAAAACCAATTCCTGAAACTTCCGCCGCCGACTTAAGGCAACCCTTGTTAGGATCCGTTAACTGATCCAAACACTTTTGGACAGCAACGCTGTGGTCCTCAACGACAGCCTGGCTTTCGTTGCGAACACCATCAATCTCGACAAAACAATCACTTATCTTGTCGCCGATTCGATCAATACCACCTTGCGCCAGTTGCGTTTCGGTAGACATCTCGAATAATCGGTACTTGAAGCTCGTCGACCCTAAATTTGCGATCAATAGTTTCATTATTTGGCTCCTTCCATTTTGCCAGGGCGAGAAAACTCTCGCCCTGCGGTCAACGAAATACTCTTCCGCGAATAGCAGAAATGCACTTCGCAAAATCTATTTAGGCAAAATAGACTTCCGATAATCCCTCTGCCGGACGCGGGATAACGTGGGTCGAAACCAACTCGCCAACTTGGCTAGCTGCGTTTGCACCAGCTTCTACAGCCGCGCGAACGCTGCCAACGTCTCCACTAACCACACTGGTTACCAAACCACCGCCAATATCAACTCGCTTTATGACGTCAACATTCGCCGCTTTGGCCATCGCGTCGGTTGCTTCCACTAAGCCTACTAGGCCTCGCGTTTCGATCAATCCGATTGCATTTTCCATTTTTCTATTCCTTATATTAAAAGTTAAAACTGACGTTATGCTTTGGCAGCTTTTTTGGCTGGCATTTTGATAACTTTAGCGACGTCGCCATGTGGACGGGGTATTACCTGTACACTTATGACTTCGCCTACACGGCCCGCCGCATTAGCCCCAGCATCGGTCGCAGCTTTAACAGCCGCGACGTCACCCGTTACAAATGCACAAACCAAACCAGCGCCAACTTTGTCCCAACCAAGGAACTCAACGTTGGCCGCTTTCATCATGGCGTCAGTGGCTTCGACAAGAGCAACAAAGCCCTTTGCTTCGATCATCCCTAACGCTTCCATAGCAGTTGCCATCTTTATTCTCCTAGAAAAACAACTAAATCAAAATTAAATAAAACTCCGCATCGCACAAACGGGAAATATCTCGTTTACCAAATGCGTCGTATAACGATATCTACGTCTCTCCTACTTCTATCTGCGTAGCCAAAACTGACGACGCTTGTTTTGTATTGCCGAATACCTAGTGATCTTCACATTTACAATTTTCGGCTTTGAGCAATTCCAATTTGCTCGCGTTGGATAAGTTGCATGCGTTACCCTCATCAGTGTCAATATGCACCTCCAATTTGATTCCTTCAGCGGCTCGCACTTTCACGTCTTCAAAAACCATAGAGCAATCATCCGTTGTGATTCGTAATTTCATCATGTCGCCATTTGCTACCCCAAACCTATCTAGATCGCTAATGTTCATGTGTACGTGGCGGGCCGCTCGAATCACACCTTCATCCAGATTAACTGCGCCATGAGGACCTACCAGAACACAGCCTGGCGTGCCGGATATGTCACCGCTATGCCTTACGGGAATGTCCAATCCCAATTGAACCGCGTCGGTATATGCCAGTTCCACCTGGCTATCGGGTCTAGTCGGACCCAAAACCCGCACATTTGGTAACATGCGCTTCCGTGGACCAACTACCATCAAAGTTTCTTCGGCGGCAAAATATCCATCCTGATGAAGCCATTTCATCGGAGTGAGGGTATGTCCCGGTCCAAACAGGATTTCCACGTGTTCGTCGCTGAGATGAATATGCCGAGCTGACACATTAACCAGCAATTTTGCCGCTTGGTCTTCATTTCTTGCGGCAACTGCCTTATTGCCGGTTGCCATGCCCAGCACGATTTCGCGCACAATACGTTCCACCGCGTCACGACTAAGTGAATCTGACGGGTTCGCAATGACTGGTTGTAGCATCTCTACGCTCACGGAATTCCTCTTGTCTTAGTTTGTAATTTCTATTTATGGATCGTTCGCGTAGGATTTCTAAAATGAAATGCTATTAGATTGTTCCTGTTTGAGCTCGAATCGCGGCAACATGTACCTCGATACCAGCCAATTGCAAAGTGTTGATCCACTCCGCCTCCAACTCGTTATCAACAACAATTGAATCGATCATTGAAAGTTCGCACAACAACGCCAAGCTTGATTTGTTAAATTTTGTACTATCAGCAACAACTGTGACCTCGTCGGCCGCTTGCATCATTGCCTTTTCAGTTTCTACTAAAAGTAAATTTGAGTTGAAAATACCTCGATCCGTGATACCCGCTACGCTGATCACCGCTCGTTGCACGTTTAATTGCTGAATCATTGAAACAGAATACGGTCCAATCGCAACTCCGGTCCGCGAATGCACGTAACCGCCAATCAATACCACATCCGTTTCTTCACTACTTGTGAACGCCGTAGCAACAGGTAAAGAATTAGTCACGATTTGCATCGGACGTCCTACCAGTCGCTGAGCCAACTCATAAGTAGTACTACCACCGTCAAGCAATAGTGTGTCACCATCATTAATCAGCGAGGCTGTTAACTCCGCAATTGCGACCTTGCGATCGTGTTCACTTTGTTGTCGTTGATTGAAATGACCAAGGTTTGGAGAAGGTCCCGTGTAGAACACGCCTCCATGGGTGCGTTTCACACTTCCCTCCTTCTCTAGAAACCCTAGATCACGTCTTACGGTTGATTCGGAAACTTTTAATAAATTCGCCAGATTATGTAACGATGCGAATCCGTTAATCCGAACTAACTCCAATAACCGGTCTTGTCGCACTCTGCTCGCCATAGTTTTTTCCTAAATCTTTCCACCGGCTAGCGGTATGGTTCCATATCACTGAGCATTATTTATTAGTATATGCTTGATTATGAACGATATCTACCACCTTGGTGCGTTTTTTCGGTCATAGGCGCCGTTTTACTTCTATTTCCGCTGAATTAGCTACCAAATTATCTTGGACGAAACGGTTACACGTACACTAACCAGATCAAAAATACCGTTTGCGGGATTGGCCGCTGGTCCATCGGTATCAAATTGACAGCTCAGAAAGAGCCTACGAGAAATCCTGAACGGCGACCCGCTGTTCAACTTCCAACGGTTACCACCGAGCCGTCAACGGAGATGCGGCCAGCGGCCAACCATCGCAAAACCTCGGGGTAAGCTTCACATTCCGCGACAAAGACTCTTGCCCGTACATCTTCCGCGACATCGCCGGCAACAAGCTGGACTGTCTGCTGGTAAATAATGGGACCATGATCGAATTCGTTATCCACAAAATGTATTGTGCAACCGCTTTCAGTAACCCCCGACTCGACGACAGCTTGATGCACTCTAATTCCGTACATACCTTTCCCACAAAACGCAGGAATCAAACTCGGGTGTATATTGACTACTCGATTAGTGAAGTCTTTGGGAATTAATACGTGTTTTAAAAATCCGGCCATCACTACATACGCGACGTTCAATTCTCGACAGCGCCCAAACATCGCATCCCGATATTCATCGCTGCAAGGAAATTGCGATTTCCGCACAATTTGCGTTTCGATACCCTCGCTTCTCGCGATTTCTAGGCCGCCACTATTCGAACTGCTCGAAACGACCAGGCAAACCTCAACATCAAGCGTCCCCCTTGATACGCAATCGAGAATATTGCGCAACGTGGTACCGCCCCCGGAAATCCATACTGCTATTTTCATCATCACGTTGCCCATCGACAAACTGTCGTTATTGAACTTGTTGCACAAACAATTCCAATTCTTCGTCACCAAGAATATGCCGAACACTTTCACAGTCCAGTGCCACCGACCCAATACTATGGGCCAACGTTTCCGACGCAATGAATTCCCCGTGTTGTTCAATCGCGGCCTTCACAACTGTCGACTGCGAAACAACGGCAACGGAAATCTCATCCGTAAAATCACATTGGATTTCTTTACGTCGATCTTGCACCAAGCGTACCACGTCACGCGCAAACCCCTCACAAATAAGTTCGTCGTTCAGCTCTGTGTTCAAAACCACCACGCAATTATCGCCCTGCGCCGCAGCCCAACCGTCCTTCGCCGCCAAGCCGACTTGTATTTCATCGGGTTTCAAAACCACCTCTTCGGAATCAAGCGTCAAAACAACCTGTCCAGCGCTTTCAAGCTGTCCTAACAGCACCCCTCCATCCGCCGTGGACAATGCAATCTTCACTTGCGGAAGCAATGGCCCCAGCCGGGGTCCCAGCAGTTGAAAATTGGGGGAAACTACATAGGTGATATATTCGTCGCCACTCGTGGAATAGCTGATGGATTTGACATTAAGCTCCTCCCGTAATAACAAGTCGTGGGATTCGAGCCAATCCTGGTGTTTCGTATCGACCAGGATAACCTCAACGCCTAACAATGGCTGTCGTACCTTGAGCTTTGCATTCATACGTGCGCTGCGTCCCAAACTCGCAATTTCACGCAACGTTGCCATCCTTGCTGACAACGTTTCATCCACCAGTGTCGTGTCCGCTACTGGATAATCACACAAGTGCACGCTTTCCCGTGCTGCGCCCCCATATATTCCTGAGAGCCCGTTCCAAATCGTCTCGCTTAGAAAGGGAACAAAGGGAGCTATCAGTTTGGTAAGCGTTACTAGACATTCGTACAACGTCCAGTAACCATCAAGCTTCGATTGATCTTCTTTATCTGCAGCCCAAAAACGATCGCGGCTACGCCGGACAAACCAATTACTCAGCCCATCCACAAACCGATTAATTGCTAACGCGGCGCCGTAATTATCGAAGCGATCCATGCTGGATGTTACTTTGGCGACCGTCATCTGTAATTCACTAATGGCCCACCGGTCTAATTCATCCCTCTGCGCGATCGACCGATAACCGTGCGCAGCAACGAATTCATCTGGCCGCAATTGATCAATGCAGTTTGTCAGCGATCCGCCGGGATCGAACCCATCAATATTCCCATAAATCGTGAAGAAACTATAGACATTCCATAGCCGTAAGATGAACTCTGGCATACTCTCTTTGATGGACTGTTCTTTATAGCGAATGGGTGTCCAGGGAGCTTGATTTGCAAAAAAGTACCACCGCAAAGCATCCGCGCCGAATTTGTTAAAAATTTCATTTGGCTCACGGTAGTTGCGTTTGCTTTTTGACATTTTACGCCCGTCTTCGCCAAGCATCAGGCCAAGCACTACACAATTACGATACGGATGCGGGTATTCCTTTGACGAACCAAATTCAACTCCTGTTTCACCAAACAACATCGTACTGATAGCTAATTGGCTATAAAACCACCCGCGTGTCTGGTCAATTGCTTCACTGATAAAGTCAGCGGGGAATTGTTCCTTAAACTGTTCTGCCCCCTGATGTGGATACCCCCATTGCGCAAAGGGCATCGCGCCGGAGTCATACCAACAATCAATAACCTCCGGAACACGTTGCATCCGTGAACCGTCACAAAACGGCGAATCGTAGGTTATTGCATCAATGTAAGGCTTATGTACTTTTAGATGTTCCGACAAATCAGGAGTTTCAGCCTTGGCAGCCTCCCACACCTCCATCCCTGTTGCCCCAGGTTTATCAATTACCTCGTGGTAGCAAGCAACCGCTTCCCGCTTACCCGTCTTTTGACATTCCCAAATCGGTAGCGGCGTGCCCCAATAACGTTCACGCGACAACGACCAGTCGACATTTGACTCGAGAAAATTCCCAAATCGTCCGTCTTTTATATGTTCGGGCTGCCAATTGATTTTCTGGTTATTCGAAAGCAATTCGTCTTTGAACTCCGTCGTTCGAATAAACCAACTCTCTCGGGGATACTGTATCAACGGGTCCTCATCAGCCCGCCAACAAAATGGATAATCATGCAACACTTGATCCAGTAAAACCAAAAGCCCTTTTTCCCGTAACTCCCGACAAATATCTTTATCAGCCTCTTTGACCCAACGACCGGCATAAATAGAGGCCTCCTCCGTGAACTTACCATCTGGGCCCACGGCGCAAATCAACGAAGGACCCTGCCCTTCGATAAATCTATTTTGTTGATCTACCAATACGTCGTAATCAATTTCCCCAAACGCGGGAGCCTGGTGCACCACACCCGTGCCACTGGCCGTCGTCACAAAATCAGCTGCGACAACTCTCCACGCAACATGTTGCGTAGTCCCGTCGAGCAACACTCCTGTGTCTTCAGCCTGATTCCCAAAATAGAAATCGAAGGGTGGCGTATAGCGTTGGCCAACCAAATCCGCACCGAGGCACGTTTTCTGCACTTCCAATTCGAGTTTAAACTTGTCGCTGAGCGAAGCGACCAGATCGGCTGCGACAATGAATGTTTTACCCGAATCATTATCGTGCGCATAGGCGTATGTCAAATCCGGGTGAACCGCTGCAAATTGATTACTAGGCAACGTCCAAGGTGTTGTTGTCCAGATCAATAGCGACACATCTGGTTGTTCCACTAACGGGAATTCAACGTAGACGCTGGGATCGGCGGTTTCACGGTATCCTTGCCCAACTTCCCCTGCGCTTAGTGCAGTACCTCCCTGTGCCCACCACCAAACTATTTTATGGCCTCGATACAACATCCCCTTGTCAAACAACACCTTCAACGACCACCAGACGCTCTCTACATAGGACTGATGATAAGTTACATAGGCCTGGTCTAGATCGACCCAAAACCCGAGTCGTTCCGTCAGTTCCTCCCACTCTCGCATGTACCGCCAAACACTCTCGTGGCATTTGTGGATGAACTTCTCAATCCCGTACGCTTCAATCTCCTCCTTCGAGTGGATCCCTAGTTCTTTACAAACCTCAACCTCCACGGGCAGACCGTGGGTATCCCATCCGGCCTTTCGCTCGCACAAAAAACCTTTCATAGTCTTATACCGAGGGTACAGGTCCTTGATCGCTCGCGTCAAGCAATGCCCAGGGTGCGGCATGCCATTAGCTGTAGGCGGCCCTTCATAAAAAACGAACCGCGGGCCGTTTGCACGGTTCGCAAGAGTCTTGTTATAAAGATCACCGTCTTTCCACTGCCGCAGAACATCCTTTTCAAGGTTCGGAAAATCCGGGTTGGTCGAAACTGTTTTGAACATGTCTACGTCTACTCTTAGGGGATTGTACTAGTCATTAGTTTGCAAGGTTGACGCCCCGAACTATTGATTGTCCGCAGTCTCGTCGCTAGCTTCATCCTCACCCTTTGCTACATCATCCGCAGCGGCGTCGTCGTTTCCTTTGGCATCGTCCGTTTTTTTATTATCGTCAACATCCTTAGTGTGAGTTACCGGTTTTTTCGTTGCCGGATCAACAAACGTGAAGTCGTCCTCAAACTCCTCAACGACATCGTATTCCCCCTCGTCTTCATCCTCGAAATCGTCATCAAATTCGTCATCAAAATCATCATCATCGAACTCCTCGATATCCAACTCCTCCTCTTCATCGTCGTTGTCTACCGACCCAATGATCACAGGAGGTGCTGGATCGCGAATATCTTCACCACCTAGTTCACTCACCAAGTCAACTTCCAAACCATCCCCAATGAACATTTTCGGTGCATCAATTACACATGTCATCCGTCTTTTCCTTTATAGGCACATATTAATAAAATAGTATTGAACTACGAAGACCATCGACCCAATACATCGTCGCGTATTTAATTCGGCATTACGGCGGCCATCTACATCGTTCCACCGTTAATAAATTACCAAACAATCAACGTCTGCTAATTTATCCACCTTGGCGTTTTTTGACAACGGCGGTTCGCCTGATTCCTCCTAACATCTAGAGATAAATAATCGCGGTCCAGTGATATTTATCACGTGTGATAGTCCGAGTTGAACTTCACGTAGTCACACGTCAAGTCACTTGACCAAATGGTCGCTCGCCCGGCACCTCGACCCAACACCAAGGTAATACTTGTCACAAACGTCTTTTGCATAGACTTTGCGACTTCAACGGCGTCAAACGGAACTGGCATTTCATTTTGAAAAAGGCAATATCCATTTAAGTGAAGCTGCAATTCTTTCAATTCAAAATTAACCCCCGCGTAACCGGCTGCCGAAACAATCCGACCCCAGTTAGGATCGCCACCTGCAACACACGTCTTAACTAAATTGCTATTGGCAATTGAATTAGCCACTTTCCGCGCGTCAGTATTTGTCTCCGCACCAGAAACCGCTATTTCCATCAGGTGCGTCGCACCCTCGCCGTCGGCTGGGATCATTTTAGCCAACTCAATTAACGCCGATGTTAGCTCGTCGGCGAACAATTCCAAGTCATTGCCGGCCAGTTCAACGCTGTTTGACTTTCCATTGGCCATTAACAGCATAGTGTCGTTGGTGCTAGTGTGCCCTTCGACACTGATGCAATTAAAACTTGTATTTGCTGACGCGGTCAGCATGTGCTGCGCATCATCCGGGGACAATTTTGCATCTGTCAACACGCAGGCAAGCATCGTCGCCATATTAGGGCCAATCATGCCAGCCCCTTTAGCAACCGCGGAAAAACGCACCTCTCCTTGGCTGGTTTCAATACTACGATGAACAACTTTCTCCGACTTATCGGTAGTAAGAATGCCTCGCGCTGCTGCAAGAAATGAAACGGCGGTAGAACTCAATTGGTCACAACCATTTTTTGCAGCGGGACCCATTTTATCCATATCCAAATGGACGCCTATAATCCCTGTGGACATCACCAACACTTGGGATTTGTCAATATTCATCTCCGCGGCTACAGCAGATGCCATCGCTTCAACATCTTTTCTTCCCTGTTGCCCAGTGCACGCATTAGCGTTACCTGAGTTAACGACAATCGCTCTGCACGCAGCATTTGGTGTCAGGTCGCGACACCAGTGAACGGGCGCAGCACATACCAAGTTTTGCGTGTAGACCCCCACACAAACAGCGTCTGTTTCGCTAGCAAATATCGAATAATCTGGTAATGCTTCGTCAGTTTTCACCCCACTATGGTGACCAGAAAACTTATAGCCTTGTGGTAATTCAACGTTCGCCATGATGTTTTTCCCGCAGACTATAAAAGTGCCGTCGCTTCATCGTAGCCGCACATTAAATTGAAATTCTGAACAGCGGCTCCCGCGGCTCCCTTAATTAAATTATCGATCGCACTCACCACAACGAGCCTGTCATTGTTCTGAAAAACAGCTAGATCACAATAGTTTGTGTTCGCGACATTTTTCGTTTCAACGGGGTGATTAACCACTCGTACGAACTGCTCCCCACAATAGATGTCTCGCAGCGCCGCGAAGGCATCGTTAGCAGAAATACCATCATTGGGTCGCACGTAACAAGTGGTAAATATACCTCGATGCATTGGAACTAGGTGTGGCGTAAATAACACCTCACAGTTCTCTTCCGCTACGAAAGTGCAATACTGCGAAATTTCCGGGGCATGACGGTGAGTGCCAATGCCGTAGGCCTTTACATTTTCGTTGGCCTCGCAATACTGAAACGCCGGATTAGCGTTTCGCCCAGCGCCGCTAACGCCGCTAACTGCGTTGACGATGATGTCATCCGTCGAAATAAGTTTCTCCTTCAACAGCGGCGCCAGCGCCAATATAGCGGAAGTTGGATAACACCCCGGATTTGCAACCAGATTTGCCTGCCGTATTTCGTCTCTATATAACTCGGGCAACCCGTAAGGAACACTGCCTAGTCGATCGCCATCGGGATGTTCAACGCCATACCATTTTTCATACACGGCAAGGTCGATTAATCGATAATCAGCGCTGAAGTCAACGACTTTAACGCCACCGTTCATTAAACTACCCACCGTACTTGCTGAGGCGGCGTGTGGCAAACAGCTAAACACAAAATCAACCTCTGAACGAATCGTTTCAACGTCTAACTGCGTTAACGGCAAATCAAAGCAACCCGCCAACGCCGGATGAACGTCTTGTATAGATAAATTGCCATCTTGACGACTCGTCGCAATTATCAATTCGGCACTAGGATGCCGCGCGAGGATTTTCAATAATTCAAACGCGGTATATCCCGTCGCCCCAATAACTGCAATTCTGGTTGTCATTTTATTACCCTCTATATTTCATCAGCTACCATAAAACAAAGTGATAGGTAAAACAGTATAGTGGTTTAAACCAATTAACTTAACCTGTGAAATCTTCAAGAATTGATAGTAGCTGGGACAACACCATCGCGGTCGCTCCCCAAATCACTCCCTCTTTCACCTGAAACCCTGGTACATCAACAGGTTTCCAAGAGTACGCTAAATTGGAATGCAATCCGAGCTTCAATTCGTTAACTTTTACGAGAAAGATTGAATCCACCTCAACGTCGTCAGGAATTCCCTGTGAATCATCCGTCAGCGTGGCGACAAAAGGGAACATCAGATTATTACTACGATAAACGAATACTGGTTCCAACGCTGCGACAACTGAGATGGCGTCTGGGGCAATTCCGATTTCTTCATGTGTTTCTCTAACGGCGGCCATCTGCCACGACTCACCAGGCTCGACGCCGCCTCCCGGAAAACTAATTTGATTGGCGTGATGGTGCAAATCAGCGCTCCGTTTGGTTAGAGTAACCGACAAGTTATTGCCCTGCCCGTGCAGCAATATTAATACACCTGCCTGCCGCGCATTACCTGGACAAGGTCCACGGTGTCGCCCATAGCAGAACGGGGGTTGCAGCTTGGAGTGTACCTCCGCGACGTCGCGATCACGCCAACTGATCGATGCGATGTAATCAATCAACGCACTATTCATGCCGGACCTCGTAGACAGCATAATATGAATGATCTCCCTCAGTCGGAAAATGCTTTATGAATCGCGCATCACCGTCAAATCGATGTTCTTCCGCAACACTAAACTGGGAAATGAGCAAATAGGAAGCTGTAAACAGTTTAGCCGAGGATGCTATTTCGTCGTTACTCTGCTGACGCAAACCCCGTCGTCCACTGCGTACGGCATAAAGCGTAACCTGCCGATTATACCAGTCGACTAATCCACTGGCATCTTGTGGCATATCCTTGCGTGTGACCACCTCAGCCCGTAACGCATTCCATTTGAAAGTCTGCTGTCGAACCGGTGTAATCACCACCGCTTCAGTGGGCGTATGCCGGCGGATCCATTGACAACAAGCCAAAAAATGACGTTCAATTCGTAAACTCACGGCGCGCTGTCGATGGGGGTCCGAAATGGTTGCTTGGGGCAACCCCAACGCGTCACCGCGAGCGCGAGGATCCCAAAAGCGGGCATTTTGAAATTCCCACACCGGCCAAACTACCATGACTGCAGTTGCGATTATCAGAGCCTTTGCCATCCCACGACCGCGTGCGGCCAACGCGTTGGCCAACGATACCCCGCCGAATGCCGCCCCCAGTGGAACTAATACGTCACTCGTTCGAAACCAATAATATCGCAATAAAGAATTTTGCAACGGAGAATCTGCGGTCAAACCAAAATCCAACAAAATCCCCGTCACACACAAACCAATACTCAGTAATGCCAAACGTAATAAGACAGACAGATTTTCAGGTACGTGTGGCGCCGCACGCCACCACACCAGAACACCCCCCACGACTAACAATCCAAATTTCAGCAGCCGCTCAAACTGAAAGCTTGAGAACAGCAGGTGATGGGGCAGACGAACATGGACGGATATATGGTTGGCTTGGTGAACAACCGCCGCCTCTGCCGGCCCACCTAAGCCCCAAACTGGCACAAGTCCGATCAACCCGATACACAATCCAATTACACCGGCCGTCAACTCGCTCATGTCAAACGAACGTTTCTTAATCAACGCCACCGTGCGGTACAGCACTAACAACAGGGTTATCCAACCACCAACCAACACGTGATAGGCCATCGCCGCACCCAACAACAACCACACGGATTTCCACTTTTTGCGAATTGCACACGACAATCCAAAGAAGCAGAATCCGAAGGCAAGTCCTTTCGCCTCCAAACCTCCCACCACCCATTCACCGGCTAGATGGCAATTGGTTTGCAGCAGGAAAAACATCGCCCCACAAATGATTCCATACCCACAGCGATGTCCGAGGGACCGTGATATTGAAGTCAACCCACCCGCCAACAATATCCAACTTAGCCACCTGCCCAACCACGCTGTGACGGTTAGTGAACAATACTTTGTCAACCATCCGACGGACCAATAGAAAGCAAGGTGCGCGTCGACGGAATTTAAGAAGAAATCTTGCGGTGCAAATGAAGCATCCCAATAATGTTTCGCCTTCGTCAAGTAATGCGCTTCATTGACGTCCGGCGGTGGACCGCCTACGACCAAAAAAAAGAAACCCGCCAGCAGCAGCACTTCTACATAAAACCAAATCAGGGATTTCCGCGAATCAGACTCGGGTAAATAAGGTGGCATTCCTACTTACTAACTCCGCTTGGTGCGTCTAGATTGGCAATCTCCTCAAAATCCTGTTTCAGCGATTGATATAATCGTTGATAGATCGGAAAGCGTTTGTCGTACTCTCGCTTAATCTTTTGTTGCACCGGCGTGACGCTCGTTTCCTTGATAACAACCCTACAGGCCTGTTGGATATTAGCATAGGCTCCCGCACCAACCGCTGCTAATAACGCCACCCCCAACGCGGGGCCTTGGTCCGCATTGATTGTCACCACTTTCTTGCCCAACACGTTGGCCTGCATTTCGCGCCACAATTTACTCTTAGCACCCCCTCCTGAAGTTCGAATCTGCCTCACCGGCACGTTCATGTCCTGAAAAATTTCCAAGCTATCTCGCAGCGAATAAGTGACGCCTTCCATCACGGAACGCACCATGTGTCCCTGGGTATGCGACATTGTCAGGCCAATAAAACACCCACGCGCTAAGGGATCACAATGGGGTGTCCTTTCGCCGGCTAGGTACGGCAGGAAGAATAGACCTTCAGAGCCCACGTCAACCTTCGAGGCCGCGCGGTTCATTGCCTTAAACACGTCCGCTTTTCCATTCCCCACTAAATTATCCGCGAACCACTGCAGAGAACCACCAGCGCACAAATTGACACCCATCATATGCCACTTGCCGCGAACAGCATGACAAAACGTGTGCAACCGACCGCTTTTGTCAAATTCCATTTCATCGCTGTGAACAAACGTGACGCCGGATGTGCCAATTGAAGTGGATACAATCCCGCTCCGCACGACTCCAGTTCCCAAGGCATTCGCCGCGCAGTCACCGGCACCACCGACGACTAGGCAGTCAGCAGAAAGCCCCAATAGTTGGGCGGCCTTTTTAGTCAACGTCCCAGTAACATCCTCGGACTCAAACACTTCTGCAAACAGACCCACATCTAAATCAAGTTTATCCATGAGTTTGGTAGACCACTTACGACCTCCAACATCTAGCAGTAGCATCCCGCTAGCATCACTAACATCAGTTGCATAACAACCCGTCAACCGCCGGCGCACGTCATCCTTGGGCAACAGGACCTTGTGCAATCGTTCAAAATTACGAGGTTCGTTATTGCGCAACCACAGAATCTTCGGCGCGGTAAAACCCGTCAATGCTGGATTAGCGACCATCCTTATTAGCTGTGAACGACCGCCAGCTCTGCTTTCTATTTCATCACACTCGGCAACCGTTCGCTGATCGTTCCATAGTATCGCGGGGCGGATTACTTGATCGTCCTGGTCTAAAAACACGCTACCGTGCATTTGTCCCGATAGCCCGATAGCCTTGACTTCCGCCGCATCCACGCCGGATTTCAAAATAACCGCGCGTATTGTCTTTACCGTAGCACGCCACCAATGGTCTGGATTTTGTTCCGACCACATCGGTTTTGGATGGCTTAAAGGGTAACTTGCAGACGCTTCGCCACGGACTTTCCCCTGTTCAGTAATCAAAATTGTCTTAGTACTCGTCGTACCGATGTCCACCCCTAGAAAGTAACTCATACTGCGCGTTTTTCCTAATTTTTATTGCCTTCGTCTTTAAACATCAGACACAACAAATGTTGATCTATAAACAAATCTAATTATCGAATATCATCTACGGTGTTCGACAACAAACGGTGAGACCGTCCCGAACAACCAGAACCCACTATCCGCATACAATTCATGGACATTGATTATGACGCATTCCGCTCTTTTATGCGACCGGCGTTATTTTGCGACGCTACCGAAAATAATATTTTTGTCTACTATAATACCCCTCGATGCCCTGAAACCCAAACATGCCCGCATTGCGGCCTTCATTCTGGTGTGTATGATGACCACTTTTGCACACGCAGAAGAACCCAAGTCAGTGCTCAGCGTTCCACCGGACTGGCGGATAGAAAACACCACATATCCACCTGTCTGGGCGAAATCCCTCCCTTGGGAAGGCAAAATAGAACTGCGGTTTCCACCGGGGTTCTTCGAGCCAACAAGTAAGTTTTTTTGGTCCTACCCAATACTTTACCAACTGCGAGGCAACTGCATCACCAATGATGCGGAACTTAAACGAGCGTTACTCGACTACGATGCCGGATTGTACGGCGGGAAATACTTACCAAAACAAATCAACATCACCATTGAAAATCCAAAACCAAGGCAACCGGATCAACCTCAGACGGTGACTTTCAAAGGTTATGACCCCTTCACCACGAAAAAGCCGCTAACAACCTATCTAGAAATACAACGTCGTTTCGACTCCCGTACCGACACAACCACAATATTGATTCTTCGCTCGCCGCGGCCTATCAATAAAAGAGATGCCGTCTGGCAAACGCTTTATCGCTTCCGAAAAGATGCCGGCTTTTAATGCCACCAACTCTTACCGTCCCACTCAAAAAACATTTGATCATGCCCATCGTAAATCACACATCGCTCGAGACTTTAACGCGGTCAATATTCAAGTCGCGAGGCTGCACACCCGAGGTAGCCAAACGGGTTTCACAAAGTCTAGTTTTAGCCAACTTATGCGGGCATGACTCACACGGTGTCGTTCGCATTGCTTCCTATCTAACTAATATACAAAAGGGGATTTTACAGCCCGCCGCTGAACTCATCGTTAATAACGAGACGGACTCCCTCATTGTGGCCGATGCCCAACACGGTTTTGGGCAGGTACAAATGCCCGCTATCATCGAGCGACTCGCGACAAAGGCATCGAGACAGGGCGTTGCTTGTGGTGCCATGAAACGTTGTGGCCACATTGGGCAATTATCGCAATGGGTCGAGTACGCCGCGCAGCAAGGATTCGCGGCTCTCCTTACGGTCAATGACAATGGAGCCCTCCAAGCAGTTGCACCGCCAGGTGGCATACGCCCAACACTTAGTACCAACCCTATTTCGATCGCAACCCCAAGCGATCCTCATCCAATTCTGGTCGATATTTCAACGAGCATCGTTGCGAACGGTAAGATTTTAGTCGCGCATAAAGAAAACAAGCAAGTACCCGCGGGATGGTTACGCGACGAACATGGTCGCCCAACAACCGACCCTGGCGTTCGATACCAAGATCCGCCGGGTTCGCTCAACCCAACGGGCGGTTACAAGGGATTTGGTCTAGGATTTTTGCTTGACGTACTCGTGAGCGGTCTTACTGGCGGATATTGCCCCCCTGCTCCCACGGATGCCGTTCCAGCCAATAACGTATTGATGGTTTTATGGGATCCCCAACATTTCCAAGGAGCCGAGCACATTGTAAGCGAAGCCGTGCGTCTTGAGAATTTTGCGCGGGAGTCGCCATTGTCAGACGCCGATCACCCCATTACGTTACCCCACGACCGTTCGCGGCAAACTAAAAGTGACCGCCGCGAAAATGGAATCCCCTTAGGCGATGAGATCTATTCACAAATTACCCAAATCGCAAACCAAAGCGACATTACTCTGCCCGCGGACTGGAGTCCCTAACTAGTTTGCAATAGCCGGATGATAGCCTATTGCCTTTGTGCGAATCCGATAAAATCCTTTGCCGGCTGTAATGTAAAGTCGGCTCAATTCCGCTCCCCGTCCGAAACTAACGTTCGTTGGTAACTCGGGGGTTTCGATATAACCAAGTTCTTCGCCTTGGGGAGAGAAAATCACAATCCCAAAACGTTTGGCGCTACGCACTGCAGCATAGATGTTTCCCGTCGTATCAACCGTCATGCCATCAATTCCCAATTGATCCCCGAAATCTACGAGCACCTTTTTGTTGCTCCACTGACCGGAGCGGCTAATTTTAAAGGAATTCAACGTCATTCGTCCCATTTTAAAATCCGTTTCTATGTCCGCCTTATCCGAGCCGTTATCAGTTTCAGCCACGTAAACTGTCTTTTGGTTTGGCGAAAGAATGATGCCGTTGGGTTTGTCTATCTGATCAGTCGCGACTGAAAGTTCACCGGCGACACTGTATTTAAACACGTAGTAACGATCCAACTCGCGTTCTTCGGGACCGACATATTTTGGATCCGTGAAATAGATATCCCCCGCTTTAGAAATCACAATATCATTAGGAGAATTGAGTTTCTTTCCGTTGAATGAGTCCGCCACAATTTTAACTTTTCCGTCAGGAAGAAAGTTAACTAAGGCGCGATGCCCTTTTAACGGCGACGCACAACACCCCATTAAATCTCCGCCACGAGTAAACATAAGTCCATTGCCCATACCGCTGTCGGGGCAAAACACGTTTGTTTTACCTGTGCCGGGGTTGAACATCATGACTCTCGCCGGACCTGACTCAAAGGGTTGAGCAAAATCAGAGAAATACATATTTCCGTCGGGACCGGCGGCCGCGCCTTCCGTAAAACCACCCTCTTCCCAGAGCGTTTCCAATGTTTCTCCGTTGATCATAATTTGGCGGTCACCTTTAATCAGGAGTTGTTGAGAGTGGGCGTTCATCGTCCACCCAAATGTCAAAGCGACGATAACTGTTAATTTGAACATGCTGCCGAGTCCCTCTAGAGAACGTTGCGTTTTATTTGAGTTGTCTATGAAAGATATTCTACACACAATCACTATAGAGTTGTGTGCAATACGATCGCTTCGAGTCGTTTAAAAATGGAGTTCCACTGTACGACTCGAATTAAAACCTTCAATCGCGTGGGGAAACTCAGGCCCGCTAATTCCGACCCGACTAGTTTATCGCAATATAGTTCTAATGACAGTCCTCCATCACGCAGTGTGCCCTTAAGGGTCTGACCGTCTTGGTAATCTTCCGGTAGGCTAAAAGAAAAGGTCCTGCCGATTGAGGACACCGATATATCGATAAGGTATTCGCTACCGACTAGGTCCTTTTCAGCTCCATTTCTGTTTGTGGAGTATTTCTCGGTTTGATTTAACGCCTCAACGAGTTGTAGTAGAGCTAGATTCCCATCCGCTCCCAATCGCGCCAGACGCAAAAACTGACGACGTCCATCTGTTGGCAAGATTGTCCCTGAGGCAACCACTGGAGGTGTTTCCGGAGGCGTGTTTGTTGGTAGGGACTCACCCTCAGTGGCAGATTTACCCTGATGTACAACACTTGAATCGCTATCCGATAGGCTCGAGTGACCATCCGAATCCGAAATATTGTCACCAATGTGCCGGGTCCGTGTAACGCTTTCTTCCGCTTTAGGTTTGGGGGAATCAAGGAACGTCAGTAAAGGTGAATCGCCGTCCACCATTTTCAGCAACGACAGCCAACCGCGAAATTCGGAATTGGTAAGAGTAGCCTCGCCGCCCGTCTCCATACGATGCTTGACGGCTCGTAGCCAGCGCCTTGTTTTTCTTGGTAAATTCACCCGCTCGTTAACCACTAAACCGGTAACAAGTTGTTGCCGATGTTGTCGAATAATACGCTTCTTTTTATTATTCAGACGATAGCCGTAGTGGCGCAATATTTTGCCGGTCGCAATCAACAAGTTATGAATGTTGTGTCGTGAATACGTCACAAACGAAAAGGTAATATCGTCCGCGTACCGCGTATAGACGGCACCTCTCTTGTTGGCGGCCTCTGCGAGTTTCTCGTCCATGTTTTTGTTGACATAGTTACTCAACGCCGGACTACTAGGAGCGCCCTGCGGAAGACCTCCTTCATGACAGGTCAAACCGGTGAGGAGTGTCGCGGCAGACTTGTTAAATCCCGCGCCCCGAAACGCATTCTTAACGCGATCGCTATTTGTTGAAGGAAAGAAATCAATGATATCAAGTTTGACTATAACTGCTTGTCCAGTGTGCTCAGCGGCATTATCAACAATCGAATGCCCCTTACGGAAGCCGTGCACACAATCATGAATGGCAAGACGCTCAATTAGTTGCTGCAATAGTTTTCGTTGTAGTTGCTTCGTTGCATCGTCAGGTACGTGCAGTATGCGTTTACCGCCACTACGCTTGGGGATAGTCGCTGTTCGGTATTGCGCGTCATGTTGCACCAAGTTAGTCTTGGACATCTTCAGTCTGTCGGCGAGGTCACCAATCGATAGTTCGCGTCGACCTCCCCGCCCTTTAAAACATCTCAGGATTAATACCAGAACAATAATGGCGGTGACTACTAGCGGAGAAAAAAGCACCTCTCCTATGGAATCGAGCATATACTCACCGGCGCCCAAGCGATCGTCGCAGTCGCGTAAACATTAAAGTAAAAGCGAACCCGCTATCCGCCCTGAATAATCCCTGACGAATAACGGGCTCGAACCGTTTTTGCCTTGCTATGGCCATGCCAATGCATAGCGGTTACCGTTTTCTTCGGGCAGGAGCGAAGCGACAACCAAAGAAAACGGTAACCGCTATGCACCCCAACTCCCTCAGACCACAACAAACACGGATGACGAAGCATCACCCTATATCGCCAAGGCTACGTTGCGATTATAGCAATGCAACATTTGTTTTGCAAATAATTACCTTGGTACGCCCAATAACAGATGGTATAAAAGTGAAACTGATTGTGTTTCCGAAAAATAACGTATACTTAACTGTATATTTGTCTGCGTAACTGACTTACTGTTCCGGTGCTGACATGCAAAGACGCTATATGTTATCGAATCGCCATTTCCTATTTTTCTCATTTCTCGCATTGGCGATACTCAGCGCCGCCATCTCCGCTGAGGAACCTCTACTGGTTACGATTTCTAAAGAAACAACCCGCATCACCGCGCCTCTGAAATCGAACGGATATCCCGACTACGTCGCGGCCCTAAACGCGCAACAGAGTGCAGGTGTCACCGCAGAAAACAATCTCGCCGTCACAATCTGGAATACCATCGGGACCGCACAAATGTCTCCCAAAATGGTTGCGCCATACTTCAAACATCTGAAGATGTCCCCCCCCGCGAAAATCTCGGGTTATTACTTGGGTTACCACGATTGGTTTGAAAAAACACAATTTACGGAAGAAAAGACATCGGCGTTGACGCCCCAAGAAATCGAGGTTCTTCGTAAAGCAAAGAAAACGGATTATGAGATCTGCTTAGAACGACCGTGGACCTCCGCAGAATTTCCTCAGATGGCGAAGTGGCTCAAATTCAATCAACGCCTTCTTGTCAATTTTGTTTCAGCAGCCAATCGTCGTTCACACTTTTACAGTCCTTATGTCGTTGGCAGCGAACATCAAAAGCAGTCCCTTCCAGAATTGATCGGAGTACTACTCCCTGCGGCCCAACAGTCAAGAGAACTTGCCCGTGGATTGCGTTTGTTCGCCAACAATCAAATCGCCACAGGTGACCTGCCGGCCGCGATCGCTACTTCCAATGCGATTCATCGTCTAGGACGACTTTCAAGCCAGGGCTCAACACTGATCGAAGGATTAGTCGGCATCGCCGTTGACCGCATCGGATTTAACCTCGACGAATCAATTATCAAAAATGATAACGTGACAGATGCCCAACTCCAATTGTTAGACAAACACCTCCGTGCGCTACCCCCCATTTCCAGTCTAGCCGGCAAAATTGACGTGACCGAACGTTACATGTTTCTTGACACTACCATTTCACTGGCACGAAACGGTCCCCAAGCACTAGCAGGACTCAACGAAGATAATTCGTCGAGTCCCTCCCCCGCGTTGAACAACATTCTCAAAGGAGTAACCACAGCGGTAATTGACTGGGACCACATCCTCCGAACGGGTAATTATTGGTACGACGAAATTAAGAAGGTCAATTCAATCAAATCGCCTCAGCAACGAAAGTTAGCTTCGGAGATGCTCGAGATTCGCATGACAGAAACTGCTCGTGCCGCAGCCCATCCCGCATCGATTGCTAAACAAGTGCTGTTCAGTGGCAAATCTTTGCGAACAATTACCTCAAATCAAATCGCTAATATAATGGTGGGGCTATTGATGCCAGCGCTCACTGCAGCCGTTCAGGCCGAGACGCGCGATATCGCCATCCAGCAAGTCACTATCACGTCGATCGCAATCACGAGATACAGGAACCAGCACGGGCATTACCCAGACAACCTCAGCGCGGTCAAGGGGTTATTTATAGATGAGTTGCCCCAGGATCCATTTACTGGTCGGCCTCTCAAGTATCTTCAAGATCCAAAAGGATTTGTGCTGTACAGTTTTGGAGACAACATGACGGACGATAATGGCAAAAATCGCACTGACCCTGACAACGCACATGGTGACTGGGATGACATTAGGTTTCAGGTTGATCAAAAGACCAAACTACCCGCGAAAAGTCTTTGACTACTTTTTTAGGGCTATTCTTTTCGTTGCCTTGCTCCAAGGGAGCCCCATCTACAGGCCAACAAGTTCTTCGAACGTTCCATTGAATGAGTCTTCCTCAGACAACGTAAATTGCTCACCCCAGACGGTAGGCATGATACTGCAAGGCCTAATGCAGTTTTCATTCAATCCAGAGAATTCATTGAGCAAAATATCCTGTTGAGTTACGTAAAATACGCGTCGCAAGTAGCACATCTCGTTTCCGGGCATCAAGGGGGCGTCAACGGTAAGTTTGGAATACCCTAACACCACCTGATTAGAGTTTCCGGTCAGCAGCGGACCACGCCGACTGCGCGCGTTTCGCACAACTGCGACTCTCACAAATGCGCGACCGCCAATCGGCTTGAGCCATAATATACTACGCTCATAGGCCAGTGGGAGCTCACGATCCCATTTTTTGAGGCTGCGTGGGGTAATTACTCGCCGCAGTTCAATTCTTCCGTCGCTGTGGTAAACCGTTCTTGTTTTCATAGATCACTCCTGATAACCTTGAACATCGCAAACACTTTAATAGTATTCGCGTTGGGACGTTTTTATGATTGGATAGGGATGCAGAATCCGTGCCAAAACTTAGTTTAATTTGTTGTTTCGGTCAGTGCCTCGGTTTTAGCTGTTATTACGGATTCACAACCGAGGAACTTTCAACAAACAGTTGTTGCAATATGAGACAGCACTGTTGCACATTGAGGCGTTTACTTCAAACCGGATTTTAATTCCACGTTACTAGGATACAATGCATGCCGACAAATTCGCCAACTCTACCCATCGTCTTGGCCGGCGTTCCAAAGACCAACTACTCGCTCTATCACCGAACACGTTTTCTAGTTGGCGACCCCACCTCCTTCATACAGCTCACCGGCACACCTGACGATCATACGATGTTCATTTGTCGGGATATTGAATTGCAGCGTGCCGCTCAATACGCTTGCGCCGACCGTGTCAGTTGTCCAGCAGACCATTCACCGGCCGCTGGGCTGTCTGGTGACCGTGAAACGGCCACCGCACAAGCTACCGCTGAATATTTGACGAAACACGCCGTTACGGAAATTATAACGGACCGCACTTTGCCTTTTATTTTTGCCTATCACATTGAACAAGCGGGTATTAAGATTCAATACAGTCCGACACTCGGCGTGATGGAGCGTCGTGCAAAGGACGACCAAGAAGTCCAATGGTTGCAAGACGCACAATCAGCGACCGAATCCGCAATGCGAGTCGCTTGTGAGATCATTGCAAGGGCAACTGCCGACAAAGACGGTAATCTTTTACATGGCGGTGAAATTCTTACATCCGAAATATTGCGGAGTATCGTTGACATATTCCTACTCGAACAAGACTACGCCAATCCACGGAGCATCATTGCCTGTGGACCCCTCGGTGCTGACTGTCACAATTACGGTACGGGACCCTTGCGTACTGAACAACCCATCATAGTGGATATATTCCCTCAGAATCGTCGGACACTTTACAACGGAGATTGTACCCGCACCGTCGTCAACGGCACCATCGATGAAACGATTCAACGCATGCACACCGCTGTTTGCGAAGCAAATTCAGCCGGCTGCTCCACCGTAAAAGCAGGCGTAACCGGCGAGGATGTTCATCGTGCAACAATCCAGGTCATTAAGGACAACGGATATTCCACTGGCCTACCGGGCCCGGATGACCCAATTTCATTTTGCAGTATGACGCATGGAACCGGACATGCAGTCGGGCTCGACGTGCACGAACCACCGCTACTTGATTTTGGAGGACCAGAACTTATCGTCGGTGATTGCCTTACAATTGAACCTGGCTTGTATTGCCGTGCGATCGGTGGTGTACGTGTTGAAGACATGGTCATCACAACCACCGCTGGATGCTTGAAATTAAATTCCCTACACACAGGCCTCGACTGGTCCTAAAGGAATCGAACATATGAACCTCGTATCGTTGATAGACCACGCAGTGCTTCACCCCACCGCAACTGACGACGACCTCGTGCGGGAATGTCTACTGGCAGCCAAGCTTGGCGTCGCCTCCGTATGCGTAAAACCATACATGGTGGCCCAAGCAACCGCGCTGCTATCCGAATCCAATGTCGCCGTGGGCACTGTAATTGGCTTCCCTCATGGAGGCAACCAAACCGAAATCAAGGCCGCCGAGGCGAAGCTAGCTTGCGAACAAGGCGCTGTTGAGCTTGACATGGTAATTAACATAGCTAAGGCTCTGGAAGAAGATTGGGATTATATAGCCGCCGACATACAAGGCGTGTTGAGCGTCGCGTCACACCAGAATGCCCTTCTTAAGGTGATCTTCGAAACGGACTATATTACCTCAGATACCGCCATACAAACACTTTGTGAGATTTGCTCGCGACTTGGCGTTGGATTTGTCAAGACTTCAACAGGTTTTGGCTACACTAAACAACCCTCCGGCGACTACAACTATCTCGGAGCGACTCTAAATCACATTAAATTGATGACCAAACACTCTGCCAGCCACGTTGCAGTAAAGGCATCCGGTGGAATACGCACTGCTTCTGCAGCCCAGTCCATGGTCGACGCCGGCGCCTCGCGCCTCGGCACTAGCGCTGCTCAAGCGATTGCTGATGGAGAACAATCCTCCGAGGGTTATTAGACAATCTGGGGGAACGCCCTGTATCACATGAACGCAATTGAAATAATTCGAAAGACGCGGGACCGACGCGAGCTTACAAAAACCGAGATCCATTGGTTTGTTGACCGCTTCGTGCAAGGTGACGTCTGTGAACCGCAAATGGCTGCCTGGGCCATGGCGGTTACGATAAATGGCCTTACGCCAGACGAAACATACCATCTCACCAATGCAATGTTTCAGTCGGGTCGCACCCTTGGAATTCAATCAGATTCGCTTTTGGTTGATAAGCATTCCACCGGGGGTGTGGGGGATAAAACATCGTTAATTTTGGCGCCATTGTTGGCTTGTTTTGACGTCACCGTGCCAATGATTTCGGGACGTGGTTTGGGGATAACTGGTGGCACGCTCGACAAACTCGAAGGCATTCCTGGATTCCGGACGAATTTGAGCCACGCTGCCATTCAAGCGGCTTGCAATACAATCGGATGTGTCATTACCGGAGCCACCAACGACATCGCACCGGCAGACTCCCTACTCTACTCGCTGCGCGATATTACCGGCACCGTTGCGTCTGTTGAATTAATCACCGCCAGCATACTATCGAAAAAACTCGCCGAGGAACTGGACTGTTTAGTGTTCGATGTAAAATGTGGTAGTGGTTCATCGATGAAATCAATCGATCAAGGCCGGCGACTCGCCCGCTCGTTGATTGATACGGGTAGACGATTTGCCATTCGTTCGAGAGCGGTTTTAACCGACATGAACCAACCACTCGGTAAAGCCGTCGGTAATACGGCAGAAGTAGTTGAGGCGATTGAAGCGATGACAACCGGCAAACCGTCGGATCTTGTTACACTCACCGCTCAGCTTGCATACCACGTGCTTGCACTCGCCAATGTGACAGCTTCTATTGAACAAATAAACGATGTAATTACCAACGGCGAAACGCTGGCAAAATTTCAGCAAATGGTCCAGCACCAGGGTGGCAAGCTCGCTCAATTACCCCCGATCACGTGGGCACCTGTCAATTCCCCAATGAGTGGCATTGTCGCGAGCATTGACTGTGCACGTTTAGGAAACCTGCTGACGAGCATGGGTGGCGGGCGTCTACAAAAGAACGACAACTTGGACCATGGCAGCGCAATCAAAATCGACGTTTCTGTTGGAGATCGCGTCCAACGGGGCCAAATCATTGGCCATATTAGTCACGATATATCGGGAGATTTCTCGAGCGAACTCATCTCGTCATTTAAATGGAGTGATACTCCTATCGCTCCATTACCTTTGATCCTTGAAACAATAGATTAATACGCGACGAACAATTGAAAGTCCGATCCATGGCATCCACAAATAACAATTTCGCGTTATTAACCGCAGCCTGTAACGCAATGAAGAACTCTCATAGTCCTTACTCTAAATATCCAGTCGGCGCTGCGGTTCTTGACAGCGGCGGTTCAATTTACACAGGCTGTAATGTTGAAAACGCTGCCTTCGGTAGTACAATTTGCGCCGAAGCAGCCGCGGTTGCTAATGCATTCGCCGCGGGCTCCACGAGGCCACTCGTGGCAATAGCTGTCATCACTTCAACAGGCGGGATGCCCTGCGGTAATTGCCGTCAGATATTAGCCGAGGTTGCGCCTGATTGCCAAATTTTTATCGCAACCCCCCAAACCCTAGCGACGCCCCATGAAACTACATTGTCGGCGATTCTTCCAAACCCCTTCACGCGTTTAAGCTAACGCTATCTTGGGGGCTTGCGAAGCAATATCCGTTGCTAACTCAAAAGCGTTGGCAATCCTTAACACATCTAAATCTCGCCGATACCCGCCGATAATTTGGACACCGATCGGCAGGCCGTTTGGCGTAAAACCTGCGGGAACAGAGATCGCTGGCATTCCCGTTGCTGTAACGAGATAACATGACTGCATCCAATCGATGTAGCTAGTGAACTTCGTGCCCTCAATTTCGCTGACAAATTGATCCTCAATATTGAACGGTGGCACTTGCGTCACCGGACCCACCAAAAAATCAAACTGCTCGAAAAATTTTGCCGCTCTGTCAAACAATTCCGTACGCCAACGCTGTGCGTTCGCGATATCTTCTCCACTCAATTTTTTCCCTTCCGAAATATTCCACAGCACCGTTTCCTTCATTTGTTCACGATGTTGATCAACTAACCCTCCAAACTTCATTGCAAATCGAAAGCCACGGAGTATTCGAAACACGTCATTGGCTTTATCGAAATCTAGGCAAGCGTCAACAACCTCACAACCCAACTCCGTAAATATCCGCCGTTGCTCTTCGATGACTTTCACCACCTCACGGCACACTGGCAGCCCACCAAGTGTTGGTGCGAATGCAACACGTTTCCCCCGTAAATCGATATCCAACGAACCGAGAAACTGCTCGCTTGGTTCCGTAATGCTCAAAGGAACTCGCGGGTCTGGTCCCGCTATCGCAGCGAGCATCAAACTAACGTCTTGCACATTTCGCGCCATCGGACCTTGAACTCCAAACGAAAACCACGCGTTGTCACTGGGCCAGGTCGGCACACGTCCCGTCGATGGCCGAAAGCCAACAACATTGCAAAAACTAGCGGGGTTGCGTAACGACCCCCCCATATCACTTCCATCCGCAATGGGCACCATCCGAGTCGCCAGCGCCACCGCCGCACCACCGCTGCTACCGCCGCACGTTTTTTGTAAGTTGTAGGGGTTCCGAGTAGCCCCAAACACTTTGTTAAACGTCTGAGAACCAGCCCCAAACTCGGGAGTATTCGACTTCCCGATTGAAACCGCGCCGGCCTCCCGCAAGCGTTGAACAATCAACTCGTCGCTGTCAGGGACGTGATCCTTGTAAATCGGCGAGCCAAACGTTGTTCGCATTCCAGCCGTACTAAACAAATCCTTATGAACCACGGGTAAACCGTGCAAAACCCCAAGGGGCCTTCCTTTTGCCTGATGCTCGTCTGCCTCAATCGACCATTGGACAGCCCGTTCAACATCCAAAGTCACTATTGCATTTACCTTACCGTTAACACGTTCAATCTGCCGCAAGTGTGCGTCGAGCACGGCGCGCGCAGAGACTTCCCCCGCCGATATTAAATTTCGCAATTCAGTCGCCGACTTCAAATGTAACATCAATTAATACTCCACGCGGATAGTTGCGTGTGATTCACAGTCACGACGATCACCATTTGATAATGTCCCATGGCACTCCGTACAACATTCCAGCAAAACAAGCGGTCATAAAGGCCGCCAGCGTGCCGCCGAGCATCGCACGGACAGCAAGTTTGGCGAGATCCGAGCGACGCGAAGGCGCAATTCCCCCGATACCGGCGATCTGAATACCAATCGATCCGAAATTAGCGAATCCACATAACGCATAGGTCAAAATAACAGTTGTCCGCTCGCTCAACGCGGTCTCCGCATTTTGTTGCATTTCCGACAAATTTTGATAGGCGATAAACTCATTGGCGAACAACTTATAACCCAGCAACTCACCTGCTATGTAACATTCTTCCCATCGAATTCCCATCAACCAAGCCAAGGGCGAAAAAACCCATCCCATGATAGAAGCCAACGCCCATTGGAAATCAACCTGCCCCTCGTTTCTAAACGCATTGACTATACTTTCACAGATTTCGCCAAGAAATCCGACTAACCAATCCACACCCGCGAGTAAGGCTAGAAATGCGATCAACATTGCGCCAACGTTGAGGGCCAACGTCAACCCATCGCCGGCGCCCCGTGCAGCCGCGTCCACAACGTTCACCGGTTCGCTGTCGGTCTTTTGGATGGTGACTCCCTGCCCTAAAGTCAATGGCGTCTCCGTTTCTGGTTCCAGTAGTTTAGCAATGACTAACGCCGCCGGCGCGGAGATCACCGACGCACTGACTAGGTGCGTTGCATCTATCCCTATTCCGATGTACGCGGCTAAAATTCCTCCGGAAATCGTTGCGAATCCGCCTACCATCAAAGACATCAACTCCGACTTAGTCATCGCCGGTACGTAGGGTTTGACCACCAACGGTGCCTCCGTTTGACCGACAAATATATTGGCAGCCACTGCCAGCGTTTCCGCTCCGGACGTGCGGAATGTTACCCGCATCGCCCAAGCCAAGAATCCAACTAGAGGTTGAATGATTTTTAGATAATAAAGTACTGCCATTAATGAGGAGAAGAATATAATTGTCGGCAAAACCTTAAACGCGAAGAAAAACTCCGTGTAGTTATTACCGAACACCATCTCAGAGCCTACATCCACAAAATTAAGCATTCCCGCGAACACCCCACCAATGGCGGTGAACAATTGGTTCCCTTCCTCGGTGCGCATGACAAATAACGCGAGTACGAATTGTGCTAACAGGCCACCGCCAACAATTCGCCAATTGACTTGTGAACGATTTTTACCCATTGCAAAACCGAGTAGTAACATTACGAGTAGGCCTACGCAACTAACTAAACGCGGAAAAACATCATCCATCGGTATACCCTCCCCTGTTGCGTTCCAAGTTAAATATTTCCCACCAAAAAAGCAAAAACTGTTTTACCATTTCTGACTCTACGCTGTGCCAAAATATCGATCGCCAGCGTCGCCCAAACCGGGTCGAATGAAACAATTTTCGTCCAACCGATCGTCGATTTTACAAATTGTTAAATCCACGTCGCCATCGAATTCCTGCACCGCGTGGATACCTTCGGGTGCAGCGATAACGCACCCCACCTCGACCTGGTCTATTCCGAAGTTCCGCAACGCCTCGACCGCTACAACAACGGAACCACCTGTGGCGAGCATGGGATCAAGAATTATCGCGCGAGCAACAGGTGCTTGCTCGTCGAGTTTGTTGTAATACCATATCGGTTTGGCCGTCTCTTCGTTTCGATACATTCCTAAATGAATCACAACCGACTTCGGCAGCAAATCAACGAAGGGATCAACCAATGCTAAACCGGCTCTCAGGATTGGAACTATCGCAACACTCGTGTGCATACGAAACCCCTCGGTCGCTTCCAAGGGTGTTTCAATAACCTTGGCTTCCCCAGCGATATTTTTTGTCATCTCCACGGCCAAAATCTGGCCAAGATGTCCAAAAGCGGCACGAAACTCTTGCGTTGTTGAACATCGTTCCCGCGCGATTGTCATATAATGATCTAGAACCGCATGTTGTAACTCGACAACGTTTCCCATTCGGTATAAATGCCCCATAAAATGGTTACATCAACTAACATAATTGGCTATGCTAATAATGATAGTTTATTTATGGATGTATCCATAGCTTAAAAAAGGCGGCTATTTTTCGGCCTTTTATAATGACTCCCAACTAACCCCTTTCTAGCAAACGGCGTCGCCATGTCCCTAATCCCAAAATTCAAGAGCGCCGCTTTCGCATTATTGATAGCATGTACCACTCAATTCGTAACTGCCCAAACAACCCCCTCAGAGCTGCTTACGAAGTATGCGCCAGCTGATATCGCGGCGGCACATGAAATTTGGCACGTCAGCACTCGCGGTTTAGCGCAATACGACCAACTCGAACAAGACGTCGCTAAAATTGAGTATTTACAACTCGTTTCCGGTCAATGGAAACAGAGAACGGCGAACGATTTTAACGCAAGCCAAGGCGTTGATACATGTTTTCTTATTCACGGTAGCCCCGCCTCAACCGAACTTGTCCTGCAGGTCACTCTCGACGTTTATCAACACATTCGACCTGTCATCACTGATGCCCATAATTTTCGCTATGTCATATGGTCTTGGCCAGCCGATCGCCAAGTTGGTGGAATTGTCAAGGAATTCAAAGACCAAGCTATTCGGTCACAACCCCAAGGTTTCTATTTGGCCCGTATTGTAGATGGTTGTCGGGCACGTAATCGAACTCTTGTTGTTGGCTATAGCATGGGTGCACGCGTTTCCGCGTGTGCCTTACATTTACTCGGGGGTGGTTCTAACCCCTACACTCCTCAACTAAAACCGCAGTCCGATCATAAGGTAACGTATCTTACCGTCGGTGGGGCCATCGACCAAGATTGGTTAGAACCAGGAAAGTATTTCGGAAATGCCCTAACCGTCGTGGACCAATATCTCAATGTGCATAACCCTGCAGATCCGCTGCTCAAACGCTACAAGAAGCTAGCACCTAAAACTAAAAGCGCCGAGCCAGGAGTCGCGATTGGTTACCATGGCTTGACAAATATTGGCACACTTAAATCGTTTGGCATTCCCACCGCGCAGATGAATGTAACAGATGTGGCTGGCAAATCACATGACATCCGATACATCACGCGTGACGTCAACTTAATAAAAGAAATATGGAACAAAAGTTTCCCACGTCGCGACAACTAACATTTTCTATTTAGCAGCGGCGGCTTCAGCTAGTTCCTGTTGCTCTGCTGATAGGCTCGGATTTGGTTCGGATGCTCCTTCAGCTTGTCCTAAGATCCACTTGACCCCGCCAAGCAAAGACTGCTGATAGGTTGGGTTGTTCCACACATCCTCGCGATGCCCCAAACTCATGTGAAACACCTTGCCTTCACCATAACTTTTGCACCAACAAATAGGAACGTGTAGAGGGCGTTTGAGCGATGTCTTTTGCATATTCAAACTCATCAAGACGCGAACTTTCTGTGGTTGCCAATTCTTAAATTGGTAAATTTCATCCTTGATCGCAAACTCTGGTCCCCACGCTTTCACGATTGGGTGATCCGGTTCATGGTTGGTAATTGTCACCGTGGTATTCGCTGACCAAGGGTGTCCATTAAACGATCCGCCGATCATATCCCAATACGGTTCGTAGTCTTTGAACGTATCGGCAGCCGAATGTGTCCCAATGAAGCCATGATTCTTTTGCTTAAGCCAAGTGTTGAAAAAATAATCTAAAGTTGCTTCGTCAATTGGAAGTTTCCCCGTGGTATAGAACATCACAATATCATAATGCTGCAGCTTTGCTTGCGTAAAGTCAGCCTTGACATCTTGCGAACAGTCGACCCGAAATAACTTTGAGGAAATCCCAAGTTCCGTCATCACCCGTTCACAAACCGCCAAGGGCTTATCACCGCGTTTAACACTGCCATGCACAAATCCGGCGCTCTGAGTAACAAAAAGGATCCGTGCCGGTTTGTCACTTGCCTGCAACGCACAAAAACCGAAATTAAACAACAACGCCAACGTAACAATTCCACACATGGTTCTAATCGCTAATCGTCTCATGCCAATTTTCCCTATTTTAAACTCTCAAGTATTAATGAAATACCGCTGTTCAGAATACCATCTAACGGGAAATGGGGCAATTAACCGATGCTCCGTAAACGGTATTGTACTTACACTTGGCCGTATCAACACAATTCCCTCTTCCCAAAACCTCAAACTTTTAGCCAAATTGCTGCAAGTACTTGAATTTCGCTTTGCTCCAGCGAACAATACTATTTCAACCGATCCATAAGTTGGTGATCTACATTCTAAGGTTAATGGTTTCCTATGGTAAAACAACGTATTGTTTCGCTGCTGCTCTTCGCAGTTTTATTCGCTGCTACTAGCACCGCGATTGCCCGCCCATTTCACGAAATAGACGAAGACGTGGGTACCGCTCTACGACTTGAATCCGCCGCCACCCTACCAACGCAGCGGGAAGCAGCCATAATTAAGCTTACTGAATTGTATCGCGAGATTATGACGGACCGGCGACTTCTGACCAGTCCCACTCTGAACAAATACCGCGTCAAGGTACGTGCTCGACTGCTCAATATTCTAAAATCGTTGGAGTACGCCACGCGTCATAAAACCGCCAATAAATATTCAGACCAGACGTCATCTCTCCTGTATGTTTTGCAACAACATTTGCAACGCAGTTCCACCGCCCTAGGTGGCGCTAATCGCATGCTTCAGGGGAACGCCGCTCAAGGCGTCCCGGATTACGGACCGGCTCTAGTCAACCTCATCAAGACGACGATCTCACCGCAATTCTGGGATATTAATGGAGGGCCCGGCGTTATTGTTTATTATCCGCCGTTGAGGCTGTTAGTGATCCGTGCAACTAGCGAAATTCATTATAAAATTGGTGGTTTGCGTTAACCCTAAATCCGCTCCCCGCCAGCTGACTTCGCGGCCCTATACCGAAAAACGCCTTGGCTATATAATGCGGCGAGATCAGCGCACCTTTACCGCACCAATAACGGGCATTTGTTTTGTCGACACCATTTCTCACAATCACTGCCGACGCTTTAGTCAAAGAGTTTGAGTTATTCTTTGATTGGGAAGAGCGTTACCAATATCTTATTGAATTGGGCAACGCAATGGATGGGTTATCGCTAGAGTACCAATGCGAGGAAAACCGCGTCCAGGGTTGCCTCAGCACTGTTTGGTTAGTATGTCAAAAATCACCCGATAACCCTAGGAAACTAGTATACCGCGCGGACAGCGACTCCCAGCTAGTCAAAGGGCTCGTTGCTATTCTCGTTCAACTTTACAATCAAAAGACGCCAGATGAAATTTTGCAACTCGACATTGTCGATGTCTTCGCGAGAATCGAACTCACTCAACACATCAGCCGCTCCCGAGCAAACGGTGTTCACTCCATGATCGCTCGAATTAAAACGCTAGCGTTAAATCACGCAACGATTCAAAACCTTTAGACGGACGTTATTTCACGACCGCCTTTGTCGATTTAATTTCGATTTGCTGTGGCATCCACAGGGCCGTTATTATAACGATTAGCGCCCAAATTTTTAAACCAACATGCGTTGTTACGGCGGGTATGGCATCGATGTACTCCAAAGGATTCGATGCCATCAAAAGCAACAGCACACCGGCGCAGCCCAACAACGACCTGACTATTCCGTAATGACGCTGCGCTACAAAGCCGCTGATCATGACAACCGCGAAGGGAAAGCCGACCGTCAACCCGGGATTTCTTAATCCAGCGTGTAACGGCCAGTGAAGCAGCGAATTACCATAGAGCACGTCAAAATACTTATGATTTTCCAAAGACGTGAATTGCAACGCAGCAATACTCAATCCAGAGATAATACAAACCGCCACGATAGCAACCGCATAAATAGCCAATGCCAGTACCACCATCCCCTTACCCCGTGGTTCAATTGTTCCTTTTGACATCCCATGCAATTTAGCTTGTGACCGCACCAACCCAAGAGGCGACGTGAGGATACTGATCGGTAAAACAAATGAAACAATCGCGAGTAAAATACCACGCCTCCCAGTGTGCGGCTTCAGCGTATTGGGGTTTGCGAGGCCTCGTAAACGCCGACATTCATTAATCACACTGTGGTCATAACTAAATAGCAAACTACACAGCAAGGTACACGGAAGGATAGCAAGGATATTGCTGCCAAGTATGTGGATGACCCGCCCCGTTCCTGACGCCAAGTACAAACCCGTGACTTCAATTACGTCTAATAACAAGTAATCGACCACGACCGCGAATCCACAAAATAACGCGACAGCCGGTGCAGCTAAACCTCGCCAACCCTTGCGGCGATAAAGCGAACGGCTGACACATAGCAAAAACAACTGGGGAATTAACAACCACAACAGGCTTAATGACTGCGAAAAATGGGATAGCTCTTGTCCAATTCGTTCCATGATAAATTCTTCGGGTTTTGATGATATACCAACAAACTATTGGAGATTCGCTCGCAGGTAGCGTTCCGCCAATATTCGATTATCGAAACTCTTTATCTCTGTCTTTACGCTCCTGGGTAAAAGTTTCAATTCGGCGACTTTATTCGTGACCCATTGTTGAGCAAATGCCGGATTATGAAATACACCACCCATTTTCTGAAACCGCCCATTTACTGTAAATCCAATCATGACTGTAACATGAGGAAATTCAGTAAGCGGGTCGACATATGGAAGTTTTGGCAAATACTGCCTCAACCGCTTTTCTGTCATCGCAAGATCTGCATCGAAATGTTTCGCATATAACTCACGATGCTTGGGTACCGTGCCGTTACCCACCACACGATATCCACCATCAAGCGGTCCTAGTTTTTGCAGATCCTGCACGTAGGCGTTGAATTGAGTACGTCTCGTTTTCGCCAAATAGTGCGTCAACGCCCACGCGGACGCATAACCTTTGGAATCTAACCGAGACGCCAAAATAGTTTCCGTTAACCAATCTCCCGGGGACTGAGTTACTTGTGTGCTAACCTGCAAAAATTGTTCCAATTCCATCATTCGAAAATCATTGACCTGCCCCGCTCCCTTCCATCGCATATATTTACCGGTCGTCGTTGGCGAAAGGTATTCGGCGATTCCCTCTGTAATCCACATTGGCCAAGCGGACATCCTTGTTTGCACACCGATATTGTGCAGTAGTTGGTGCACTCCTTCATGGGCGATCGTATTTATCTTTTGCTTTAACGCAAGTTCGGGTTTAATGGAATTCAAACGCGACTCTTCGTGCATGACTACGCGGTTAGTCAACGTGTGATAGTATGCAATCATGCCATCAGGTATTTTGCGATAACGTCTGAACTCCTCCTCAGTTTTAAACATGACCACCACCAACGGAACTTCGGGTTGGTGAACCGCTAGGCCCAAGTTCTTCATATAGCCAATAATCCCGGGCGTCATCATTTCGAGAATTTTGCTCGTTGACGTGGCGAAGTTTTCCGAAGTGTTGTAGATGTAGATATAATTCGCGGTTCGTTTAAATCGGAAACCCGGGAATTCTTGTGCGAGTAGTTGTTTCCCTAATTGAACCATATCAGCCTTTTCAAAAGATTCATCAACCAAAATCGCTTCCCGTTGGTGACGGGCAACCAATTGTCCATCCGGTAGCAACACAACGCGATTTTCACCAACGTTTACTTGCACGCGAGCCAGAACCTGATTCCCATAGCGATCTCGCGTGCGTACAACGGCGTTTTTCCCTGCCGCTACTTCACCCGGCGGGATATCTAGGCCGTATCCCCGCACATCTAATACCCGACCTATCGGTTGCGCTAGGACGACATTTTCAGCTTCCGTCAGGAAATGACTTGCGCTTATCAGAAAAATGACTTTTAGGATTAATTTGACCGGCTTTTGAAACGATTTCTCACCTTGATTTTGGCGGTACATAATTTTTGCCGAGAGTAGCCCAAGATAACACACAATGCAGAGAATCCACGTATTCTGCATACCATCAACCCATACATAGTTATCGCTCCAAAGATTGAATCCAATCATAATCTCAGCCGCTACAACAAGCGGGACGACAAACCAACCGGATAATCTAGGTTTCGGCGGAGAATTCATTCTTGCCTCAGTAATTTAATGATGTATAAATCAAATTTACCCATGTCCCGTCCTAAATCCTCAGAAACCCTGTTCAACAATTTAGTTAATTGTACACATATTCGACGAAAACGATGCATTACAGCAACGGAATCTTAAGTTTCCGTAATAGATCCGTATAGTTATTACGCTCTTCGTCCAAAAAAGGTTGAGACGACCAACTACGATGCTGTAACAGCAAAAATCGTAATAATTGATATAACACCCCCTAAAACCACGGTAATGCCCTATATTTCCTATTTACACAACGAAACGTTCCGACCTCGTCGTGGTTTAATGGGTATATATTATTTAACAAGGATTTTTTGCGCGGGTTTTGCTTTTTACCAACAACCCATATTTTTCCCAATCTACTTGTAATACGTAATAATCCAACATTCCCGCAATCCCTTAGCTAAACCCGTCGCTTTGCATTGCAAAATACAACTTTTTTTCACCTATTTATAGTCATCCATAATCGCTTATCCTATGCCTTGCATGGGGCCCTCCAAAAGGCGACTGCGTTTTTTGACTGGAGTTTATCAAAAAGATGAATCGAAATAGTTTCACAATGCTGTTGATCCCCACCCTTCTTATCACCGTATTCTCGGTTAACGAGTTTAACGGCGCTGAGCAGACCACAACAAATGCGGATCCAGAAAACCAGATACTCAGTGTATTGCTGTCTCCTCAACACAAGTCAGAACTTGCATTGAGTTCACACGTTGTACAACAGCTGACTGCATTACAATCGCGGCGCATTGTGTTATTCAACGAGCTTCATTCCAAGGATTCACGTACTCAACGCGAAATCGCGAATCAAGAATTCCAGCTTCAGACCAGTCAACTCGCATTGTCGTTGCTCAACGTTAGTCAACGCGGAACGGTCAATCAAATTCAACTCCGTCGAATCGGTTTGCGATCGTTATTGCGGCCCGAAATCAGAGCGACTCTATCGCTGAACGAATCTCAACTACAGCGTATTCAAAACCTTAGTCAACAGCGCATACAGCTATCGCGAGGTGCAAATGCAATTGAGCAATCACAATTATTTGTAATGGTTGAACGACGAATTTATGCAACATTAAATGACAACCAACGACAAATTTGGTTGCGGCTCATTGGAACTGACCAAGTGCCCGTAGCCTTAGTCCAAGATGAGTCACCACAGGAAACAGCCCTTGAGGAATCTGCTCCCGCAGACACGCCCCCCGCAGTTGAGACACCAGCAAAACCTGCTTCCACGCCACCAACGGCAGAAGGTACTGAACCCATACAAAACACGACCACGGAACCGACTCCCACCAAAGACGACCCTCAACCAGTTGTTGAGTCGGTAACCGAACCGGAAACCGATCCGAAAACCGATCCGAAAACCGAACCGAAAACCGAACCGGAAACCGATCCGAAAACCGATCCGAAAACCGATCCGAAAACCGAACCGGAAGCCGAACCGAAGGTCGACAACAAGAGCCAAACGATATTGAATGCGGAAGGTGAAATCGAAATTCGGTTCGCATTTACCTTTACGCCTTGGAAGGATGTTATCATCTGGTTCGCGGAACTTAACGAACTGTCATTACAAATGGACGGCCCACCACCGGGCACACTCAATTATTCCGATCCTCGCTTCTATACACCCGCTCAAGCCATGGATGTCATGAACGGTATGCTTCTGACTCGCGGGTACACGTTGGTACGTCGAAATCAACTGTTAACGGTAGTAAATCTTGAAAACCCCATTCCGGAAGTCCTCGTTCAATATGTCCCCGTTTCAGAACTTGACGAACGAGGAGAATACGAACTCGTCAAAACCCTATTCCAACTCGTGAAAATGACACCTGATGAAGCAACCAGTGACTTACAAAAGCTAATTGGCCCCCAAGGGAAGCTGTTTGTTTTTGGGGCCGCCAAGCAAGTGCTCGTGCAAGAAACAGCCGGACGACTGCGTACAATTCGCGACGTTATTGAGGGCGTTGAAAAACCCCGAACCGACCTTGCGGGTAAGGTCCTCGAAATCAAGCTCGAATTTTCTCCCGCCGAAGATATTTTGGCTGTAGCCCGAACGATGCTAGGAATGGGTGAGGAAGATTTTTCGACAGAGGGCCTCAATTTTGCGGTCGACACACTAGGCACGCGAATTTTTGCTACTGGTGAGCAGGACAAACTAGATATCCTGCAAGAATTGGTAACAAGGTTAGATATAGATCCACTTGCTGGAGTAGAAGGCACAGCTCCACTGGAACAACCTCAACTTCAAACTCATCCTATCAACGTAGCCGACCCGGACACGACATTCCAGGTGCTGCAGACAATGCTGGCCGGCTTGCCCGATATCCGACTTGCGTTAGACCCAACCACAAACAAAGTAATCGCATTTGCCCGCCCAGCCGAGCAAGCTCGCATTCAAGCGACAATACGTGAACTTGAAGGCGACGTACCAGTCTTTGAAGTAATCTCACTTAAATCGCTCGACACGGAAATGGCCTTGGTGATGATTGCCAACATGTTTGGTACTCAAGTTGCCGAGGGTGAAGAACCCCCCACGACTGGACCCAAGGTAACCGCGGACCCTGTAACAATGAAGTTGTTCATACGTGCTACAGAAACTGAACTGGCGTTAATTCGCACCATGATTGACCGACTTGAGGCAGAAAACACAACGCCACAAGAGGGCAATATTCGAATCCTACCCTACACCGGTGATAAAGCGTTAGAGGCCGTCGAGCGAGCCGAACGTTTTTGGCAAGGAAGCAATAAAATCCGCATCGTGACGCCAGAAACGCGATCAGAATCCACGATTGAACAACGAGAGACCAACCCCAAGCCCAGTGTTCCTCTGAAAAACACGCCTGCCGAAACAAAAATTAGAGCTCAAACAATGAGAAAGACGGCAAACTCGTTGCCACCAGAGCTTACCCATTTCGTAACGGCACAACTGGAGCAACAAGACGCCCCCAAGGCCTCTGAAACGAAAGCGTTTCCGGGGCTTTCCGCTGATGAAATCCGCGTGGAAGTCACAAGCGAAGGAATTATTCTTTATAGCAATGATTTGCAGGCACTTGATGCGTTTGAGTCGATCGTGCGTCGCTTAACACCTCCCAATTCTCTTGCATCGGACAGGCAAATCACAATTTTCTACCTGAAATATTCCAAAGTCGACGTCGCCAAATCATTACTGCAGCAGATCATGTCTGGCGGTGAAGACGATGGCGGATTGGGTTCACTCGTAAACGATGCAACGACTAGCATGATGGGTGGTGGCTTGATGGGGATGCTATTAGGTGGAGGCGGAGGTGGTGGTGACGCAGAAGGATCAACATTTAGTGCATCCGGCACGGTAAGTATTGTCGCCAATCAGCGACTTAATGCCTTGATCGTCCAGGCCAATGACGAAGACCTCCAAATGATTGATGAATTGTTAGGGGTAATTGACCGAGAGGGTAGCGAAACCGAAATTGAAACCGCCGGCAAACCACGCCTCATTCCCCTGACCTATACTGACGCGACCGAAATATCAGCTGTCCTAAAAGAAGTCTATGCGGGTCGCATCACCGGCGCTTCCTCCGGTGGGCAACAACAACAACGGGGTGGCCAGGAAGATATTATGCGGCAGATGATGCAAAGAATGGCCGGTGGCGGTCGTGGCGGAAGCGGCGGTGGCGGCGGAAGCAGCGAAGTCAAAGGTGAACCAGCTAAGATGACAATTGGCGTTGACGCGTCTAGCAACTCGCTAATCATCGCAGCGCCAGAACCAATGTTCAAGGAAGTCCAAGAGTTAGTCATCGCATTAGACCAAGCGGGTACGCAAACACAAGAGTCTATCGAAGTCCGCACGCTGCACCTTGCTAATCCCGATGTCGTAAACACGGCGTTACGTGCCATTCTTGGTGAAAACGTCACGGCGGGCAGTAGTTCTGGTGGAAGTGGCGGTGGCGCAAGTAGCCGAGGTGCTTCAACTACTCCTTCGGCTGCAAACATTGATGCGATTCGCCAACGAATGGAAATGTTCAACCGCATGCGTTCCGGCGGAGGTTTTGGCGGTTCCAGTTCCGGTGGACGCCCAGGTGGCTCATCTGGGTCTAGCGGGCGCCCGAGTGGCAGTCCCGGCGGGCAACCATCCTCAGCACCACGCCGATAATACATCTATTTGGAATTTTGCCGATCGCGATTCCAGGAACACAAACTAGGGCCGACACATGCAAGCTTGCGAAATATTACAAAATCATAACCTTCTGAATGAAACCCAGGTAGAAACCATCCTGCAGTCGGGCGTTTCTGGAACGGATCAAATCGACATGGCCGTCGAACTCGGCTACCTCGAACAAGCAGTAGCGTTGCAGGCCATCGGGGATTCGATCGGTGTAGGTTATGTCGACCTCCGCACCGCAGATATCGATCTGGCTTTACTCGAAGACTTCCCCACGCGTCTTATTTATCGTGAACAAGTTTTTCCTATCGCTGTAGAGGGTGGCCAGATACTAATTGCCACTAGCGATCCATTTGACATGTACGCCGTTGACGAAGTTGCCGCCGCTATAGGAAAAGCTGTGCTTCCCGTGCTTGCGGCCAGTCCTGAAATCGATTCACTTATCAAGCAACACTTGGGTGTGGGTAGTGAAACCATCGACAGCCTGATTCAACAACGTCAAGACGACGTCGAATTGCTCGAGGAAATTGAGGGGGATGGCTCGGAGTTATCCGAGATGGCCCAAGAAGCATCGGTGATTCGTCTCGTCAATGAAATATTGCTCGAAGCCATCCAAATGCGAGCAAGTGATGTCCACATCGAATCCCAAACCAACGGTGTAACCATTCGCTACCGTATCGACGGCATGCTGCACCCCCAGCCAGTACCTCCGGAAATCAATCAATTCCAAGCGGCAATTATTAGCCGTTTGAAGATTATGGCACATCTAAACATTGCCGAAAAACGGTTGCCCCAGGACGGTCGAATAAAGCTCAAAGTCAAGGGTCGTGAGATTGATATTCGTGTGAGTGTAATCCCAATGATTCATGGTGAAGGTATCGTTATGCGTATACTGGACAAAGGGTCCATGGTATTCGATTTACAGAGCCTTGGCATGGAACCTGCGATTTACGAACAGTTTAAGCAACTCATTACTCTGCCACATGGCATTGTATTAGTTTGTGGGCCAACGGGTTCCGGTAAAACAACTACACTTTACAGCTCATTGATGGAAATCAAGAATCCGGCAAACAAGATTATCACCACGGAAGATCCTGTTGAATATCAACTCGATGGAATCAATCAGATCCAAGTTCATTCACGAATTGGGCTAACGTTTTCCACAACGCTAAGAAGTATCCTGCGTCACGACCCTGACATAGTCCTTGTGGGTGAAATTCGTGACGTAGAAACTGCCGAAAATGCGATACAGGCCTCTCTTACTGGTCATATGGTATTCAGCACGTTGCATACAAATGACTCGGCTGGAGCCTACACTCGAATGACCGATATGGGTGTCGAACCATTTTTAGTTGCCAGTACGGTTGAGGCCGTCATGTCCCAACGACTCGTACGTCGCCTCTGTAACGATTGCAAATCTCCCGTAAAACTTACGGCAAAGGATTTGCCGCCTGACTTTCCAATTGATTTGCTCGACGGTCAAGACCTATTTGAAGCCGTCGGTTGTCGCGAGTGCCGTAACGTAGGATACTCCGGTCGAATGGGTGTCTACGAGTTAATGATCACCACCGATGCAATCCGGGAGCTCGCCACTGAACGTGCAAGCAGTTGGCAGCTTAAAAAATCGGCCGTCGAAGGCGGGATGACGACCCTGCGGGACGACTCATGGCGTAAAGTTCTTTCTGGCACCACTAGTGTTGACGAAGTCCTCAGAATCACCAAGGGGGACCAGATTGTTGGCAAATCTTAAGCCAGCTACGGGAATTCGTTATGCCAGATTTTCATTACACAGCTCGCACAACGACCGGGTCAAAGGTTTCCGGTACGGTTGATGCGGCCAACGAACGTGAAGCGGTAAAAATTCTTCGCCGTAAGAACGTGGTTCCCTCGAAATTCACCACGGAGGAAATCGTTACCGCGAAAACGAGCCGCAAACGAGTAAAAGGCCAAGTTATGGCCAACGTTTACTCTCAACTTTCGTCGTTGATACGCAGCGGCGTTCCGTTGCTCCGCAGTATTGCGGTCCTACGCAACCAAGCTTCGAACAACACTTTGAAGTATTGCCTTTCCGAAATACACAAACAAATCGAGGATGGAGTAACACTAGCAGATGCAATGAAGGATTTTCCGCGAGTATTTAATGAAGTGGCCGTCAACATGGCGCGTGCCGGCGCTGAAGGTGGATTTCTCGAAGATGCGTTGGAGCGAGTGGCCAAATTTACTGAACAGCAAGAAGATTTGAAAAGCGAAACAATCGGACAACTGGCTTATCCATTGTTTCTCGGAACAATCGGCTCGATTATCGTTTCCTGCCTCGTAATATTTTTTGTTCCGAAGTTCGGCAAGATGTTTGAGAGTTTGCGTGAGCGTGGTGAGCTACCTATCATGACAGATTGGCTGCTTAACTTCAGTGATTTATTCCGCGGACCTGGCGCTCTTATTGGCGCTTTTGTGATTGCCGCTCTAGGCATTACAGGCTACAACTACCTGCAAACCGAAACTGGTAAACGCCTAAGAGATTTAATTAAAATCAAACTTCCGCTTGTGGGCACTATCTTCCAAGCTTTCGCCGTTGCTCGTTTCTGTCGCGTCTTGGGGACGATGTTACGCAATGGTGTGCCCATACTTAAGTCTCTCTCTATAAGCAGAGACGCTGCAGGCAACCGTCTTCTCTCCGAGGCCATTGATCAGGCCACCGAAAATATTTCAAGTGGACAATCGCTATCAAAACCTCTTGGCAAAAGCGGTTATTTCCCGCCTACAGTAGTCGAAATGATAGCCGTTGCAGAAGAATCCAATACTCTCGATGAGGTGTTGGTTGATATCGCAGATAGCCTAGAACTGCGTACTAGTCGCCGCCTTACGCTTGCAGTCCGGCTGCTCGAACCCATTATGTTACTCGTAATGGCAGCGGCCGTTTTAGTGGTGGTAATCGCGTTATTATTGCCGGTAATTAAGATGAGCAGTTCCCTTTAAAGCAACATTTAACTTAGAGTATTTTACTTTCCCCGCGAAACAACTCACATAAATCCGGTGTTTAATAAACATCATTTAATTCATTATACAACTTTACGCTAACCAAAGTTTACGACAAGGAAACACGACATATGTTAACTCGAACCCGCCAACGCAAAAATGACCGTATCGGTTTTACACTGATGGAAGTCCTCCTTGTAATGGCCATCCTCGTAATATTAGGTAGCGTCGTTGTTATGAATTTCAGTAAAGTCTTCGACGATGCCAAAGAAGATAATGCCAAAATCCAACTACAAGCGTTAAAGATCCCTTTGGGAATGTTCAAGCTTCATACGGGGAATTTCCCGAGCAACGACGCTGGACTCGGCGCGCTCCTAACAGCGCCAGGCGACGTTAGCGAAGAAAGATGGCGTGGCCCATATTTGCCCACTAAACTCGAACCGGACCCGTGGGGCAACGAATACGACTACGAACTAACATCCGAGGGGTATAGGATTTGGTCCAACGGCCCGGACGCCAACAGCAACAAAGACGACATCAGCGTCACGTCCTACGACTCGTAGTAAGTTCCCTCGTACACCATCACAAGGGCGACATCGCCCGACGGACGATGTCGCGAAGGCAATCTCCCATGATGCACCCTCCGACAACGATTAGCGCTACACGATCCGCTGCAACAATACGTGGCGGATTTACGCTATTTGAATTGCTGGTAGTGGCGGCAGTTATCATTCTCATAGGGGCCGTAATTTTCCCTGCATTAATGAGCACCACTGAAACTCAACATCTTATTTCCTCTGGTGATACGATGCGAACTTTTTTTGCACGCAGTCGTAACGAGGCAATGCGGAGCGGACAAACGTTAGCGCTGCGATATCAAATTGGCGGTAACCAATTCATCATCGAACCATGGGATACGGGTGATTCGAATATCGAGTCAAATACATCCACGAGTAGCTTCAATATGCTCGGCCAGCTTCAACAAACGTTGACCGATGACCGCAATATAACCGAGAGGCTGTTACAACAAGTCCAATCTCTACCGGGTGACACCGTCTTTGCCAGTGGCACCCAAGTTTTTGATAGTCGGGAATTCGCCCAATTTGATCCCACGCTTAACCCCAACGCCGCGAACGTCGACAACAGTAGTGTTACCGAATCTGTGGACGGTGCCTGGTCGCAACCAATTCTCTTTTACCCCGACGGAAGTACAAGTCAATCCGAGGTGCGGATTGGCACCGAAGACTTACAGATTTTTGTGTTAGTTCGCATCCGTGGGCTTACTGGGGTTGCGTATGTTACGGAAATTATGACTCAGACCGAGCTAGTCCAACTTGACCAGACAAGGATCGCACAATGAGATTCCCAGCTAGTTCAAGAGGACGCCATTATCGTCCGCAGCGCCACCCAGCCTTCACGCTGATGGAAGTCATCATCGCGCTTGCCGTACTAGGCATGTCCATGGTAGCGATCGGAACGCTGATTCAACTGGGCGGGCAGAATGCCTTACAGGCACGTCTCCTCACCACCGCACAATTTCTCGCAGAAACAAAATTATCGGAAATAAAAGCGGGAGTCTTATCACCCACTGCCACGGGCCCTATCCCGTTTCCCGCAACGGAAACCATGGAGCCGTTTCAGTATACGATTAGTTCCCAAGCCATTGATTCTCAGGGAATGCTGCTGTCGGTTCAAATCTTAGTTGAATATATACCTATCGACGGGAGTCTTCCATTGGTGCATAGGGTCACCACCTGGATGATCGACCCCGCAGTAGAGCTAGCACCTGACTCCAACGAACAACTACGTGATTTCCTCACACTCGAGGATATTTAACATGACCAACTCGCTCAAAACCCACAGGCCTGGCGTTACGCTATTGGAACTAATAATTTCCATGGCTATCTCCGCCCTCGTACTGGGCTTGATAATGTTTGCGATTAACAATCACTTCTATATCGTTGAGAAACAACGAATGCATGTTGAAGAAGTACAACTCGCACGCGCACTGCTGAACCGTATCGCCATTGATATCAAGAGCGCGGTGCAGTACGAGGGCGTTGACGTGACATCGGCGTTGGACGGGCTTTCCTTGGACGGTCTCGAAGGACTGCTTGGGGGTTCAGACAGCGATATTCCCACGGACCTTGGAGACATTGAAACAGAGTCACCAAGTTATGATTATCAAACGAGCTTTCCTGTCAATCTCGGATTATATGGCAACCAAAACTCAATCAATTTTGATATCAGTCGAATCCCACGTCAAGAAGAATACCAGACGCTCTATACTTCCAACTCTATGAATGAATTGCTCGATATACCAAGTGACGTCAAAATCATTTCATATTACGTCCGCATCGGTAATGGCAACCTGAACACCACTGCCCACGATGTGTTCAATACCAGCGACGACGTCCCGGGGTTAATGCGGCGACAACTTAGCCGAGCGATAACTAGCTACGCGGTCGAAAACGGCAATTCTGAACAATTGCGGAAAAGCGATGAGTTACTTGCTCCGGAAGTCATCGCTATTGAATTTCGGTATTTCGACGGGTACGAATGGCTCCCACAATGGGACAGCGACTCCTATCAAGCACTACCGCTTGCTATCGAGGTGCTGCTGACTTTGAAATCAAGTTCACCATACCATTCCGGTGGAGTCGTCAACACATTCTATACGGACGATTCTCTAGGCGATCAGACATCGGCCGTCACCTATCGTTTAGTCGTACGCTTGCCGGTGGGTAAAATCCGCCCACTAGACGATACAGACGAAGGCTTGGAGTCGCTAGGACTATGATCATTAAAACACATATCAATGGCACAAACAAACGCCCGGGTTCGATCTTGATGGTCGTGCTCATCGTCGTGATGGTGGTGTCGCTCGGGGCGTACACTTTTTCGGCAATGATGCTAGCTCACAATGAAACAGCGATGTTATCAACGAATTACCAACAAGCCCGCTGGTTGGTGGATTCCGGAATTGATACCATCCGTGTACATCTCTCTTTAACCGAATCAGATCGGTTAGAGTCCGGCGGTAGCTACGATAACCCGGTGCTTTTCCAAGCCATCAATATCATCCCCGACCCTGATCCAAACGCAGCTGGAAATTTTACAGTATTGTCGCCGGCAATTAACTCGGACGGCTACACTGCCGGCATTCGGTATGGCCTTGAGAATGAGTCTGCGCGGCTGAATCTTAACCTCCTGATCACGGCCGATGATTACGCTGAAAACGGGGGGCGGACTCTACTCATGGCGCTGCCCGGCATGACCGTGAATGAAGCAGACGCAATTATGGATTGGATTGACGAAGACGATGACACACGGGAATACGGCGCCGAATACGACTACTACCAAGGCCTCTCGTCACCCTACGCTCCCACCAACGGACCATTCAACACTGTAGAAGAACTATTGCTGGTGCGAGGAGTGTCACCGCAACTGCTTTTCGGTGCCGATGTAAATCGCAACGGCATGGTGGACGCCCATGAACAAGCGGCATTGTCCGCGGTGCAACAAATCGTGGATTTGACGGCCACCGCCGAGTCTGCTGCCGAGAACATGATTAGCGGCTCCCTAGAGCGGGGCTGGAGTTCATACTTGACGCTATACAGTCAAGAAAACAATCTCAACATAAACGGTGAACCCCGAATCAATTTTAATGAAGAGGACCTCACAAAGCTTCATCAAGACCTATCGGCCGTTTTCAGTGTAGATGTCGCCAATTTCGTAATATTGTACCGTCAGGGATTACCTGCCGCCGGTTCCTCCGACGGGGTGCCAATTCCTGCTGCTGCTTATCAAGTGGATCTGACAGTCGCTGCTGAGCAAGAGATTACCCAGATCCTCGAATTGATCGGAGTTTCCCTGGAAGCACCTCCAGCTGAAACTGGAGAAGATCCCATCATCATCCAATCCCCCTGGCCAGTGGAGATATTCGGCGCCTATATCGATAATCTTATGGACAATTCATCTACAAACGCAAATCCAACGATTCCCGGGCGATTGAACATTAACGCGGCACCTCGAACACTACTCGAAGGCGTTCCTGGCTTGAATTCCGAAGCAATTGACCGGATTGTGCAAGAACGTTTCACCGACCCCACGCAAGATACTTCAAACTACACTCGTCATGAAACGTGGTTGGTTAAAAACCTCATTGTAACGCTTGAAGAAATGAAGCTCTTACAGCCCTTTATAACTGGTAATGGAGACGTATATCGTGCTCAAATAGTTGGCTATTACGAAGGTGGTAAAGCATCATCTCGTGCGGAAGTCGTCATAGATAGTACAACCGTTACACCTCGCATACGTTTATGGCGCGACCTAAGCCATTTAGGCCGCGGATATCCCCTAGAGGTGCTAGGCTATCAATACAGGACTGGTGACACCACTATGCCCTCATCTAACCTGCAATAGTTACGTTTACTGATTGAAAGACATTAATCATGGCAAAACTTCTAACCTGCGAATGGGATTCAAATTCCGTCCGACTATTGGCAACACACGTTCAAGGCAACAACTTGGCTATTGATAAGATGGTCGAAGTCGCCATAAGTAAAGAACCAGATCCGGAGTCCGCACTCTCCCCTTTAGAATCGGCTCTTGCTACAGCCGCACAATCCGCTGGAATTCGTGGTCAAACCGATGTTGTATTTGTATTAAGACGGGCTCAGACTGAGATGCGCCTGTTGACGTTGCCTAATATACCCGCAGATGAACTACCCGATACAGTACGATTCCAGGTCGCACAGGAATTTAATACGGCTGACGACGGACCTATTGATTTTGTTGTCCTGGGCGAAACAAATGATAATCGAATCTTTGTCTCGGTCGCTACTGTTTCACCAGAGATGTTGGCGGACGTCATTGCCACAACCAACATGGCCGAATTGACGTCGAGTTCTGTTGTGCTAAGTTCCTTTAGCATTGCACACTTTCTTCACTCTCAGAACCCCACTCCACAACACCGATTAATTGTTGATCTTCTCGATGGTGAAATTGAACTAACTGTAGCCCACAACGGTATGGCTCAATTCGCACGCTCGGTGAAACTTCCAGAATCAGGCGTCACCACACAACGGGTGCTCTCAGAAGTTCGCCGTACTATGGCATCCTACTCAAATCAACCTACGCCAGGAAATATAGAGCTTGCCACAATTGTCGGAACTTCAACGTTCCACCAAGAGCTTCAAGACCAGCTTTCCTTGCATCTAAAAATTGATATTGAACTCTACGACCCACTTGATGACTGTATTGTCACGTCGCTCGAAAATGACGAAACTACCGCACCAGAAGAACCTGCACAATTTACAGCGTTAATCGGCGCCGCATTCCAAATACAAATCGGCCAAACATCGCAACTGGATTTTGTCAATCCACGCAAACCACCCGCTCCCGCTTCCGCTATCCGCCAAAATTCAAAATACATTATTGGCGGATTTGTGTTGCTTGTTCTGGCAGCGTTCTTATTGATTCGACCAATCGTGACGACGCAGAGCAACATTGCAGAACTTCAAACATCCCTCGAAGACAAAACTAGTATCGACAAGGCTAACAAGACGCTTACGGATCGATTGCAACAGGTCAGGTCGTTTGAGAACTCCCGTGTGAATTGGCTCGACGAACTGGTTTTGGTGTCCAACAAATTTCCTCCGGCCCGACAGGCAATGGTCGATCGTTTTACGGCCAAAACTTCTACGTCAAATCGCTCAACGGAAATCCGTGGCCAGATACTACTGGACGTCCATTTGTTAAATGACGACTCGTTGCGCATGCTGGAAACCAATCTCCTAACGCCAGCATATACAATCACTGGCAACGGCTTTCGTTCGGACCCGGAAAATGTTGCTTATCCATGGACCGTGGTAGAACATATTCGCCTAATAAGCCCACCCTTGCAAAACAAAAACGACAAAAACAAATCGAAGGCAGACGGTGAATCACCCACGGTAAACCAGAAGAGCGAAAAAGACCAATCTAATTCGAAACCATTGCAAACCACCAATGCTCCCGTTCAAACTAAAGTAAAGGAACTCTGATATGTCCAACAGCGAGAAAAGATTAGGTGCGATTGTATTAATCTTAGGCGTATTAGCAGTTAGCTATTTTTCGTTTTCGTCGTACACCACATATTTAGACGAACTGCGAGGTACGGAAAGCCGCTTGCAAAATGATGCGGATTTTCTCAAACGCGACAAAGGCTTTGCAAAGCGTGATCGCGAAACGCTCGATGCGCTCGCAAAACGTTCTTTACCAACTAATCGATCAGCGGCTGCAACTTCATACAAATCATGGTTATTCAAACTGGTCGAAAAGGAAGTTCGATTACAGAATGTTAAGATCGAATCTGATCCTATCCGTACAGTCGACACAATATACGACAAACACAGCTTTACGTTAACCTGCGACGGAACATTGCAGCAATTAACTGAATTACTTTACAAGTTTTATGCGAAGGAATCGTTACACGAGGTGATGAGCCTCTCAGTCAAACCAAAAGCGTATAATTTTCTCGGCATCACTCTACAAGTCGCTGCTATCTCCGTGAATGAAGATTTGGAGCGCGCATCCATCGAGGACCTTGCCGTTTCCGATCAATTAGAATACGGCGGATTGGATGAATATTTGACCCTAATGACAAACCGTAATATTTTCGGCCCAGAGAATCTTGAACCCCGGTTTTCTGGTGACAGCCGCATCGCAGCGACCGTTGGGCAATCAAAAAGCGTGGCGCTAACTAGGAATCCGGGTACCAACGAACAACAAAACCAATCTGTAAATTTCCAAATTGCAGCCGACTCTTTATCTGCCGGCTTCGTTGCCAATATCAAGGACAACATTTTGACGGTGCATAGTGAAAATGTGGGCGAATACAAGGTGCGGGTGTCCGCCAGCGATACTGGATTGCCCGTAAAAACTGTCTTTCGAGAATTTACTGTCGATGTACAAGAGAAACCCGCGAGAGTTATCCCGCCAGTTAAACCCCTGCCCCCGAAGTTTGATATCGCTCAACTAGCGTTTTTCACGAGCACCGTGCAAATCAACAACCGAGTTGAAGTGTGGATTCTCCGACGAGATATCGATGAAATGGTCAAACTGACAATCGGAGATCGTATCGATATTGGCGATATCGCGGGTACCGTTCGCGAAATTTCTCAAAAAGAGTTGCTCATCGTCACCGACGCTGATGATACTCTGCTGATAAAGGCAGGTCAGGCTCTGGCCAATGCCGAAAACCTAACTTTGGCCGCCGAACGATTGCTCGAAAACACTACCCCCTAGGGGTTTCTACGTCCGTTTTCCGTTGCCAGCGCTAACGAACTCGGCGAGTTTTCACCATCAAAACTTGTGATTAGTTGAAAATCGCAAATTCCCCGCGATCATTTCAAATTGTGATTGAATTATTGGGCGACAGTTGAGCTTGATGCCTTCTATCCGCTGCGTTGGCCTCTTTTTGCATGCGATTCTCCGTTTTCTATTGATAGGTACAAGATATCTCGATTTGAGCTTATGTACGTGGGGGTTTATGCCGATTAAAACGAACATGACGGGTAGTTTGCGTGCGATTGAATTGCACGGTTTAAACACTAGAAGGGTATTCTAGTTTGTTTGTTAATAAAAATAAGGCTTAGATTCTACGATGAAGAACCCAAACCCATACGCTGCCAAGCGTGCGTTATTCACATCAACACTCCTCATAATAGGATTGGTTTCGCTGCTTACCACCGCTCACGTCGCCGCCCAAACGGCTACCGCTAAGCAATATTCGCGGTATACCGTCATTAATAACTCGCCACAGGATATCGCTCCGCGGCTAAAAGCCGTACTAGGCGATTTCGGATTTGAAGTCGACATCTTCATCGATGAAGCCAATGGTTCCTTGGCAGTGCAAGGAGACCCGCAGGTCCACCAAATGGTTGGTCAGTTACTTAAGACCCTAGACAAGAAACAAACCAACAAAAGCGCCATCCCGACACCTGTCGCTCCCTCTATCATCCAGGGCTACAGCGTCCCTGCGGAGGTTATCCCGACGCTAGTTACTAAATTGCGGGCCAAATTCGCTAAGAGCGACAATGTAAGAATCGCGCCAGATACTCGAACGAACCAAGTGATCGTTATTGCGACCAAATCCCAGCAAACAATCGCGTCCGATTTGATCAATCAGACAACTACCGCGTCCACCCCATCACCCCTGCTTGCTCAAAACGTCTCCGCCCCAGTAACGCCCTCCGGTCACCTACTACGCAACATGACGACAACACAATTTGAATCGGCGCTTCGTAATATCCTAGGCGGTAATTTACCACTGACAACCGATGCATCCGGACAACTTGCAACAGTGCAACTACCCGGACCCCTGGGCACTTCAGCCCGAATGACAATTGACCGTAATAGGGCTACCGTTAAAGTCGTTGGCGATAAAGACACCGCTGCATCATGGATGCGAGTGGCAGCGGCATTGGATAAACCAAGTAACGATGAAAACACACGAACTGGTATCGTGCCGGTCAAACGAGCAGACCCGACGACAGTTCAGGATGCGATTGCTCTGGTTCAAGGCACAAAAGCCGACGGCCCCGAAGGACAAGCCGCAGTACAATTTGTACCCTCGGCAAACCGACAAAAGTGGGGTGGTGACCTTGTCTCATCAATTTTCCAAGACAGCGAAGCGCCCCAGAAAGATGTTGAGAATTCGCCAGAACTAGGGTCTACCGTCCTCACCGTCGAACCCGAAGAGGCGGGCCTCATCGGCCCAGTTCAAATCGAGTTCATTGAGGGTCTTGGCGTTTTCATTATCAAGGGACATCGCAATGACGTGCAACGGGTGATTCAAATAATTGAACAGATCGAGCAACACACTGATGATACACAACCACACGTGCTTGTCCATGAATTAGAACACGTAAACAGCACCGTCCTAGCCGAACTCGTTGAAGAACTTTATGACGATGTATTCGGCACTCGCAACAGTCCCGTCAGCATCACCTCACTCGATAAGCCTAATGCGTTGTTATTGATCGGTCGTCAGGAAAGCATGAAGGCCATCCTCGACCTCATTGAAAAACTAGATCAGCCGGTGGAGCCATCGACACAATTAAAGTTTTTTCAACTTAAACACATGTCAGCGTTGGACGCTGAACGTCAAATCCGCGATTTTTACACTAACCAACCAGGAGCAGACGATGAAGTGCGACCCGGCCTTGGCGTGCGACCTCGAGTTATAGCCGACTATAGAACTAACAGTTTAGTAGTCAGTGCTTCTCCACGTGATCTAGTCGAAATTGCGCTGCTCATCGAACAACTGGACGTTGAAGAATCCCCAGCCACGAACCAACTAAGAGTATTTCGACTTAAGAATGCACTTGCGGCCGACCTCCAACCAGTTCTAGAAGAAGCCATTACCGGTATTTCCTCAACCACACAAGCCGCCCAAGGACAAACCGGTAGCACAGCCACGATTAGCCCTCAGTCATCAAAACTCGAAATCCTCACCATCACAAACGACGGTGAAAGCCGGATCAACTCGGGAATTTTAGCCGGCGCAACTATAACCGCAGACGAAAATGTTAACGCGTTAGTCGTGCGGGCACCAGCAACGGCCATGCCATTAATCGAGGAACTAATTGCCCAGCTCGATCAACTACCTAATGCGGAAGCGCAAATTAAAGTATTTCAAGTCGACAACGGTGACGCTATAAATCTTGCCCAACTGCTGCAGGAACTATTTGGACTACAAGTTACCGCTGGCAACAATGCCTCCAGTAATGCATTTAACACGGCTATCTCCGCCGGGGGCGGAGGAATTGGTGGTGGTGAATCATCTCTAGTACCCCTCCGTTTTGCGGTTGATCAACGAACCAATAGCGTTATTGCATCCGGTTCATCGACAGACTTGGAAATTGTCGAGTTACTACTAATTAGGTTAGACGAAGGTGACATTCAAAACCGACGTACCGAAGTCATTCGACTCGAAAATGCGGACGCGACGACCGTCGGTACAACCTTGACCAATTACGTTAATACACAACGCCAATTACTAACTCAAAATGTCAACCAACAGTCCAGCATCACTAACGCCGAGATTAAAGAAACCCAGGTCGTAATCGGCTTCGATGCTTTGAGCAACTCCATCATCCTTTCAGCCCCTCCCCGCAACTTTGAAACATTGATGCAAATCATCAAAGACTTGGACTTCAAACCAAACATGGTAATGATTCAAGTTGTGATTGCGGAAGTTGAACTCAATGACGGATTTGAGTTTGGTGTGGAACTTGGCCTACAGGACAGCATGCTGTTCGACCGAGGTGCGGCAATTGGCTATGCCTTCCAAGGACAAGCGTTAGGTAACGACGGCACCACAGAGGCCCTAGCATCGCGGGAAACCTTGGCCAGTCAGGCTGTTGCGGGTTTTGGATTGGGTCGATCTAGCGCTACCTTAGGGTATGGGGGATTTGTCTTCTCCGCAGCTAATGAATCGATCAACATCCTCCTGCGAACACTGCAGGACCGCGGTCGTCTACAGATTCTCAGTCGTCCCCAAATCATGACTCTCGACATGTCTGACGCTTTCGTTCAAGTTGGGTCGAACGTAGCCCGTATCACAGGCAGCACCACCAACCAAAATGGCGGTGTTTCCAACTCCACCGAAGACGTTCCAATCGGATTGCTGCTCAACGTTCGCCCCCGAGTCACACCCGACGGACGAATTGTTATGAACTTATCAACGGAAAAGTCAGAATTGGGTCCTGTTGATTCCGGAACACCCGTAGCCGTGACGCCAGATGGTCAGGCCATCTTATCCCCGGCAATTAATACCACTACAGCATCGACTGTCATCAGTGCTCACGATGGAGAAACGGTGGTCTTCGCCGGACTTATCACTAAGAGCAAACTGGTTAACCGCCGTTCGGTGCCCTACCTCGGTGACTTACCTCTACTCGGTCAATTATTCCGTTATGACACGGAATCTGAAAGAAGGACTGAACTGCTCATCATCATGACTCCCCGTGTCGTGAAAAACGAAGCTGACATCGACGCAATTAAAGCTATCGAGTCGGACCGAATGAGCTGGTTACTTGACGACTTGATCGAGCTCCAAGGTGACGTCGGACTGTCTACTGGTAAGGGGCTTTGGGGTAACGGCGCTAAGGTAATATATCCCGACGACAACCCCGCTGGGACACTTCTGGACCACGCATTTCCGGAACCCTCCGTGGGAGCCGCTTTAGGTATTGACCATTACTCACAACCCCAAATAGGAGCTACTCGCGATACACGGCCGTCGGTCGCTCCGGCTCCCGCCTACGTGGCACCCGGTTTTCAAGCAAATATGCCCTATCAAACAGGACTCGATCGCCAGAATGCACCAAGAGCCGCTGTTCCTCAGACCCAATATGTGCAACAACCCACACAGCAACACCAACAGGTATTGCCAACCTACCCCGCTAACCAGTACTCTCGCGGTGCGGTAAACGCCATAAACGCCACCCGCGCGAGTCAACCAATTATAAATCCAACGCCGCCACAACAACAGGCGACGCAATATCCAAGAACCGCCTATCCACAATCATTACCGGATCCGCGGTTCAACCGATAACACACTACCGTTCTCCTCTATCTCTCTCTTTACCATCCATCTCGCTAGCCCACGGGACTCCCCCAAATGCCTGTTTCTATTACCCGACGAGGCACCGCAATCATTTTCGCGGTGTCGCTTATTCTAACTACGATCGGTTGCACGACGTTCACCGACAAACTTCAATCGGCAAACGACGCACTTCCGTGGAATGCTCAATCCGCTAAGATACGAAAACTCGATTCCGCTGCTGTTCGGATTGCAGCGGTGTGGACGCATGATATTGTTAACGTCCCGGGAAACAAACCCGTTCAGGGGTTTGGGGGTAGAATTTACTTCTACAACCACGAACAAAAAGCTATTCAAGTCGAAGGGGAGTTAGTGGTTTTCACTTTTGACGATACCGACGCCTCACAACGAGGCGCGCCGAACCGTAACCCCGACCGCAAATTTGTGTTCCGTGCTGACCAACTCCAGAGCCACTTAACCGATTCAGAACTCGGACCGTCCTATAGCTTTTGGATTCCCTGGCAGGAATTTGGCGGTGAACAACAACTTATCAGTCTGGTGCCGGTATTCATGCCCACAAAAGGGCGCAACGTAACTGGTCATTTCAGTAAGACAAGTTTACCTGGAAAGCACAAATCAGTTCCTGTCACGCAACCGCAAGACCAGTTTGCCACACCAACACGAGCCAACCAGGGCCTTCGGTCCGATACAATTTCTCGCGAATACTACCAGAAAGATCTCAGCAGCTCCGTTCAAACAACGACTTTTGATGTTCCCCACAATCTGACTCGCCACCTGGCCTCTGCAGCAGTTGTACCAAGCCATTATACATCGCCGCCACCAACGGTAGCCCAACCTGCCTCGAGGCCGCCAACTACGGTTAAGCAACTATCTGAAAAGCAAAGTCACACGTCGCAGCCTTACCGATCCCTGACGTCCTCATCGGGACTCAAAGCTATCAAGGTCTTGCCACCAGGCCCCACACGAAACGCCAATCAACAGTAGTTGAAGTTTAAAGAAAGCGGACTGTTGCTTTTGATGCAGTCGCCACGGATCGCAGTTTAAGTAAACCCTTCGCCCGTGCAACTATTCGGTTGCTTTTACGGCCAACTGGTTGTCAATTTCTTTTACCCCCGGTTCTAGCAACACAAGCTTTTCGACGAACCGCTTGTCACGATCCGATACGACGATCCCTTTGAGCGTCGCCGTTGTTTTGTTCATTGTCACCGATACTTGATTGAACTTGGACAGACCGGGCAATTTTTTTAACCGTGTTTCCGCTCGAACTTGCACTTGTATAGGAACAAAGGGTGACGTCCTAAAAGCGACCACATACGGAAACCGCAAAGTGTTTTGCGTTTGGTTTTGGTTTTGGTTTTGATTACCGAAGCCACCGAAGCTACCGAAGCCGCCCATGCCGCCCATTGAGAAACTCATGTTATTTCCGAATCCCCCTCCCACCGAACTTTGACTGCGCGGATTCCCAGCATCGGAACCGCC
>JABJJO010000221.1 GCA_018660825.1 Planctomycetaceae bacterium | reverse complement strand
TGTTCATCAAAACAAGCATCAACGGGGTCGGACACGAGTGGTTCAGCGGCAACTATTTCTAATGTAAACCCGCGAGCTTGTTGAAATGTCGCTAGAGCTTTCTCGGAATCAGTATGTTTGATCCGCGGCATATCCGCAGCAGTGACGACTCGCTCTTCCGGCGGTTGTGCCTGGTTGCTTGTTATTAGAATAAAACCAAAGTTGAAAGAAACTAAGAGGGCTAGAATGATCGTGGTTGGTTTGCTAATAATTGGTCGGGACATTTTTGGCTTTGGTGATAATAGAAAGGGCAATGGGAACCCAAAAAATATTGAGTTTGCTTAGCCTAAAATCTTAGTGATTCCGGCGGTCATCGTGGCATCGATGGATGAATCACTAAAAGCAACACTTACTTCATAGCCACCGTTAGCGTATTCTTGTGCGATCGGAATATACCAAGGGCCGCCGTCGCCATAAGCAGCGGTTGCTACGAAACGATTGGGCGCCAATGTTTGGGCCCGCAGTTGATATTCGATGAATGACTCTGCTGGTAGATGTAACAATGAAATATCTCCGAGGCTCAACGCACTGAGTAAGATCGGCGTTTTTTGTTCGAGTCGCTGTAACCAACTGAGCATATACGAAGGTCGATTTCGATTGACCGTAGAATTGGATTTGTTAGAGATGCGAGCTTGTAGTTCATCGGCGATGAGTAGGTCACGAGCGGTCGGTAGCATTTCTACCGTCCGCCAGGCGACGTCGGTAAGAGGTTTTTTCTTTATGTTTTTACCGGCCGCTGCGATGCCATCGTAGATTCGTTTTGCTAGTACTTTACGTACGGGGTGTGAACCATCGTTGTATTTACCCGCGGAGATATTTCCGCCAGCACCGGTAAAATAAATGTGCTGACAGTGCGGTTCTTCCGCTTGGTGTTGTTTTCTCGCGATACCAACGAAGTCACTCGAAACTAAGCCATCGCCGTAATAACTCATAGGGTGCGTCGCATAATAATGGCAGGCGGCGATCTTTTTGTCACCATTGTAAAAAGCGACGGTTTTCAGCATGGGGTCAATGATGCCTTCAGTCATCGCCCGCAGTTTAGGGTCTTTGCAACTGCTGCCGCGCATGGCTTTAATGATGCCGTAGGTATCGCGATAAATACGTCGGTTCGATGCAACCCGATCTACTTTTGCTTCGCCTTGGCCAACATGAGTTACTGCTTGTGCTGTGCTGAGGCTGTCGCGGATGGCAGTTGCGCCTCGTTTCAGGCAATCGTTGAAATAATCAACTTCAACGATATGAGGCAGATCACCTTCGGCCATCACAATTTTCTCAGCACCAAGGCAAGCGAACGGCGCGTTGTGTTGGTGCACACATTGCACAGCGACACGGTCTGGAGTTGTACCAGCCGCGTTGGCAAGTGCCGTCCGCCATTGGACGTGTGCTTCATTCAGAATTCCAGTCCAGTCGACCGCCACAATGACGATCGGTTTGCCGGCTCCAAGTAAGACAAACCCAATGGCTTGGAGGTTGTCGGTAACGCCTACAACGGGCTTGATCCAACCACCACAGAGGGAATGGCCCATCGGTGGTGTGACGTCGAAGTGGAAGGTCGCCAATCGCAGGGGTTGTCCTGATTGCTCATCGGCTTGGAGACTATCCGGAAGTAGTTTCCAAATGGTTGCAGCAGCGACTGTTTGTTGAAGAAATTCACGCCGCTGGGGTTTATTTATTGACGACATAAGATAATTACTTGTAGAGGAATGCAGGACGGTTTTGCTTGGTTGTTTTCTTGATTATAGCATTTTAGGTTGAGCGATGTTAACGGTTACAGTTATTGGAATTTGAGGATGTTTTAAATGATGAAAAAAGTTGACCAAATTGATTTAAAAAAAGGTTGTAAAACTGCAACTCGCTGTTACCCTCATGCGTACCATTGGTTTGTTAAAAAAATTCAATGAATATTGTTTGCGTGCGTCTCGGAAAGAACTAACATGGCACAACAATTAGGCAATGATGAACCGCTAGGCATCAAAGATCTATTATTGAGTGAATTTGGTGTTGAGTCTGGAAAGGCACTGGATCAAAACACACGTATCCAGCGTGCTGCTGCCTTGGCTGCTTTTCTGCAATCGCGTGCCAATGAATTACTGACATCTGTCGAAAAAGAACAACAAGAAGAGTTTGACAAGCTGATAAGAAATCCAGCTGATCGTGCGACGCTTGTTCAAATGACAGATCAGGTGTTTCGTTCGAGCAGTCTTCATCGCTCAGCCGACCAGCTTGTACATATTTTAGATGTCCAGGGTATCCCTGGATTCTTCAGTCCGTTCGACAAATTGATGCTGCAAAACTTCAAACTGTTTGGCAGCTTCTTGCCGAGTGTTTCGATGCCACTGGTCAAAAAGAAGATGCGGCATGAAACCTCCAACGTTGTCCTGCCGGCTGAGACGGAACATTTGAACAAGCATCTGGCAGATCGTCGTGTTCAGGGAATACGCATGAACGTGAATTTATTGGGTGAATCACTAATTGGTGAAAAACAGTCACTCGAGCGGATTGAAAGTTACCAGAAAGCGTTACGAAATCCGGCACTGGAAGTCTTGTCCGTGAAAATCTCGACTCTATATTCGCAAATTAACCATCTGGCCCGCGAATCCACGATAGCGGTGGTTGCGGCGCGAATGCAGAGTTTGTTTGAGATCGCACGAGACGAAATTTATCAGGGTGAGGAAGTGAACGTAAGTAAAATGGTTTATCTGGACATGGAAGAGTTTCGTGATATGTCCATTACCTTTGAGGCTTTTGTGCGTGCGTTGTCGGCACCTGGATTTGAGCAAGCCCGTTCTGGTATTGCGTTACAGACGTACATCCCCGATTCGTTTGGTGTGCAAAAACAACTGGTGCAATGGGCGTTGCAACGTGTTGCCAACGGTGGCGCGGTGACAACGGTTCGTTTAGTTAAAGGTGCGAATCTTGAAATGGAACGCGTTGATGCATCGCTGCGTGGTTGGCCACAAAGTCCGTTTAAGACGAAATTACAGACTGACGCAAATTATAAACGCATGCTCGACTATGCATTACAGCCCCAGCACGCTCGCGCGGTAAACGTCGGCGTCGCATCTCACAACTTGCTTGATATAGCGTATGCGATGGTGTTGGCGACGGAGCGAGATGTACTGGATTGTGTGCAGTTCGAAATGCTCGAAGGTATGGCTAATCATTTGCGGCGGGCGATGTCCGAACATGTTGATAATATTTTGCTATATGCTCCAGCCTGTAAAAAAGAGAAGTTCATCAATGCGATTGGGTATCTTGTTAGACGACTCGATGAAAACACGGGTGCCAGTAATTTCCTGCGTTACGCTTTTCATCTCAAACCAGGTTCGGCTAATTGGGTGATGTTACGGCAGAAATTTATTGAATCATTTGAATTGATATCGCATTTACCCATTGGTAGTCGGCGAACTCAAAATCGAACGACGGAAGTATTTGAAAGCACATTAGATAATTGGCGGTGGGATCAATTGGTCAATGAACCAGATACGGATTTTTCACTTCCGGACAACGCTCGGTGGGCACAAGAAATAATTGCCAGTGGACTCCAAGCAGAACCACGGGTTGTGACTCCAATCATTGCAGGTGAGGAGGATATCCAAGCTACGCATCTGTTTAATTCTACGGACCCTTCGCGGCCGACTCAGCACGTAGGCACTTGGACGGCAGCCGAAGAATCGGCAATTGATTTAGCACTAAAATGTGCGGATGTTGATGAGACATCATGGCGAAAGACCACCGCTAAAGAACGTTCTGCGATATTGCGTGACGTCGCCAATGAAATCCGTCGCAGTCGCCGAGATTTGATTGAAATCGCACTCGCCGAAGGAGGTAAACTAATTCTCGAAGCTGACGCCGAAGTCTCTGAAGCGGTGGATTTTGTTGAGTTTTACCGCAAGTCGGTCGTGCACATTGAAGAGATGCAGGACTTATCAGCTAGTCCTCGAGGTATGGCGTTAGTTATTTCACCTTGGAATTTTCCGATAGCAATTCCGTGTGGCGGAGTTGCCGCCGCATTGGCTGCTGGAAATACCGTTATCTTAAAACCATCATCGGAGACGGTGCTAACGGCTAGGAGATTATGTGAGTGTTTTTGGGAAGCAGGTGTGTCTAAGAAAGTCTTGCAATTTGCACCGTGTCGCGGTGCTGCGGGTGGAGTGCAACTAACTGCGTCGGATAAAGTCGATTCAATTATCTTCACGGGAAGTACCGCAGCTGCCAAACTGATTCAGCAACAGACCCCGCGGGCTCGTTTGCTAGCAGAAACGGGTGGCAAGAACACCACCATCGTCACCGTGTTGTCGGACCGGGAACAGGCCGTCAAGCACGTATTACATTCTGCGTTTGGGCATTCTGGACAAAAGTGTTCTGCGACGTCGTTGTTGATTTTGGAAAAGGGAGTGTATGAAGACGAAGCATTTTTGGAATTATTACGCGATGCCGCTTCAAGTTTAACTGTGGGTAGTGCGTGGCAGTTAGAAACGCGTATTGGTCCTTTAATTAACCCGCCGTCAGGAGATTTATATAAAGCACTTTTGAATTCGGAAGAGGGTGAGTCGTGGTTACTGGAACCTCGGATCGATAAGAACAATAAATGTTTAGTTTCACCAGGAATCAAAATGGGTGTCACGGCCAACAGTTTCGTCCACCGTACAGAATTATTTGGGCCAATATTAGGAGTGATGTTAGCGGAGTCACTCGAGCACGCTGTTACGTTAGCCAATGAAACGGGGTACGGTTTGACGGCGGGGATTGAAACGTTAGATGATCGAGAGCAGGAGTATTGGAAAGCAAATATTGTTGCAGGGAACTTGTATGTGAATCGGCCTACAACAGGAGCGATTGTGTTGCGGCAACCGTTTGGTGGTTTTGGGGCTTCGTCTATTGGAGCTGGAATTAAAGCGGGTGGACCAAACTATGTGACTCAACTGATGAAGTTCCGGACTTGGCTCATCGATGTCACGGCAGATTTGAAGAACATGCATAATCAAGAGTTAGCAGAGTTCGGCACGACTTTACTTGAAGCTCGACGGTCGGATATTAAGGCAACCGCCAAGCAGATCATCATTCAGGCTTTGACTAGCTATGACGAATATGCACACAGTGAATACAATCGTGTCCATGATCATTTTCATTTGATCGGGCAAGATAATATTCGCAGATATTTACCCGTGGAAGATTTAGTTATCCGTGTAACACGCCGAGATGAAGCTTATGAAATTGTGCTGCGGATGGCGGCGGCTCATGCTGTTGGAGCACGAGTCATGTTGAGCCATGCTGCTGGCGTGCATGAAGAACTGCTGCAGGTGTTGATTGATTTTACTCGGCATTGGAAAAAAACTGCAATTCAAATTGTGGAAACGGATGGTGAATTACTTGACCGAGTTGCTCGAGGTGAAGTTTCACGAGTTCGTTACGCACAGCCGTCTGCTGTGGAAGATGATGCTCGCAGAGTTTTCGATGAGCATAATGTTGTTGTGATGGATGCCCCCGTTTTGGTGAATGGGCGAATTGAATTGCTGTGGAATGTCCGAGAGCAGAGTGTGTCGGATGATTACCATCGCTACGGAAATCTTGGGAAACGCGCGATAGAGATTCGTGTCGAACCGTTATAAATAACAGGGTGGGTTACATCACACGTTGTTTGATTTCGCGGTAGAGGTCTTCTGGTAGGGGACCGGCAGAGGCGCTAGCGATGTTTTCCTGAAGGTGTTTAGTATTGCAAGTCCCGGCGATCACGGTGTCGACATGGGGGTGAGATAATGTAAATCTCAGAATGAGTTCGGCACGCGTCATGCCGGTTGGCAATAATTCGTCGAGGTTTGCTTGCAGCCAGAAATCGTTTAGTGCAGGCCGCTCGATCACGGCGTCGGGTCCGCCATGTGCGATGCCACCGCGGATGATAATACCAGCACCCGTTGCTGCTGCTTGCGAAATCAAGTCGTGGTGTTGCGGCGCTAAACAGGAATAGGGGATTTGGAATGTGTCAAACACTCCCATATCAATCATGCCTGCTAGATTCGGAATGGAACTTGATGATCCTAAGAATCGAATTATACCCTGCTCTCGGAACTCGATGAGCGTATCAACGAGGCCTGCTTGTTGAATCGAATCAGCGTCGCCACCGTGGAATTGCAATAAATCGATGCAGTCTGTTTGCAGCCTTGTGAGGCTTGTCTCGATGTTACGCTTGAGTACGTCCGCAGACCAAGTGTGAATGATTTCGATGTGGTCGGTATGTTGTTGATAGTCGCATCCGCACTTTGTGGCAAGAAAGAACTCGTTGCGCCGTGAGCCAATATACTTGCCGATACGTTCTTCGCTGGCACCATAATCAGGCGAAGTATCAATAAAGTTTATACCCGTATCGAGTACTTGGTTGAGGAATTGATCGGCGGCCTCTTCAGTGACGGTTCGCACTCCCCATGTGGCTGGGCCGCGCAATCCCATGCTGCCATAGCCCAGACAAGTGACGGGCAATTTGGTGGATCCGAGCGAGTTGATTTTGAGCATGGTTACGGTTCACTAGGTTTAGATTTGCAAGCGGGTGTTGGGAATCCTAGTGTTCGTTGCCGTCGCCAGAAAATCCATCGATGGCATCGTTGAAAATGGTGCTCGGTCGCATGGCCGTAACAACTGATTGTTCGCAGGGGTGATAATATCCACCGAGGTCGACAGCTTCACCTTGCACGGCAATGAGTTGATCGACGATCGTTTGTTCATTTTCAGCGAGTGTTGTTGCCAATGGCAAAAACTCTGCTTGCAATTCAGGGCAAGCAGTTTGAGTTGCCAGCGTCTGAGCCCAGTAAAGTGCTAGATAGAAATGGCTACCACGATTGTCCAGTTCATTTACTTTTCGAGATGGCGAGCGGTTTTCCGTTAGATATTGACTACTAGCTTGATTTAATGCGGCGGCGACAAGTGTAAGCTTTTTGTTATCGGTTTTTTCAGCTAGTTCTTCCAAGGAAACTCCGATTGCGAGGAATTCACCGAGTGAATCCCAACGCAGGTGATTTTCAGTTTGAAATTGTTGCACATGCTTGGGGGCAGAACCACCGGCACCGGTTTCATAAAGTCCGCCGCCGGATAGCAGAGGCACGATCGACAGCATTTTTGCACTGGTCCCTAATTCGATGATTGGAAACAGGTCGGTTAGGTAGTCTCGTAGTACGTTGCCGGTAACGGATACTGTGTCGAGTCCATCGCGGCACCGTTGGCAAGTTAATTGCATTGCTGCGGTGGTCGATAGAATTTGAATATCAAGTCCAGTGGTGTCATGCAGTGGTAGATATTCGTTGACTTTGGCGATGAGGTTGTTGTCGTGAGCGCGGTCGCTGTCGAGCCAGAAAATCGTAGTTGATCCGGTGGCGCGAGCACGACTGACCGCGAGGCGAACCCAATCTTTGATTGGCTCATCTTTGGTTTGACACATTCGCCAAATGTCACCTGCACTGACGGTGTGTTCAAGTAATGTTGTGCCGTCAGTATCAATCACTTGTACGGTTCCGGCATGAGGGATTTCAAAAGTCTTATCATGTGACCCATACTCTTCTGCTTTTTGTGCCATCAAACCAACATTGGCAACGTTGCCCATCGTGGTCACATTAAAGGCACCATTTTGTTTACAGAAGTCGATGACTGTTTGGTAGATCCGCGCATAGCAACGGTCGGGAATCATTGCTTTAGTATCCGCAAGTTGGCCATCGGGGCCCCACATTTGACCCGAGGAGCGAATCGCTGCTGGCATTGAGGCATCAATAATTACGTCACTGGGAACGTGGAGGTTGGTGATGCCACGGTCTGAATCGACCATGGCGAGTCGTGGTCGAGTTGCAGAAAGTGCCTTGATGTCAGCTTGGACTTCAGCTTGTTGTTCCACGGTAAGTTCACTGATTTTGCTATACAGATCGCCAATGCCGTTGCGGGTGTCGATGTTCAGAGGTTCAAGTATTGCGGCGTGTTTGGTGAATACGTCTGCGTAATAGACATCGACGGCATGTCCAAAAATGATGGGATCGGAGACTTTCATCATGGTCGCTTTCATATGTAGAGAAAGCAAAATGTCTTGGCTGCGAGCATCGTCCATGGCCTCAGCAAAAAATGACTTAAGCGTGGTGCAGCTAATGACCGAGGCATCGATGACTTCGCCTGGTAAGAGTTGCAGGTTTTCCTTCAGCGATGTTGAGCTACCATCATCGGCAACGAGGACGATGCTAACGGCGGTGGCGGTTGCCATTACATGAGATTGTTCGCTACCAAAAAAATCATTACCCGACATGTGGGCAACATGTGTTTTTGAATCACTACTCCATGCGCCCATGCTGTGCGGGTTGTTTCTGGCGTATTCTTTGACAGGAGCTGCCACGCGACGGTCTGAATTGCCTTCGCGGAGAACTGGATTTACAGCACTGCCGAGAACTTTGGCATAGCGAGCGCGAGTTTCTTTGTCGGCATCGGTTTCCGGCTCTTCGGGAAAATCTGGTATCGCATAGCCGTGAGATTGCAATTCAGCGATGGCCGTCTTAAGTTGTGGAACTGAGGCACTGATGTTGGGTAGCTTAATGATGTTGGCAGAAGGTGTTTTGGCGAGGGCTCCAAGTTCGGCAAGTGCGTCAACTTGTTGTTGTTCTAAGGGGAGTTGATTACTGAAGGCTGCCAGAATTCTTCCAACAAGCGAAATATCCTTGAGCTCAATGGTGATGCCCGAAGATCGTGTGAAGGCACGGACGATGGGCAATAATGATTGTGTCGCCAACGCTGGAGCTTCATCTGTTTTGGTGTAGATTATTTTGGGGCTGTCAGCGGTCATGTGTGAAATCTTAGATTACAAGAGGATAATGTGGGTGGTTAAGCATTTCAATTTAACAGCATAAACTGGTTACAACAATTAGTGGTTGTGTTACTGTGAATGTGAGAAATATGGATGGGGCACTAAATTCGCTGTTGACCGAATATTTATTATCTTACTTTGTTATGAATTAAGCACCTTAGAAGCTACGTATTTATGAGCAGTCCACCAGAATCATTTTCACGCAGACATGATTTAGATGCTTTGCGAGCGATTGCGATGTTGTTAGGAATCGCGTTGCACGGGTTGTTAGCCTATACGGGATTCCCGTGGGCTGTGCAGGATGCGAATCAGGCACCGTGGTTGGGATCGGTTTTTGCGATGATTCATGGTTTTCGCATGCCTTTGTTTTTCCTAGTGAGTGGTTTTTTTACTGCCATGCTTTGGCGAAAACGTGGATTGCAAAGTCTGCTGAAACATCGTTTTCTAAGAATCTTTTTGCCTTGTATGGTTGGCTTGGTAACAGTCATCCCAGCGATGAACTGGGTTTCAGAAATGGTGGCTCGTCAGCCAGAAGTGCTAAAGAAGGAGGTGAGTGACGACGCGAATATTTGGTGGGCGGCGGTATTTGGAGATGTTGCGGCACTGAAGGAAATTCTCAAAAGTGGCGTGGATATCAATGCTCGTGACCAAGAGCGACAATCGACGCCTCTGATTGTGGCGGCCTCTGTTGGGCAAACGGAAGCGGTCGAGTTCTTGATTGCTGAGGGAGCGGACTTGTTTTACCGTAATCTGGATAACGTAACCGCTTTGGAGACAGCGAGAATTTTCCAACACCCTCAGGTCGTTGAAGCCCTCGAAACTGCCATGAAGGAGTCCGAATCGGACAAGCCCAGCAGTTGTGAGGTTTGGGTCGAAGGCGATTTTTTTGATGCGATCAAACGTGGTGATCATGAGCTGGTTGGTCAGTTGTTGGAGCAGGGAGCAGACCCTGGGCAACGACGGGATACTGCGACGGCCTTGAGCATTGCATCGATTTTTGGGCATCCGCAGGTAGCAACGTTGTTGCTTGAGGCAGGAGCCGACGTGAACGCTCAAAATGAGGATGGGGGAACAGCGTTACATGGGGCTGTGTTTTTTGGACGTGTCGATGTTGTTCGGGTACTGATGGATTATCAAGTCGATGTGACGATTAGGAATAACAAGGGTGAAAAAGCAACCGATTACGTGACGCGTCCATTTACCAAAGAACAAGGTGGAGCGGTTGATTATATTGCCGCGCTGATGACCATTGATGTTCGACAACACGATGTTCGTAAATCGCGTCCCGAAATGGCATCAGTTTTAAAGGTTGAGGCGGGCGTCGGCAAGGATCGAGAAGAGATACCAAGCCTTACCGAAGTCTATTGGTGGATCGTGCTGGGGGATTTTTGGAATGTAAAGACTGGATTTCATGCAATGCTCACCCCTGTTTTTCACCACCTGTGGTTTCTGTGGTTCCTGTGTTGGTTAGTAGGTGGGTTTGCTGTCTATGCCATGTTTGCAAAACTTGTTGGTATTGAGTCCTTACCAAACTTGCTGATCGTGTCACCGTTAAGGTATCTGTGGTTAGTTCCTGTTACGATCATTCCGCAAGCGTTTATGGGCCCCGGGTTTGGTCCGGATACATCGGTCGGTTTGATTCCTTTCCCACATTTACTGTTTTACTATGCAATTTTCTTTGGATTTGGAGCGCTTTATTTTGACTGCGCGGACATCCGAGGGGAATTGGGAAGTCGTTGGTATATTACCCTGCCTGTTGCCCTGTTGTTGTTCTTCATTGGAGCGGGAATTGAAACCGGAGATGCGGGGATTTTTGAAGATATGCCCAAGTTCCTGCAGCAAACGATCTCGGTTGTTATTCAGGTGTTGTATGTTTGGTTGATGACGTTTGGTCTCATTGGTTTGTTTCGCAAACTGATGTCAGCGGAGAACAAATGGATGCGTTATATTTCCGACTCGTCCTATTGGCTCTATCTAGCTCACCTTCCTTTGATGATCTGGCTGCAATGGTTCATTAGTGACTGGGATCTGGACGGGACGCTCAAGTTTGTATTGGTTTGTACGGTTTGTACGGTTACTTTACTGGTGATGTATGAATATTTGGTCAGGTACACGCCCATCGGTACCATGCTCAACGGAAAAAAGGTGAGAGCAGCGCCGGCAAAGCATATTGAGTCGATTGACTCGATTTAGTCTTGGGAAACGTCGTAGTGGCAAATGTTAATTCTAGACGTGATGGCATCGAAGGCTGGTGTCTTAGGCAAGGGGGTGACGGAGCTTATCGGTGCCCCTACAATTTAGGGTTATGTCACCGTTTGTAACTATTATTGTTTATTGCGTATTTACCATTGCTGCATCGTTGGCCGGTGGTTGGTTGCCATCGCTGGTGAAACTGAATCATCTTAAGCGGCAATTGATGATGAGTTTGGTTTCCGGTGTGATGCTAGGCGTTGCGTTGTTGCATATGCTGCCCGCTTCTTTGGAACACCTAAAATCCGCATCATTAGCCGGCGGGGCAATGTTGGGTGGGTTGCTGGTGATGTTTTTCTTGTTACGAGTCTTTCACGTGCACTCGCATGCTGCCACTGACGGGCATGATTGTGAACATGATCACCACCATGAACCTGTTGGGGGTGATGAATCAAAAAGTGATGCTCATCAATTCAGCTGGATCGGATTGTTCGTTGGACTTGCAATTCACTCGTTGCTTGACGGAGTGGCAATTTCTGCGAGTGTAACTGCCGAGATTGGACACGGTGCAACAGGAGCGATATTTTTAGGGCTCGGTACTTTCTTAGTTGTGTTCTTGCATAAACCACTCGATGCACTCGCCATTACTTCTCTGATGCACGCTGCTTCGTGGTCGTCACGCATGCGGACGATGATCAATATCGTGTTCGCACTAATATGCCCATTGGGTGCCGTATTGTTTTGGTTCGGTGCAGAGCAATTTGCGGGTGAACATGAGACGCTCGTTGGTATTGCCTTAGCATTTTCTGCCGGTTTCTTTTTGTGTATTGCCTTGAGTGACTTGTTACCAGAGGTTGCTTTTCACTCGCATGATCGCGGGAAATTAACGGCTGCTCTGATACTGGGATTACTGTTAGCAGTGGGCATTGAGTCGATGCACTCGCACGATCATCCTGCACCTGACGAGCATCAGCAACACGACTCGCACGAACATGATGTACAAGAAGGTCATGCGGGACACGACCATTAAAGCAAACAGACGGTCTGATCTTGTATCATTCATAGCGCATGAAAAATGCCACCTGGAATACCCGTTCTTAAAAAGAAGCAGCCAGGTGGCATCTTAGATTCCAATAACTGTCAGACAGCTTATTTAATAGGAATCGTATAGCTTAGAATACCGATGGGTTCGCCATCTTTGGCATTCTTGTAGTTTTCGTGACACATGATGCATTTTTTCATAACGACTGGAATTGGAGTCGCAGCCCGCAAGTATTTTTTACCATCTTTGGAGATCACTTTATCGACAAATGATTCACCTGCTTTCAAGCTCTTGACGGCAGCGATATCAAATTGATCCTTGGGCGTGTTATCTTTATTATAGGGTTCTCCCGAGGCATCTAAGATTTCAACTTTATGCCATCCTTTGGCATTGATGGCCGCGAACAATGCTTTAGCAGCTGAACCAGCTGGCAGGTCATCTTCGTCGTTAACATAGTGTTCGGTAATGAGAACAACCGCCGTTTTATAAACGTCGTCGAGCATTTTTACAGTCTCGCGAGTTCGAGCGACAGCTGCCGACTCTTTTTTTGTTTCTTTGGATGATAGGTTTACACTGAATAGGCCGATAACGGCGATACTCAATAGACTGAGGGTAATTTTAGAATGTGTCATTGTTATTGTTCCTGATAATGAGGTGATGTTATGGCGATTCAATGTTGATTATTGACTTCATTTGTCGATTTCCAGGGAGGACGTCAGCAATGGTTTTAGTAGTCAAATAATCGTTTTGAATCTGCTCTGCTTCAAACAGAACATTTTTGAGGTTACAAAACTGTTCAATTACACAGACGTTGGACATGCTCATGCAATCGAGCATGTGAGCTTGCCCTTCGACGCAGTTGATTATTTCTCCGATCGTAATGTCTTCGGGTGGCTTCGCTAGTTCTACACCACCTCCGACTCCACGAATGCTGCGAATGTAGCCGTGTCTGCTGAGCAGGTTTACGACCTTTGCGACATGCGCTTTGGATATATCGAAGAAGTTAGCAACATCCGAAATGTTAATTCGTTCGTCTCGAAACGCTGCATAAATCAATACACGTAGGGCAAAATCTGTCTGTAGTGATAGCTTCATATCAGGACCTGCAGTATAAAATACGCGCAAAGATATGAAACATGTATATATTATATATCTTTAGGCGTTTGTGTCAATGTGATAATAGAAGAATGATGAGGTGTCTTGCTATTGTGACAAAATTGCACGCGGTGGGGCAAGCCCCTCTTGTGTTTTGTCATCCCTGTTGTGAAATCAATTCGACAGGTATCAATGCAAACAATATCTCTTTTTCGACTTGAGCTCGGTATTGAGTCAAAGGCTGATTGGTTGCAGCGGGTAGTGCGTGAAAATTACCAGGCCAAAACAATCAGATGAAACTTTTTACTATAATAGTCAATATGAAGATTTTATTTATTGCGACCGTTGTTACTTTGTTGCTTGTCTCGATACAGGTATCAGCGGACAAAAAGACATACATCGAAGTCGTGCGACCTGATGGGATCCATTCTGGGTCGGCTGGCGTTGCGATGTATTCAAATCGTGCGCATCTCAGAGCCGGAAAGACTGTAACTTTTTTGGGGAGATACAACGCATCGACCAATGACGTTCACCTACTCGACCCGCCCTGGCTACATCTAACTTGGCCCCGACACGCGCACTGGCGCATTTATTTTCTCGATGAGTCGGATCCCAAAAATAAAAAATATATTTCTGAATATTTATTACCTCGTTTTACCAAGCGAATCGAGAAACTTCCGGAAATTCGCCAATACACCAATTCAGTGTTCGACCAGGAGAATACCCCCATTGCAAAGCCAAAGTTGACCCTGGCGGTGATTTTTGGAGACACTCTCCCTCAGCCCTTTGCCCATTTAGATTCGTCCACAAAGGTGACTTTGTATTGTGACAATTTAGGCAACGATTCCCTCAATTTACAACAACTGTTTTCTGTGCGAGCTCCACTCCGATGGGGTCGGTTGACAGATAGCAAGATAGCGATGTTCACTGTGAAGATTGTTCCCAATCGCCCTGAACTCAGCTACCCTCAAAAAGAGAAGTTGAAAATCCATCATTTCAATATGAACAATGCCCGTATCAAACCGATTGAACATCAATGGAAAGAGGCAGAGTTGGATCAAACTTTTCAAGCAATACTTGCATCAAGAAAATCCGAAATTAAAGCGATTTGCAAACAGAACAATCTTACGTTGAGCGTAGCCAATCCTGTTCTCATTCGCCAATCGTGGCATGACAATTGTATTGTCAAGTCTGCCTTAGTCACGACTCGGCCTCGCTACTCTAGAACCCCCGTACCTTACGCCACTTTTAGCGTCTATTTTGACATTCGCACGGGAAAAACCCACAAGATGGTGTTTGCGGTTCGCATGCATCAAGATCCACTGGATTAACGATGATATTTTTAGTCGTATCAATCGGGGGACAAGGTCGGAAAATCATACACTCACGAAATTAGGGATGACGCTAAAAACTGCCGGCTTCCCAATGGCGATCTTTCAGTCCCAAGTTCATTTTGAGTTCTTTGTAACCTGAATACACAACGGGAACCATAAACAGCGTCAGTAGCTCGATGGTCATGCCACCGATAACTGGCCAAGCCATTGCGCTAGCAACATCCGCTCCTCGTCCTGTCGAAATAACCACAGGAATCAACGCGATAATGGTTGTGAATGTGGTCATTAGACACGGCCGGATACGTCGCATGCCTGCTTCAGCCGTTGCATCGCGAATGTCTTGGGCCGATGTTAGTTTCTTGCGAGTGAATATTTGATTGAGATAAGTCGCCATGACAATACCATCATCGACCGCAATGCCGAACAAGGCAATGAATCCGACCCATACGGCTGTGTTGATTTCGATCGAGTTAAATGCCAACGCCAGCATGCCGCCGGCAAAAGCAACGGGGATGCCTGAAAACACAGCTAGTGAAATCGGAATGTGTCGGAATTGCAGATAGATGATAAACAGATTGACGATCACAACGATCGGTAATGCCCACAGGAGTCGGTTGTTTGCTTCGACTTGATTCTGAAACGATCCCACTGCTTTAAACGAATAGCCCGGTGGAATAATCAGTTTCTGTGATTTTTGTGCAGCTCTTAATTGGTCCTCAACCGCTCGAGCAGTTTCTACATCTCCAAGCACACCTGTAGGTGAAAATGAAACATGTGCGACCAACCGGGCGTCTTCGCTGCTGATACCGCCAGGGCCCCAAGTTGTCTGCATGGTGGCCAGATTTGCTAGCGGCACAGTTTCGCCGGATTTGGTGACGACGGGGAGACGACTATATTCATCCATTTGTTCGCGCAAATTTCGTTGGTAACGCACGCGGATTGCGTACCGCTCCCGCCCTTCAACGGTTTGCGTTATTGTCGTCCCGCCGAGCGCTGCCGAAATCACTTGATTGACCATCATGGTCGACATGCCAAACCTAGCTGCTGTGTCACGGTTGACATCAAATTCAACATACGGTTTGCCCAACACAATATCTGGGCTAATGGTGGCGGGGTTAATTTCTGGTACATCCTTTAAGAAGGCCGCGATGTCCAAAGCTGCTTCTGACAACTGAGTTAAATTATCGCCGTAGATACGGATCGCCATCGTTGCCGTAATACCACTTTGCAGCATTACCACCCGACCTTGGATTGGCTGCAATTCTGATGCCGGAGTTACACCTGGTAGTGTTGCCACTTGGTTAATTTCCTGCCAGATATCTTTAGACGTAATTCCAGCTCGCCATTGGTCCTTAGGTTTGAGCATGACGTAGGTCTCGATCATGGCAGTTGGTGCGGGATCTAATGCGGATTCGGCACGGCCAATTTTTCCAAGTACATTTTCAACTTCAGGAATCTGTTTAATCAGCGTGTCCTGTGTCTGTAGCACTTCCATCGCCTGCGACAAACTCGCAGCTGGGTACAACGTCGGCATATAGAACCAACTGCCTTCATCAAGCGCGATCCAATCGTCTGACTTGATCGCCTTCATCATTTCCCTGGTTTTGTCATAACCGGGAAGTTGCTGGAGTTTCACCCCAAAAGTATCTACTCCTTTTTCCAGTGCTTCGAAATGTTCGTCGACACCTTTCCACGCGCCATAACCCAGTCCCATGATGACAATCGGGATAGTAAGAAAGAGGAATTTATGAGCGAGAAAAAACCGTAATGTGGGTTCATAAAAGAACAAAATAATTCTGCTAATAGGATTTTTTTGGATGGGACGTAGTTTTTCGATCAATAGCCAATAGACAATCGCCGCTGCCCCTAACCCAATGGCCACCGCCGAGAACGCTCTTGGACCAGGGATAATTGCTGGAAATGATTCACCGAATCGATAGGTAACGAGGCCAATGGTTGTGCCGCAAAGACCCGTAGCGATCCACCGCAGTTTTGCTTTGATTTGTGAAGAACTTAGCATCATCCGACTTAACAATGGGACGATTGTCACAGCCACAATCAAGGCAGCTATGAGCGAAAATGTCTTAGTCCACGCCAGCGGTGCAAATAATTTGTAATCTCGTCCGGTTAGCAAGAAAATGGGAAGGAAGCTAATGACGGTTGTCATCACTGCGGTCACGATAGCAGGTGAGACTTCTATCGTCGCATCGATGATAATATTCAATCGTGCAGATTTACCGCCAGGCCGTCCTTTCTCTTCCCACTCAGCTAAATGGCTGTAGATTACTTCGGATACAATAATCGACATATCAACCATGGTTCCAATGGCGATAGCGATACCAGCTAACGACATAATGTTGGCGTCGATATTAAAGACGTACATACCGATGAAGGCGATTAGAACGGCGATTGGGAGCGTGATTGCTACCACAATACTTGCTCGTAAGTTGAGCAAGAAAAGTAAAATCACGATGGCTGTGATAATAACTTCTTCTTTGAGCACTGTAGTCAACGTTGTGATTGTTTCATTGATTAACCCCGAACGGTCATAGATGACGTTTATTTGGACTCCGTCTAAGCTCGGCTCTATTTGAGCAATCTTCTTTTTTACTTCATCAATGACGGCTCTTGGATTATTACCATATTGCATGGTAACAATGCCACCTACCGCTTCGATGCCGTTAACATCCAATGCTCCTCGTCGAAAGGACGGGCCAATCTGTACGGTGGCGATATCGCGGATTCGAGTAGGCAGACCGTTTTCTGACCTAATTACGGTTTGTTCAATATCTATTATCGCTTGTTCGACATCTTGATCTGTTCCGATAAATCCTCGACTACGGATTATCATTTCCATACCGCTCGATTCAACCGTCTTCGCCCCAACGTCTTGGTTGGATTCTTTGATAGCAGCCATCACTTGATTCAGTGAAATGTGATGAAAGCGAAGTTTGTCAGGGTCGACTTCGATTTGGTACTCGCGCACGTAACCGCCAATACTGGCAACTTCACTGACTCCGTCAACAGCTTCTAATTCAAATTTAACGACATAATCTTGCAGGCTCCGGAGATCGGCCAAATTTGTGTCTTTTGACGGCTCAAGAATATAGTACATGACTTGTCCCAGTCCTGTAGCATCTGGCCCTAGAGTGGGCGTTACGCCAGCGGGAAGTGTAGATGTAGCGCTACCTAATTGCTCGGAGACTCGTGAGCGTGCCCAGTAAAAATCGGTACTGTCTTTGAATGTGACCTGCACAAAGCTATAACCAAATAGACTCTTTCCCCGTACCGATTCCGCTTCCGGCACACTGAGTAAAGCGACCGATAAGGGATAGGTAATTTGGTCTTCAATATCTTTGGGGGATCGGCCGGGCCAAGATGTGTAAACGATGACTTGGTTTTGACCAATATTGGGAATGGCATCAATGGGTACATTTTGAAAGCTATACCAGCCGCCAGCAATCACGAGGACCGTTAGGCACACCATGATGAGGCGTTCTTTAATACAGAAAGATGTGATGGCTCGCAGCATTTTCTACTGTCCTTCCTGTGCTGGTGCATCAACTTTGTCGTCTGTTTCTTTTTCAGTAACATCAAACGTGTTGATTAAATCACCACAGCGGAGCATTTCAACACCGCGAAAAGGATTGGCCAAACGATCGTTGTTCTGTAGCCAATCACCTTGGCCCTCTTTAACCATGGCACAATAAAAATGATAAAACGGCTGCGGGTTATCGCTTCCTCGTACCTTGGTTGCCAAAGGGGTAATGGATTGGCTGATCCATTTGAATTCAACACGGGCTTTGGCTAGTGATAATTCATGGAGGTTTTGTGAGTGTTGAGAGATGCGTGAGAACAACGCTTTCTCCTCATCCCTCCACCCAGTCGCGTCTGAAGATTCTAGTGCGGTACTAATCGCATGCAATGTTTCGATACTCGTTTTCGTCGGCGTTTTATCAGACGACAGTTTTTGTTTAATATCAAAATACGCCAAGTACAATTGCTCCAATTGTTCACCATCATCGCCAGTGATGCTGCGAGCACTCCATTGGTCGAACTGTAGCGGAAGGTTTTTTGCAGAGATCATCTTGGCGACGGTCGCATCAATTAAACTAGGATTTCCGGCGAGTTGCATTTGGGAATCGATCAAAAAGTTACCGGACGTCGCAACTTTTTCACCGGCGGATATTCCGGACAAAATGATCGCGCGGTTCTTTAGCAACTGCCCTAATATAACGCGGCGTATTTCAAAGCGGCCAGGGTTGGTTTCAACATAGACCACACTGTTGTTGCCGGCTAACAGAACAGCGGAACGTGGTATCGAAAGTGATTTAGGTTGATCGATTGGAGTGTCGCTAAATCCGTATTCTTTTGTTGAAACAAGTTTCATGCCACATATTGGGCAATCCCCAGGTGTGTCGCGAATTACTTGCGGATGCATTGGACTGATCCACTTTCCGGCAAGTTCTTGGTCGTAAACTTCACCGCTAGTACCAATTGGTATTGCGATGGTGGCTCGCGCGTAATCACCAGGGCGTAATTCTTTATTGGTGTTATCGAATTCGACTCGAACGCCTACAGTGCGACTAGTGGTATTTACAACAGGGTCGATAAAAGCGACTCGCCCCTGCAGAATTGTACCGGGCTTAGAGGCAATCTCTGCGTGGACTGTTTGTCCAAATCGTATGTGGGAGGCGTCTTCTGGATAGAGCTTGAGGACGAGCCATACAGTCGAAAGATTTGCAATCTGATAAATAGGCTCGCCAGATTTGATGTATTTTCCCTCTTGCGTCATTTTGCCAGTGACTGTGCCACCAAGTGGCGAGTAGATCGTTAATCGTGACTCGGCAATGCCGGTTTTGTCGAGTTTTGCGAGTTGTTCGGTGGTCATCCCTAATTCGCCTAACTTATGTCGTGAATTGGCGACAAGTTTGATTTGGGTTTCACGAATGATTTTCAGGGTGCTGGGTGTCATCTTTGCCAAAGCCTTGCCTGATTCGACATATTCAATCTGAGCAGCATACAGCTGAGGGCTATAAACCACCGCTAAATGGTCCCCTGTAGTGACGGATACTCCGGTATAGTCAGCAAATAGCCGTTCGATGCGACCGTCGATGTATGAGGCAATGGTTGCTTGGCGGCTTTCATCAACTTCGATAGAGCCGATCGTGTGTAATTCAGTACTTAATGACTCTAGAGTGGCGATTGCTGTTTGAATATTCGCTAATCGTCGGCTGGCTTGGGGGATCAGCACGCTAATGGAATCTCCCGAATCAGCCCCCGAGGTTGCGAGGGCCAGTTCCATATCACAAATTGGGCAGCGGCCTGCGGTAGGCTGCCTAATATTTGGATGCATCGGACAGGTATAAATCGTTTCGGCGTGGTCATGGTCGACCCTAGCTGCAGATTCACCAGCAGACCCGATCCAGCCAATGCGTTGTGCGATGCCTATCGAAATAAGAAACAAAATACCTGCAAGCAGCACAGCAGCTAGGAACATACCAGATGAGATACAGCGAGAAAGCCACCAATTCCAAGACTTCCTAGTAAGAGTCTGGGCAGTAGTTGTATCGCTCGGTAGTGCTTTTTTTGATTCGGTTTCTGGTTTTGTGGTCATTGTCGTTACACCATGAATTTCAAGAACTTACAAAATAAATCAAGTTTTCTAAACGAAATTAGTCGTTCGATACTGCACCTTGTTTGGCATCTTTCTTTTCAACGTCCTTGTCACCATCGGCGTGTTCGTGTTCATGATCGTCGTGACCGTTGTGTGCTTCCTTAATGGTATCTGCTGAAGCAAGCTTCGCCGCTTTGTTAGTATCGGATAGCTTGCTCCATTTGCCATCACAACTTGGACAGCAGAAACCAACAAGTTTGCCATCAAATTCGGTGGTTCCACCATCTTCGGTAACAGTTGATCCCATGATTGGGCACAGTTGGTTTACGGAAGTTAGGGTCACGTCGACCGCAGGAGTGTTGAAAGATTCCGTATCGGATTCGCTACAACCGGCAACGGAAATAAGAACGATTGAAAGTAAAGCAAGGTAACGCATAATAACCCTCTATTAAAAAAGTTGTGTAATACAAGATATTTGTAGAACGTGGAAACAAATCAAGTGTTCGCTTATGTTTGCGTTGTCGCATAACAACAGCGTGAGAAACATCCGCCAAAGGAAATCAGTGGCTGGGCATTCGTGGCGATCCCATAGCTGAGATGCCAAATAGAATCCTGCTTAGGTCAGCCAGACACTTAGAACAATTTGCGCATATCTAGGCATGCGACTCGCTGACATCGGTGTGGTAACTTGGTTACGCTTCGCAGCGGCCAAGTATTGATCGTTGGCATTGTGCTGTATAAAACCGCAAACAAAGCTGACCGGGACAAGTTCGCTGAACACTATGTCTTGTGGCGGCAACCATGGTTCACTGTGTTGCACGTAGCACACGCATGATACAGCGTGCAAGCTGATTGTATCTGTGAGAGGTTCTTTTGGGGCCGCACAGCAGGTAGACACAGTTTCAGCGACTGGCATTGCGCAAACGCAATCCTTCATTGCATCCATACCTTGTGCACAAGATGCATCGGTATTGTCGCAAAGGCCATTCAGTGCCCAAGTTGGCGCAATCATTTGCAGCAAAACTGCTGTTGCCATGATTATTTTGTGAATTTGCTTATGCAATTCAATGAACTCCGTAAAACCTCAAATACATTTCGTACGGTTATAGTATAGTTTGATTCATTTCATGAAAATGGGTTTTTTTGCTTAAAATGATCGTTCCGCTCATTCGACCTAAATACGAGTATTGTGTTTTCTAAAACGGCGATTCACGAACCCCTTTATTTCCGATGGATTAGTGCAATATTCCACGTATTTTGGACGATTTACGCTGCGAAGAAGTGATTATTTCCTTGTTAAAGCAATAAATAAAAAGTGCGTAAAACTATTATCCCCACCAATCGTCTCAGACTTTATTTGCCACTCATATGGGGTGTTTTATATATGTCTGGTTGCGCAATTAATTTACCCACACCTCGATACCCTCAAGCGTCTTTGATTGAACCGAGTCGTTCACTAGACGCTAATTCTTCCAATGAAGACCAACAGACGTCCGTTAACACTTCCGCTGCGACCGAAAAACAAACGACCGAACAAGCATCGGGTGAACCTTTGCAAACACGGAGCGAATTGGAGCAATGGTCCCTAGAGCACAACAGCGAAATTCAGCGATTAGGCTTAGTGTTTGAGGCAGCGACTGCTAAGACGAGATATGTCGATTCACTACCAGATCCCAAAATCGGTGCGAACTTCTTTGGTCGTCCGATTGAAACCGCAACAGGTTCACAGCGGGGCAGTATCAGCCTTAGCCAAATGATCCCCTGGGTTGAAACACTTGATGCAAAACAACAGTTGGCAACGCTTCAAGCATTAGCTGCTAAGGCCGATTATCGTAGTGCACGGTTGCAAATCTTGTCGCAAGTCCGTGTTGGGTGGTTCCGGCTTTACTTAATTGAACAACAATTCTCGGTGACCAAAAACAATCAGCAAACGTTACAGTCGTTGATCGATGTCGCCAATTCTTTGATCGCCGCCGAAAGAGGTTCGTCACGAGACGTGTTGTTGGGCACCCTTGAACTTACCAAACTTGAGGAACGTCTTACACGTCTCAAACAACAACGGACGAGTCAAATCGCGAGTCTCAATCGTCTGATGAATCGGTCGCTGGACGCTAAGATAATCTCTCCAGAAAAAATTGCCGTATCGATTCCAGCGCAATCCCAAGCTGACCTAGTAGAAATTGCTCTGCAATCTCAACCGGAGATTCAAGCCGCTCGTTTGCGCAATCAAGCCAAAAAATGGGGTGTCACTGTTGCACAACTAAGCCGCCGTCCGGACGTTACAGTTATGGCGAGCTATTTTCTGACAGACGACAACCGAGCACCTAACCCGAGCTTGAAAGTTGGTGAAGACCCATGGTTCATTGGTCTCCAAGTGAGCGTTCCAATTTGGGACAAAAAATACGATGCTTTGGAGGAAGAAGCGAAATATGTGTATGACGCTTCTACGTTATCGATTGAAACGCTAACTGACCGGACCACGGCAGTTATAGTTCAATTACTAGCTGAAATAGGTCGTGCTGATGAGACAGCCATTTTATATAAGGACACGATCATCCCGCAGGCACAACAAACGTTAGAGACGGATCAATCGGCGTATGCAAATGGCGAGGTCGAGTTTGATCGTTTGACCCGAGATTTTCGTAGTTTGTTGATGCTGCAACTTGGTTATCACCAAGCGGTTGCAGACAGGGCCATTGCCGTTGCTGAATTACAGAGAGTAGTCGGTGAAACCACTCCGCTGCTCGATTGAACAGAAAATCTCGTAGGTGGATGCATCGAGTGCAAGTTGCGACTCTACGGAGTGTTTATTCTGTTGAGACTAGGCCAATTACTGCCCAGCAGGTTCCCCAGTAATTGGACGTAGCGCCGGGTTTGTTGTTGCGGACCTTTTTTGTACTCGGAACGATCCAATTCCCATTAGCTGTTTGCGTGTGGATAAGAAACGTCTGCGCTTTTTCGATGACGTTCTGATATTTACGGCCACAACGAGACAGCGCGTACAATGCGACACCGGTAGCAAATGCATCGCTGATACTGGTGTGATCCCAACCCCAGCCACCATCGTCGTGCTGCGATTCGAGTAACCGAGTCAAGGCTGCGGACTCTGTTTTTGATTGGCGTTGGTGATCTAATATCGATTTTACGGCGAGCCATTCTGTACTGTCACCACGAAAATCACTCATGGAATACTTCAGCGCTTTTTCGATCGTCCCTTGATATTCTCTGCTGCCGATGTCGTTGTACATGATGGCGGCCCACCCAGTGGAAACGTGTGTGGTTTCGAGTAGAGGCCGTTTTTGCGTGGGCAACTGCCCTGCCGGTTTAAAGGAACCATCGGGTTCTTGTAGCGTCGCTAGCAAGACTGCCAAGGAATCGGCTGTGTCAGCTTTTGTGGTGGCGATACCACTGAGCAGTATTTGATAGATGGTGTCTGTACCGGCCCCATCGCGTTTCATTGTCTTGGAGTTAAGATTATTGTCACAGAACTCCAATGCCCATTTTGATTGTTTTTGAAACAGCTTTTCATCGGTTTTGTATCCGGCATTCTTAGCAATCTGTGTACTCCACAAACCGAACGGGACTTGATGGCACGACACGCATTTTTTCTGGTCGATCCATGTTTGAGCGTTCCGTTGCACAAATGGAATTGCCAATTCAATCGACTGTTTGAGGGAGCGAGGTTTTTCCTGTTGTGCTTCCGTAATTTGCGGAATAGACAGAATCATCGCCACAACAACAAAAAAAATTCGATTTACCATGAATGAGTTCATCCAATCATATGACCAAGGGAGCGCACGCCCCATGTACTCGCTTCTTTGTATTGTTTGCTAACAATTTACGACCGCAGTCTATTTTTTCGTCGGTGTCTTTTTGCCACTCGGCAATACATTGAAGTTACCACGTTGGGCAGGTTGCAGTTCAAACTTTTCGCCGGTCAGTGCTTCTATCTTTTTTTGTTGTTCTTTGGTAAGCACTTCAACAAGGATTTTTTCTTGTGATTCTTTCCGCATGCGTTGGTATTCTAAGACAAGTTCACGATTGGCGGCAAGATTTTTTTGTTGAAGTTCTTTTAGTTGTTCGGGAGTAATTCCCAGCGCTTCGGCAAGTTTAGGATTTTGAAACGCATAAGCACCGCCAGATTTCATTTGCATCTGGTACTGAATTTGTTCTAACCGACTTTTCTGTTTTGGCAGTAGGATTTGGCCGATTTTTTCTGCTAGTAATTCTTGATGTACCGTATTCATTTCAGCATAGAATTCCCGCCGCTTTTCGGGAGCGATATCGGTAACCCCTTTGTATACTTCTTGACGTCGGGTTTGGATGTCTTTTACTGCGGCGGTTATTTTTTCAATTTGTCCCGCTTCTAAAACCAGTTCATCTTGAATTTGCTTCATCCGTAATAAATACTCCGGTGATGCACCACCAAAGAACCCACCAGATACTGATGAGGTAATTAATTGTTGCCCACCACCTTGAGTCAAGAAGGCGGTTGTGCCCTGGGTCGCAAAAATAGTTTGGATAGCCTCCGGTGCAGCAATTTCGCCAGCACCCCCTGAAATTTGAATGACGATTGGCGTATCCTGGGCTTGACCATTGGTGGTCATAAACGCGACGGCCAAAAGCATCGACAAGGTTTTGGTGTGGTTTTTGATCATGACGATATACCTTTTGTGTTTGTAGGGATGGTGAGTCAACTGTTTAACCCACTGGTCGTGATTGTAGTTGTGCTGCAGATAATCGTAAAGTTGCCATGCCCGTCGGTGGGGGGGGGTATAGAACAGGTTCTATTTGAAACGAAGCCAAATCTCAGCCGGCTTGGCTATGAAGACGCTGAATTCGTATCGGTTCATTAGCGACGAGCCAATCATCTTTACTCAGTAATTCCCAGGCCGAGCGAAAGTGAAGTTGTGCCTGTTCTGTTTTCCCTAACGCTAACAAACACTCGGCCTGTTCTTCCCACACATATCCATCGGTCTTTTGTCCCAATTCTCGCCACCTGCGAACAACTTCTTCTAGCGTTGTCAGTGATTCCTCAAAAAGCTCGAGCATTCGTTGTGTGTGAGCCACTGTCCACCAGGCGGTTACCGTTTCCGATGTCCAGCCTTGCGCGAGTCGAAATTGTAATCCTTTTTGAAACAGCTCCATCGCTTGTTCAAACATCTTCACCGCTGGTTTTTTTCGCCGGCGGAGTTGTACACACGGCCGCGCTCCAACAGATAATAATTTTTGGTGCGGGAGTTACCCTTGGTAAGTTCTGACTGAATATGATCGAGCAACTGATGGGCTTCGACAGACTCCATTTGTAAACCGAGCGTGCGCGCCACTTGTGTTTGTACTTCGAGTTGATAAGCCACAGTACTGTCTGCTTCGGTTTCCGAAAGATGATCCAATAATCGTTGTTGGGTATTTTTGGGTTGTTGATAATCCCAGAGTGTGGACCAGGATGGTGGGAAGTTAGTGTATGAGTGCATGTCGCTTTGAGATTTAACAGGTTGTGTCGCGATTACGGGGTGATAAGATTCCCATCTTCATTGAATTCAAAAGCCTACATTTTGGCTCCATTAAGCTCGGATTTGATCAATCGTTTGATTGTCACGGTCGTCAGGACCTAGTTGGTCTTTGACGCCCATTGCTCCGAGCATTGTGTTGTAAACATCAATGCCTTCGGCTCCGACATCCATGATTTGGCCAGTTTTGAATCGTCCGTTGGCGCCGGTGATTGCATGGAACACACCCGAGAGTTCGCGTTTGACATCATTGTGTCGACCATCGCCAGACTCGGTGGAAATTGTGATCATCGAGTTTTCCATGATCGTGCGATCATTGACTTCGAGTGAATTCTTGTCGTTAAGTTGATGGAGGAAGTAAGCAACTTCCCGCATTTTCATGTGAGCGTGGGCCCGTAGTGCTTCATTCTTTTTATTTTCATTAAACTTGTGCCACCATTCGTGACTGCACCCTTGATCACCACTGGCATTTTGTTGTCGAGCATCATCGAAGGACCAACGGTGCTTTCCGTCATATTCATATTCACCCTTTAAACGAATGCGTTCACCGGCGGCCAAAAATGTCAATGATCCAAATCGTACTCGGTCCATTTGAATGGACAGCGCATACAAGTCCGCCAGCAAACGCCATTCAGTTGTAAGTTGCTCTAACGTAATATCAATCCCTTGTCCGCCTGGGTCTGAGGCACCACCGTGGGGTATTTCGGATCTGCGCGGACGTTTGGGTGCATTGGGGTCAGTATCGAGGGCAAATGCACGTTGTTCGTATTCTCGGATCCGATCTAAGTGATCTGCGATGCGAGATTTAGATTTAGCTCCCAGCGGTGAATTGGCACCCGTGTAAAAACGAAAGTCATCGACGACAGAGTCCAGTACGCTTTGCTTTAACGCTCGGCGTCGAGCATCTTTGCTACCACTGGCTAAAGCGACGGAACCAAAAACGCGCGCAAATAGATCACGAGGTTTTTCTTGAATTGTGGCGGCAACCGTGCCGTCTTTGTTGTAACTATGAATATATCGTCCGACACGACTACGGCGGAAAAAAGTTCCGCCAACCAAAGTGGGAACAACTCCGTTGGGTTGGCCAGCGGGATAATGGGCTTGTCGAACCAATTGCTCAATAGATGCCCCTCCCGCTCGTGCTTCGCCATCAGGTGCACTAGCCGTAAAAGCCCCAGCGGCACCATCATAGTGCGCATTGATGCCACTTTCGTCACAGCGTATTTGGTTGACATTACGCATGATTAACAGCTTTTCGCCGAGCGGTTTTAATGGCTCCAGAACATCATCAAAACCTTCTGCTTGTAACGGTGAAGGGATACCGAGGCCAAAGAAAATATTGAATGCTCTGATTGGCACGTCATCTTTCGTTGCGGCGACAGCGGGTTGAATCATCTCTTCGAGAAGCGGTAACCCGATGGAGATTGAACCAACGCCTTTGAGCATGGTTCGACGGTTTATTGTTTTTACAGACATATAAAATCCTGAGCGTATTTCAAGCTTTTGCGGAGCTGAGGTCTAGTTGTAGTCGTAACTGTATTATGGCGTGATAGGTGGAAAGTTAAAATGAAGAATAGCTGATCGGTTTTATTCAGTTTGGGTCCGCGTAAGCATCACGAGCTCACTTGTCAGGATAGCCGTCATTAAATTTTGGTATGTTCCTTCATGAGCCCCTGCGGCAGTATGGATTTGATTAATAATTCGAGCATCTGCAGCAGCAAGCGGTCGCCCAAGAGCGAATTGTATCAATTTCCAAGTAATGGTTTTTTGGACTCGTTTGTTATCCGCAAGTAAGTCCATAAGTTCACTTGCGGATTTATATTTTATAGCGACCGCTGTTCCGGGAAACAATATCTCCCCGTCTGCGCGCAATTTATTTCCGTGTTCGTCTTGGTTATTGAAAACTCCGATACCGTTGAATTTTTCAAATCCAAACGCAAGAGGTTCAAATTTGCTGTGGCACCCAGTACAGGCGGAGTTTGCAATTCGCTTCTCAGCAATACTGCGCTGCGAGAGCCCTTTTTTTGCGGGAACGGGTGTGGTGTCGAGTCCCGGAGGTGGATCATTGACGGCACCACGGAGTATATCGTTGAGCACAAATAACCCGCGAGTTACCATCGAGGCATCGTCCCCACCGACTGTCAGCGTACTGGCATGGGTGAGAAAACCGCCGCGTTCAGGAACATCGCTCAGGTCGTAACGCTGCAGTTCGTTTTCGGCGGAATTGGTTTGTAAAGCGAATCCGTAGAACTTGGCGAGTTGTGGTGTGGCGTAGGTGAATTGGGCATTAAGGAGATCAGATAAGGGGCGTTTTTGTTGCCAAACGATGTCTTGAAAAAATGCCACGGTTTCCCGCTGCATGTCCTGGGCAAGTGAAGCGTTCCAAGCAGGGAATCGTTTTGCATTCGGTTGCAAGTTCTCCAGACGATCAAGATCGAGCCATTCCGTAATAAATCGAGCAGATTGTATTTTTGCCAGTGGATTTTCAAGCATGCGTTTGACTTGAGCGGCGACGTTTGTGGCATCTTGCAGACGGCCGTCTTTGGCAGCTTGCATCAACTGTTGGTCTGGTGATGTGCCCCACAGAATATAACTCATGCGTGATGCCATTTCGTAATCATTCACGGGCCAAGCTGAGCCATCACCACGTTGATGTTCTACTCGATAAATAAACCGAGGCGATTGAATCATGGCTTCAATAATCAGCCCAACAGCCTCATCGTAGGAACCGCCAGTACTAGCTATGGTTGTGGCTATTCCGCTGTAGATTGAAATCTCTCGTTCGTCTAATGGCCCGCGGAGGATCCACCCACCCATGTCTGCAACAAAGTCACGCATCGTATCATCAGTTGAGAGCTTTCGGCTTTTGGAAAACCGTGCCGCAAATTTGGCTACATCCACCTGCTGCACGATTTGTTCAGCGAGATGTGCATAGGTTTCGATGTGTTTTAGATCGATATTGAGGTTGTAGGCGGTGTTACTGAAACCATCGGCACGTATGTCTGGGGGTAGCAACGTGGTTGCTTGCTCGGCAATATCAACTCCGATAGTTTGCTGAACGGTTCCGATGTATTCTGAAATCGTAAGTCGTTGTAACCAGATTTCGATGGGGCGATTGTTGGCATATAGTGCTTGGTCAATAACATCGACTGTCCAAACAGCACCGTTCTTAATCCAGTGCTGGAGGTCATGGATCTCCATTTCGGTAAGTGCTGGTCCTTGCGGCGGCATATCTCCTGAGATAACTTGCCCTATTAGTAAACTCTCATTTGGTTTGCCCGCTAAAATGACTTTGCCACTTTCCCCCCCTTTAAACGCATCTGTTTTTCGAGCTAGATTCAACATGCCTTTGTGGCTCGCAGCGCCGTGGCAGCCAAGGCAATTTTTGGCAAACAGCGGTGCGATCTTCGATTCAAAGAATTGTTCGTGTCGTCGTTGTGCGAGCATTTCGCCGGTTTTAGCGCCAGGTCCTGCTGTGTAGTTTTGAGTGACTTCTTTGGTAGACAACGGACGACTATAGATGGCGACTAGGTGCAATGTACCAAGCCACGGTCGGCCTCCGCTTGCCTCGTCTGCGAGAGACAAAGTAAAACTATCATCCCAGTTTCCAAAATCACCTTTGATCTGCGCGGTGGCTTGTTGTTCACCATTGATAAAGATGCGAGTCGTCCCGTCCGCATGGCGGGTAAATAGGACGTGCGTTAAACGGGGAGTGGCAGTTCCGGAAGGGGTTGATGTGGATGGAATACCGTTGGTTGTCGTGACTGTTGTGCGGAGCCGCACATCATAATAATTTGCGTCTTGGCCCAGAGTAAAATTACGGCGACTGGTGTTCCCGGAAATCGTAACCATTCGGGCTGGGCCGTCCTGACGGTCATTCGCCGGATTGACCCAAGCTTCGACGGTGAGTCCACGAGTTCGTTTGGCGAGATCAATTATTTTTCGCGCGGGTGCCGCCGATTTAATCGTGGTGGCACTGTTCACTTGAAGTGCACCATCGATCCATTTGACAGCATCCTTGTTTGTGATTTTCAAATTGAGTGTGGTATCGCTTGCTGAACGGTCGAAAACCGTATCTCCTTGTCCCGCTTCAAATGTATAAAGGACTTGCAACCCCCCGCGAACTCGAACGGTATCTTGAGCGTCCGTATGTTGAAGGTCACTAATAAAAATTGTCAGTAAATAGGCTACTGTGAAAAAACGATGCACGCGAATAGCCTCCAAGAATAGCGATGTAATGTAGTTCTATTTTAACACAGCGATGCGGTGAGCGTATATTCCTACGGGTCCCTGAATTACCAATTAACGCCGAGTAGTGCGAATCATTAACGACGCAGTAAATTATTTGAAATTGGCGATCACCGGTTTCAGCGCAGGTCGAAATAAAACTTCAGCGCCCAAGGGTGAAACGTGATTCTCGTCGGCATAGAGAACGCCACGAGAGACGGCAATAATAGATTGATTGTGTTCATTAAAACAGTGTGCAGCTGGATCCACGAGAAATACGTTTTTAAACTTCGCAGTGACTTGCAACATGATTGTGTGTGTGTGGTGTTGGCGTCGTTGATGTGTTTCTAGAGTAACTCCCATTGGAATATCCTCGTTGTTCAATACCGCACGTACAACTTCATATTCGGGATTCAGAGTTTGACACGGTACTTGCTCAATGAGAAACACACGTTGTACAGAACTTGATAGCCTCTGCAGCGTCTCATACAACTGCCGTTTAAAGACTTGTCGAGCATCGCTGGTGGATTTGGAGGTTGTCTGTTTGTCAGAGAGTAGTGGTGACAAGTCGCCATCGAGTCTCCCCTCAACCCCCACGGCCCAGCGTGAAACTAGAATTACATTTTGCACTTCGTGTTGCTGTATGTAATTTAGAATTTCGTCATTCCACAGAGACGATATGTCGCGCTTACCATTGCGCCATGTATTAACTAGCGGCGTTACAGATGATCGTGCTGCAATGCGGCCATGTAGTTGATTTTCAGTCGCTAAGTCTTCCATTAATGTGCCAATCGCCATCGCATGGCTATCGCCCCACACAAGAAAATCGATAGGCTGTTGTGAGTTGTCTGTCGATCCAAGTAGGGGTAGGTCGCCCGTTTTAACTTGATCGGTGGTACTGCGAAATCGTTTGGGTACGTCGTTGTCTTGGATTAACTGATAAACTTCCGCAGGCAGTCTCCAGGTAAATCCCTTGGAATAATCAATCCAGACACTGGTGATGATTAACACCGTCGCACAAGCAACCGTGATAGTGAGAGTTCGCCACATTTTGATGTGTTGAAAACCTTGGCGAAAAGGCGTCTCAATATATTTCCATGATAGCCAACCACAGAGAAAACTTAATCCGATTGCGGTACATTGTGATGCGGTGGTCAACGGTTGGTTCGTGCTGTAACGCAAGAAGGCTAAAATGGGCCAATGCCACAGATACAATGAATATGAAATCAGACCGATAAAAACGATTCCTTTATAGGAGAGCAGCTTGCCAATCTTTGTTTGTGTGTTGGCGCTACTGTAGATTATCAACGCAGTAGCGAGGCAAGGAATCAGTGCGGCCGCGCCTGGGAAAGGTGTGGTTGCATCGAATAGCAAACCGGCAGCTAGTATCCCGGCGATCCCCACGAAACTAGCAAATTCCTGCCATAGTTTTGATTTTGATTTTGGTTGCGGAGCGTAGGCCAAGAGGGCTCCGACTAGTAATTCCCACATTCGTGATGGGAGTAAAAAGAATGCGGCTGCGGGTGCGTTGCTGGTGGCCCAATGACTGTAGCCAAACGATATAATTGCGAGGGTGACTAGAATTGAAGCTGCTATACGGTTGGAGTACCGACGCAAGAGTATCAAAAGAAGCGGGAACACCAAATAGAATTGTTCTTCGACGGCGAGTGACCAAGTATGTAGCAGAGCCTTCGTTTCCGAGGGTCCGTCAAAGTAGTTGAGGTTTCGATAAAAGAAATTGTTGGCAAGCATCAGTTGCTGATAAGTGGTCGACTCGGCGAGTTGTTCGTAATCCTCTGGAAGTAGTATCCAAGCGCCTGCGAGTAAGGTCACAACGACAACAACAAAGGCCGCGGGAACAATGCGTTTGATGCGACGCCCCCAGAACATCGCCAAGCTGAATTGTTCTTTTTGTTGATTCTTGATGATCAGACTAGTTATCAAAAATCCCGAAATTACAAAGAACACGTCGACGCCGATGTATCCACCGGAAAAACCGCATTCGGTATGAAAAAGCAGTACCAATAGTACAGCGACTGCTCGTAACCCATCGATATCGCTGCGGTATTTAAAAGGAAGCACGGTTAATATGGCCTGCAACTAGATTGGTCTGATTTATTCCGTTTTTGTATTAGTAACAAAACGCCGAATTCAGCAATACCCCATTCAGGAGGTGCTCAAATGATGAACAGCACAGGCGCGGTGGAAATCAATAGATCGGTTGATGACGTTTTTATTTGGACCAATGAAATTGTAGCGAAATGGCATGAAATAGTTGTAGAAGACTAAATGACAAATCGGGCATCCTTCTTTGGATTGGCGGATGAAAATAAAGAGTTGTCGAGCAACGCAGTAAGAGATGAAAAAGTTTAAGAAGTGTGCGAGTCGCAGTCACCCGTCACCTATTAGCACCATAATCACAGATGGTTTATTTTACTTTAGCGGGGCCGTATCCGGGTTTGGGTTTTCCGGAGTCATCGAGTTTATTGCAAGCCCACAACATGCCACGAGTGACAAGATCGAGATAGACATCGGTGCTCATCGTCTCGTTGTGATGCCCAATCGTCGTGCCGAAGACTTTGCCCTTTCCGATGGTGTTGGTCCAAATGCAAGTATGATCTTTTTGAGTGTCTTCGCCAAATGCGGTTGCCAGTGCTTTGCAGTTGGGCCACATCTTGTCAATTTTATAGAGCTCCCCATTGGGTGTATTCCAGACTTTTGGGAATCCCTGCATGATGGGATGTTTGGCTTGTAGATTTCGAACTGCCAAGGGCCGGTGTTTTTCATGGCTAAAGGAACTTACGCCGATAACTTTTCGCCAAGCATCTGTTTTGGCATGACGGTAGCTATGCACGGTGCAGTGGATAATAACCGCGGGTACTCCAGCGTAATGTGCTTGAGCAACGCGTTCTGTAAACGCTACGTCCGTGACGCCGCCAAAGCATTGATTATGTACAACGACGTCGTATCCTTTGGCCCAATCTGGGGATTTGAATAGTTCAATCATCTTCGCACGATTTGTGCCTCCTTGATGAGCAATCGTCCATTGGATATTTGTTCGCGCTGCGATACCTTTCTCGAGGATGCCTTTTTGGTTGGTATAGTCATGACTGCTGCCACCGGTAACCATTAGCACTTTGAGAGGTGCAACTTTGCTCTTAGTGGCAGTTGTTTCAGCGGCGGTCGTTTTCCCAACAACGAAACAAACCACACCTATTGCAAGTGCTAAACCAAAGAAGATATTTTTTTGATTGTTCTTATGATTGACCATGGTTTGTGAATATCCGATTAGACGAACGATGAAGTGTTTGTTGACTTGGTTTTATTTTAACGGAAAATGATGGCGGCGAACAAGCTCCCAAGAATGTGTACTCATTGACAGCCTTTAATTTGTTCACCTATTGTTTAGGGAGTACTGTTTTTGGGTACCATTAAGGTAAAGGGAATGTGAGATGCTTTGTTATTTTGTAAAGCGTGTGCTTTGTATTGTGTTGATTGGTTGTTTATTCGTCAATTTCACTGGTGATGGTGCGAATGCACAACCAGCCCCAGCGAATCCATTTGCGACCAGTATCCGCGGCACGGATCCGTTAACTCCCACGGAACAGCAGAAGAAATTTCAATTACCAGATGGATTTGAAATTGAATTAGTCACGGCCGAGCCGCACATTCCTAAGCCCATCAACATGGCTTTTGATGCTCGCGGGCGTCTATGGGTAGCGGGGTCGATTGAATATCCATACGCCGCCGCTGCAGGTAAAGGGCGAGATACTATTTCTGTCATGGCAGACACAACTAGCGATGGCCGCTATGACAAAATCACGAAGTTTGCTGAAGGCTTAAACATTCCGATCGGCTTATATCCTTATAAGAATGGAGTCGTTGTTTATAGCATCCCAAATATTTTATTTTTGCAAGATACCGACGGAGATGGTAAAGCGGACAAGCGGGAAGTATTGTACGGGCCATTGGGAATTCCACGGGATGTTCATGGTTTGCAGAACGGGTTTACTCGCGGGTTCGACGGTTGGCTCTATATTTGCCATGGTTATAATAATGACTCTACCATTGAAGGTGCAGATGGTAGTCGCATTCAACTCAACAGTGGCAATACCTATCGTGTGCGATTGGACGGGTCGCGAGTGGAACAGTTTACCTGGGGCCAAGTAAATCCCTTCGGCATGGCATTTACAGCCGAGGGAGATATTTTCAGCGCCGATTGTCACAGCAAACCGTTATCGATGCTGATGCGAAACGGCTATTACCCAAGTTTTGGCAAGCCTCATGACGGCCTCGGATATGTTCAACCTGTGATGGATCATGGCCACGGTAGTACAGCTATTTCTGGTGTGGGGTATTACACAGGGCACCAATTCCCAGAGGAATTCAGGAACAATATCTTCGTTGGCAATGTGATGACGAGTCGGATTAATCGAGACTCTTTGCAGTGGCAGGGCTCGACGGCCAAAGCCCAAGAAATGACGGATTTCCTTAAATGTAGTGATCCTTGGTTTCGACCCGTAGATGTTCAAGTAGGTCCAGATGGTGCATTGTATATTGCAGATTTTTACAACCGGATCATCGGGCACTATGAAGTTGCATTAGACCACCCAGGTAGAGATCGTACATCAGGGAGGATTTGGCGAGTTAGGTATACGGGGCCGGATACGCCGCTGGACGTGAAACGAAATGAAGTAGTTGATTTGAGCGTAGCAACGACTAAGGATCTCATCGCGATCTTAGCTGATTCTGATCTAACGCGACGTATGTTGGCGACGGATCAGTTGTCGGATCGTATTGGCACCGCAGCTGTTCCTGAGCTTGGTAAAGCGGTACAGGATATGGATTCAGCGACGACTCGGGTGCATGCACTATGGGTGTTGCACCGATTGGGAAAAATTACGTCGCTGCAGTTGTTGGCCGCCGCAAGCGATCGAGATGCTCTTGTGCGAAATCACGCGATGCGAGTGATTTCAGAATCGCCGAGTTGGAGTGCTGTGCTAAGACAGGGTGTTGTTACCGGGTTGCAGGATGAAAATCCGCTGGTGCGACGTAGTGCTGCAGGAGCTATTGCTCAGCACTCGGATGTAAAAACGGTACAGCCATTGTTGGATGCATTGCAGACGATTCCCGTGGCAGACGCACATTTGCGTCAGGCTTGTAGGCTTGCTCTGCGAAATCAACTTCAAGTCAATGAGACGTTTACACATGTTCAGCAGTTACCCTTGAGTGCTGTAGATAGTCAGGCAATTGCGTCGGTCGCGCTTGGTGTGAAATCGAGTGTGGCTGCCGAGTTCTTGATTGCATATTTGGTGAAAAATCACGGTGAAAAAGAAATTCTCCCTGCTGTTGCACGGGACTATTTGTCGCATGCTGCCAAATATTTGAAAATCGAGCAAATCGAGCAGGTCGTGCAGGTTGCACAAGCGAGTGTTCCGGATGACTTAGATTTGCAACTGACACTGTTGCTGTCTGTTCAACAAAGTCTTCAGCAGCGGGGTCAGCCGAAGACGCAAGCGATTCAGCAATGGGGGAAAGTGCTGGCGGAACGTTTGCTAGTATCTTTTGATTCAAACGTCGCTGTATGGGCTAACAGTGGCGCGAGTAATCCGTGGGGCTTGCAACCACGCAATTCGTCGGATGGTGTGCAGGGTGTGATGTATTTGAGTAGCTTGCTCGGTGGAGAAGACAAAACAGGGAGACTACGTAGCAAGACCTTTGCAGTCCCTGAACAGCTTCAGTTTTATATTTGCGGACATCGGGGTTTTCCAAAGGATGATGCCAGTGAAGCCAATTATGTGCAGTTGCGATTAGCAGAGACGAACGAAGTCGTTCGCAAAGTATTTCCTCCCCGTAGCGATCTGGGGGCACGAGTCGACTGGGATCTGGGTGAGTTCCAGGGGCAGCGCGCCTATGTTGAAATTGTGGATGGTATGACGATCAATGCATTTGCTTGGTTGGCCGTCGCGAGATTCTCGCCGCCGGTTGTTTCAGTTCCCTCTGTGGCTCCTGCTCAGATTACACGGCGGTTGAAATCAGCCGCCGAATTGGTAGGAACCTTGCAATTACAGAATCTAAAGCCAGCTTTGAAACAGTTGGTGTTAGCGGATAACGTTGGCTGGTCGGTGCGTCGCCGTGCAGCGGAGTCGCTGAACCAGTTCGGCAATAGTCAGGCATTGATTGCCTTGTCGACGCTGATTGATGAAGATGTTGTCGCCACGAGTTTGCGTGCGGAGATATGCGGATTATGGAACAGTGACAATAGTGAACAAATTGCGCAACAATCTAAAATGATTCTCAGCAAAGTGATGCGAACCGTGCCGACTCGACTCCAACGTCAACTTGCCGAATTATTGGCTTCAACGTCCGTGGGTGGAGAAGTGTTGTTGGGATTAGTTGAGAACGGCAATGCGTCGGCTAGGTTGTTGCAAAACGAATTACTAGTGCGAACACTTGTGGCAACGAAGTTGGAAAATGCAGTAGAACGAGTGGATATTTTAACTCAGAGATTACCCCCTTTAAACGCACAGATAAAGGAACTGATTACGCAGCGAACCAATGGCTATGGTTCGTCAGCACCAGTGCTGGCTCGCGGTAAACAGTTGTTTAATCAAAAATGTACAGCCTGCCATCAAATATTAGGTCGCGGAGCGGTGGTGGGACCACAGTTAGATGGAATCGGTAACCGAGGTTTAGAACGTATTATTGAGGATTTACTGGATCCTAGTCGTAATGTTGATGTTGCGTTTCAAACGTCGATATACATATTAGACAGCGGTCGGATAATCACGGGATTGCATCGTCGCAAAGAAGGCAAAACACTGGTTGTTGTGAATCAAAAGGGTGAGGAAATTAGGATCCAGGAAGACGAAATCGATGAACAGATGAAGTCAAAGATATCGATCATGCCTGAGAATATAGTGTCTGAGATGCCGCCGCAGGATTTTTATGATCTAGCGGCTTTTTTGAATTCGCAGCGAAAAGTAGAACCATCCAATGTGAAGTGGGCTACCGAACGGATTGATGGGCGGTTTCGCAGTGAAGGTGTAGCGGTTGCCGATGTGAACCGAGATGGCAAAAAAGATATTCTTGTTGGTGAACTTTGGTACGAAGCACCGAATTGGACACCCCACGAAATCGCACCAGTGATTGATAATGGAGACGGCGCCCATAGCTACAGTGCAAACTTCGCCTGTTTTGTAGATGATGTGAACCACGATCAATGGCCCGATTTGATTGTTATTGGATTTCCAGGCACTCCTTGTCATTGGTATGAGAACCCACAAGCCGTCGAGGGACATTGGAAGAAACATGAGATTTGGCACAGTGCCTGTAATGAAACGGTGGTGTACAAGGATTTGTTTGGTTCGGGTCAGCGAGTGCTGGTAATGGGTTGGGAACCGGCGGGGCGGATGAACGAGGGTACGATGGCGTGGTTTAGTCCCGGAGATGACCCAACTGAAAAATGGACGATGCACCCGATTAGTCGTAGTGGCCGCGCTGGCCAGCCTGCTCCAGGTACGAATCGATTTTCACATGGTTTGGGCGTGGGTGATATTAACGGAGATGATCGTGCGGATGTGATTTGTGCGAATGGGTGGTGGCAGCAACCTGCGGAGGTTGCTGAGAAACCTTGGACGTTTCACGTTGCGAACCTCGGTCCAGCTTGTGCCAACATGGTAACCGCTGATGTTAATGGCGACGGGGCGGCAGACATCATCAGCAGTAGCGCTCATCAGTTTGGTATATGGTGGCATCAGCAAGTGGTTGACGATGGTAAGGAAGCTGCCGAGATCAAGTTTATTCGCCATGACCTGTTTCCTGATCTCGTATCTCAAACACATGCCTTGCATTTTCGTGATGTTAATGGAGATGGCTTGCAGGATATCATTACGGGCAAACGCTTCTGGGCTCATGGACCTAAGGGTGATCCGGGCTCAGATCAACCGGCCATTGTTTATTGGTTTGAAGCTAAAAAGGACTCACGTGGTTTAACGACGTACATCCCGCGCGTCATCCACCAACAGTCCGGTGTCGGCACTCAATTCTGGATGGGTGACATTAACGGCGATGGACTATTGGATGTCGTAACGTCCAACAAAAGCGGCGTACACGTTTCCTTACAATCCCAGACGGCGAACAAGTAGAGGGTTCCCCCTTGGAGACTATCCGCTTATATAGTTTTGAACCTATGCTTCTACCGACTTGAAGAAGCGAGCAATCCCATCCGAATTGATACGTTAGATGACGACTAAAAACTATGGACAATTAACGTTATATTATGTATAATTATATCTATGGCGATATTAGTTAAAACAGTAGCGGTGAATACCACAAAGGATTGTGGACATGGTATGCGTCGCTGGGTCGTGGCCGAAGCATTGCTAAGCGATATTCTTAGCGGGGCGTATCGAGCGGGTCAGCGTTTGGTTATCAAGGAACTTTCGGATCGTTTTAACGTGAGCTCGACACCAATTCGTGAAGCGCTGGTGCAGCTCGAAGGTGTTGGCATTATCGAGTTTGCACCCAATCGCGGGGCGATTGTTCGAGCCGTAACCGTACAAGATGTACGTGAGATATCAGCGGTCCGGCGAGTATTGGAATGTGAAGCAACGGCAAGTGCTGCGGGCAGAATCAATCTCACGCAATTACATGATTTGGCCGCGAAGTTCTCGAAAATGATAAATGCCAAACGGCATGGATTATCATTTGTCGAAAATGCTAGAAAGTTTGACAGTCAATTGCATGACTTGATAGCCAGATCATGCGACAATCGATTTTTAGCAAACGAAATTGAAAGATTGAAACTGTTGTTTCGGGCTTTGCGAGATGCGTCATGGGAAACGGAATTGGCCGAGGATGAGACCTATCGGTTTGCTGAAGAAGCTCAGGAGCACTTAGAAATTGTCGAAGCGTTAATTACGGGTGATAGTGACAAAGCGTCGGCGGCAATGTCAAGACACATCGCTGCTGGAGTAAAATACTGGGGTCGAGGGTTCCCTATTAAACAACAATAAGACATACAAAAATTTAATTCAGTTAATCAACCAACGAGTTTTACGAGAATCAACATGAATCAGCAAAGCACTTGGCGTTCACTATTTTTACTGGTGATTTGTTTCGTATTCGCGGGAATTACACAGTCAGCGGAACCGTTGCAATACAACCGAGACGTGTTACCGATACTGGCAGAAAATTGCTTTGCTTGTCATGGTGCGGACAGTGCCGCGCGAAAAGCCGATTTACGATTAGACCAACGTGAAGCGGCAATCGACTTTGGCGCAATCGTCGCTGGCCAACCCGATGACAGTGAATTACTCAATCGTGTGTTGACTGACGACGCCGAACTGATCATGCCACCGGCGGAGCTTAAGAAAACACTTACCGCGGAAGAAAAGGAAATCCTCAAACGTTGGATTTCCGCAGGGGCCGAATACCAGCGACATTGGTCGTTAATTGCACCACGGCAAGCGGAACTACCCAAGGCTCGTAAAAAAAGTTGGGCAAAAAATGGCATTGATCGTTTTGTGTTAGCGCGTCTACAAGAAGAAGGTCTCTCACCGGCTGCGGAAGCTTCACCCGCTCAGTTGTTTCGACGTGTACATCTAGATGTCACAGGCTTGCCTCCAGCAGCTGAAGATGTTGCTGATTTTGTTGCAGCATATCGTGGCAGCAAAGAAAATAGAGACAAAGTTCTCGGTGGGTGGATCGACAAATTGATGCAGACATCAGCATGGGGTGAACACCGTGCGCGGTATTGGCTTGACGCCGCTCGCTATGGGGACACTCATGGCTTGCACTTTGATAACTATCGTGAGATGTGGCCTTATCGCGATTGGGTTATTCGTTCGTTCAACGCCAATCAACCGTTTAATCAATTTACCATTGAGCAAATTGCAGGTGATTTGCTGCCAAAGCCTTCTACGGACCAACTTATTGCTACAGGTTTCCAACGTTGCAATATTACCACGAACGAAGGTGGCACGATTGACGAAGAAAATCTGGCCAATTATGCGGCTGACCGAGTGCAAACGATTGGTTGGGTCTATTTTGGGATAACGACGAACTGTGCTCAATGTCATGACCACAAGTTTGATGCGATTACGATGAAGGACTATTATTCCCTGGCAGCATTTTTCCGTAACACGACGCAAGGTCCCAAGGATGGCAACATCAAAGATGGTCGCGGCCCAGTCATTAAGGTCCCCTTAGAAGCAGATCGAGAAAGACTGGCAGCATTACCTGCGGCAATCACAGCGGCTGGGAAAGCTCGCGATGAAAGAAAACTTATTGCCCAGGCGGGGTTTAATAAATGGCTCGACGTAACGGAAAAAGAAACCGTCCCGCTAGAATTACCGACGAAGGGATTGGTTGTTAATCTTCCGCTAAATGAAGGTTCGGGAAACACAGTTACAAATCAAATCGCAGATGCGGAACCCGTTAAGGTAACAGGTAATGTGACTTGGGTTGCCAATGGACGGACGGCCTCGGCACCAGTGATTAAAGCGGGCAATACATTTGATCTTGGCGGGTTGGGAGATTTTGAAAAAGACCAGGCGTTCAGCTATGGTGCTTGGGTCAAAACTGTAAAGACTGATGGCGGCAGTGGAATCATTGCTCGGATGGACGAACAGGCCAAACATCGCGGTTGGGATTTATGGCAAGACAGAGGTGAGTTTGCCGTGCATATGGTTCAAGAATGGCCAGATAATGCAATTAAGGTCCTCACCACGGGGGCCCAAGTCAAGGCTGGGAAATGGCAACATGTGTTTGTGACTTATGATGGAACTGCCAAACCCGAGGGTATCAAAATATACGTGAATGGCGCAGAAACTAAATTAACTGTTGCAACAAACAATATCAAACCAGACGCAACGATTCGCACGAAGACGCCATTACGAGTGGGTCAGCGTAGTCAAGGCGCTGTTTTCGAAGGCGGCAGCGTGCAGGATGTTCGTATCTATGATCATCAATTATTGGCACAAGACGTCAAGATGATAGGTGAAGCCGCACCACTGCAGGAAATTCTATCGATTGCTCAGGCAGATCGCAGTAAAGAACAAACCCAAATCTTATTGAACTATTACTTGAATAATAACGATCAACAGTATCCAAAACTCCAAAAAGCACTTGGTGAGCTAGAAAAAGAGAAAGCGGCTATTGAGGCTCGTAGCGCCGTGACGCATGTCCAAGTCGAGAAGCAAGATTCGCAGGCGATGGCTTATATTTTGATGCGAGGCGAATATGATAAAAAAGGTGAACAAGTATCGGCGGCTACTCCAGCTTCGTTGCATCCATTCGCCGATGATTTGCCGAATAATCGCATGGGGTTGGCAAAGTGGATTGTTGATCCAGCGAATCCACTTACGCTACGAGTTACCGTGAATCGCTTTTGGCAAGAAATCTTTGGCCGCGGGATTGTCACCACTCCGGAAGACTTTGGTGTGATGGGTGCAGATCCTAGCCATCCAGAGTTACTGGACTGGTTGGCACTAGAGTTTCGTGATAGCGGTTGGGATGTACAAAAGTTATTTAAGTTGATGCTGACCAGCGCGACTTATCGCCAGGCGGCGACTGTAACTAAAGAAAAAATCGTCCTAGACCGCGACAATGTGTTGCTTTCACGTGGACCGCGTTTTCGCATGGATGCAGAAATGGTACGTGACTATGCCCTGTCTGTTAGCGGGCTATTGTCACGCAAAATGTATGGACCAGGCACGAAGCCATACCAACCAACGGGCATTTGGGATGTGGTAGGTTTACCCAGTGGCAATACTCGAAATTATGTTCAGGACAAAGGCGAGAATCTATACCGCCGTACGGTATACCATTTTTGGAAACGGATGGCACCTCCGCCAAACATGGAAGCGTTTAATGCCCCAAGCCGCGAATATTGCGCTGTGAGTCGAGAGCGCACAAACACTCCTCTGCAAGCTTTGATTACATTAAATGACCCACAATTTGTCGAGGCTGCTCGAAAACTCGCTGAACTTGCGCTTATTGAAACAGATGGCAGTGACCAAGCAATGATTGACTTTGTCACGGATCGTGCGCTCAGTAGAGCGTTGAAAGATCGCGAATTAGAGATTGTTCAATCCAGTAAACAGCATTTGCACGAATATTATCAAGCCCATGCAGATGATGCTAAATCACTTTTGGCAGTGGGTGAATCGAAAGTCGATGAATCGATGGACGATGTAACACTGGCAACTTGGACGATGGTTTGCAATCAGATCTTGAATTTAGATGAAGTCCTTAACAAGTAAGAACCGTAAAGTAATCAACGAATAGAGACCAATAGAAAAATATTACCCGAAGCTCGATTAAGGTGTATTGGAAATTCCTATGAATATCATTGAAGAATACAAAACGTTGCAAACGCGTCGACAGTTTTTCTCGCAGGGCAAGAATTTATTAGGAACTGCCGCCCTCGGTTCGCTACTGGGAAGTGGTTCGTCCGCAGCGGCAGGTGAAGGCGTTGTTAAAACCCACTTCCCAGCCACAGCGAAACGAGTAATTTATTTGCACATGGTTGGTGGTCCGGCGCAGATGGATTTATTCGATCACAAACCCAAGATGAAAAATTTTTACGACAAAGATCTACCAGATTCGATTCGTAAAGGTCAACGCTTGACGACCATGACCAGTGGCCAAAAAAGATTCCCTATCGCGCCCACAAAATTTAAGTTTAGCCCAGCGGGTGAATGTGGCATGATGATGAATACGGAACTTTTGCCTAATCTAGCAAAAAAAGCAGATGACATCTGTTGGATGAGGTCGCTGCACACCGAAGCGATCAATCATGAACCAGCGATCGCGGCGATGCAGACAGGAAATCAAGTACCGGGGCGTCCGTGTTTAGGATCATGGGCCTCATATGGATTAGGGTCTGACAACGAAAATCTTCCTGCATTTGTTGTGTTAGTGGCTGTGCCAAGTAATCGTGACCAAGAGCAAGCGATTTCTTCTCGGTTGTGGGGTAGCGGTTACTTACCGGGTGAGCACGCGGGTGTCTCTTTCCGCAGCGCCGGTGATCCGATTCTATATATTAATAATCCTGCTGGCGTTCCCGCGGCGATCCGTAAAAGTACGATCAACAATATCAATGCGTTAAATGAGATTAATTTTGAAGCGGTCGGTGATCCAGAAACGCAAACTCGGATTCGACAATATGAAATGGCGTTTAAAATGCAGGCTAGTGTGCCTGAGTTGACGGATTTAAGTACTGAGTCAGATCACACCTTCAAGTTATACGGTGAAGCAGCGAAGAAGTTGGGCACGTTCGCCAATACCGTCTTGATGGCTCGGAGATTGGCTGAACGCGGTGTCCGTTTTATCCAAATTTACCACAACAATTGGGACCATCACGGTAATGTAGCCGGACGGATGCCGAGCCAATGTAAAGATGTGGATCAACCCTGTGCAGCGTTGATTGAAGACTTAAAACAACGCGGGATGTTTGATGATACGTTAATTATCTGGGGTGGCGAGTTCGGTCGTACGATTTATTCGCAAGGAAATTTGTCGCTGACGAATTATGGTCGCGATCACCACCCACGCTGTTTCAGCATGTGGATGGCTGGCGGTGGTACAAAGGGTGGTACCATCTATGGGGAAACCGATGACTTCTCCTACAATATCGTTAATGAACCGGTACACATTCGTGATTTCCATGCCACGGTTATGCAATTGCTAGGTTATGATCACGAACAATTGTCATATAAGTACCAAGGCTTAAATCAACGGCTCACTGGTGTGCTGCCGGCACAAGTCATCAAAGAGTTAGTGCTCTAAAACTTTTACGACGTGATGGTATTGTTATGGTTCGACCGACTATATGTTTGGCGTTATTTCTATCACTGCTTCACTGCGTATCTGCAGCCGATCCGATTGCGATTGCCCATCGTGGGCTGTTGCGGCATTCTCCCGAGAATACCCTACCGGCATTTGCTGCGTGTCTAGAATTGCGTATGGGAATTGAGCTCGACATCCGTACGACTTTCGATGGTCATCTCGTTGTTATTCACGATGATAATTTACAACGGACAACCAATGGTCCGAACAGGTCGATTCGCGATGTGACTTTGGCCGAAGTCAAAAAGCTGGATGCTGGAAGTTGGTTTGATGTTGGATATCAAGAAGTGAAGGTACCCACGTTAGAAGAGACTTTTAAGTTGATTCAAAAGCGAAAACAGGGCCCGACGATTATCGCATTGAATGTAAAGCAAATTACCCGCGCTGGTGAACGAAAACTGGTTGCATTGATGGTCAAATATGACATGCTCGATTATTCTTTTGCATTTGACCAAAGCCGTGAAGTGAGTGAGCGTCTCAAACAACTTAATCCACGTGTACGGATTGGTCAAAATGTAAACCGAGCGTCGGTCATCGAAAGGCTTGAGGAAGATTTCCTAGACGTATTTTTGTTGACCTATACCCCCACCCGAGAAGATGTCGATCGATTACATCAACACCACAAGCAAGCTCTATACAACTACGCGGGAGCTGGTGAGAACCGGCGGAACCCCAGTGCTTGGCAGCAAACCCAAGCAGCAGGTGCCGATGGTATGTTGACAGATTATCCGATATTGAGTCAGCAAGTGTGGCGGGCAAATAAGTCTCAACCTGACGAGACGGCGGAAAGATAATTTGTTCTCTTAGGGAATCGCATTAATGTCCGGTGACTCCAGCCCGAGCAGATGTTTCCAGAAGAAATCCTTGCGACGTCTGCTTCCATACCGGCCCTCGTCACCATGTCCTCCGCCGGGAATAACAATCAAGTCGAAATCCTTATTGGCTTTAATCAGCGCTGCGGCAAGCCGCATCG
>JABJJO010000148.1 GCA_018660825.1 Planctomycetaceae bacterium | reverse complement strand
TTGGATCGCTGGCAACTCTGAACGAGGCAGCAAACCCTTTTTTCTCTACGTACCCTTCACCGCCGTGCACTTACCGATAAACGAAACCAAAGATTGGCTCGACGAAGTCCCCGCCATCATCACCGAACCAATCGCCCGCCAATACGCGGCCTGTATCATGCACATGGACCACAGCGTCGGACGAATTCTCAAAGCACTTGACGAACATGGCCTACGGCAAAATACACTGATCGTATTCACCAGCGACAATGGTGGCAGTTGGTCTGAGAATAAGGATCTCAAGTACCCCCTCGACGACTCGATTACTGGGAGACTTACCGGTAACAACAAACCACTACGCGACCAAAAAGGCAGCATCTACGAAGGCGGCACGCGAGTGCCCACTTTGGTCTCATGGCCTGGCAAAATCGAAACTGGAAAAAATGCCACACCAGTTTTTATTGCTGATTGGATGCCGACTTTCTGTAATTTCGCCGGTTTTCCGACCGACCGCGAATTGGCATGGGACGGTACAGACCTCTCGGGTTTGATAACCACAGGAACGAAAATCGCCGAACGCCCGATCTATATTGCCGGGCCAAACTGGCGGGCTTGCTCACTGCGGATCGGTGACTGGAAGCTCGTGGAATCCAACAACAAACAGCGATATGAGCTCTACAACATAGCTGAAGATCCCTCGGAGAAGACGAATCTCGCGGCCACTCACTTGCAACGCGTGACGTCGATGATGGTGACGTTAGAGGAGGTTCGTGCTGCGGATAATGATAGCGTCGTTAAATAGGAACCGCGAATGAGCAGCGGTTGTTGGCTGTAAATTCCGGCGAACGGGAGTTTACCGGACGTTATCCTACAGTAACTCGGTAATCGGTTGACCAAACGGTAGTGTTTGGACGGGTCGACCAGAATGGTCTAGATAGTGACGGTGGGTGTCTATGCCCAAGTGATCGTAGACCGTGGCCAAAACATCTTGAGGCGTCACGGGACGATCCTTCGGAAATGCCCCTTTAGCATCCGAGGAACCCACGACACGTCCACCCTGCACTGCACCACCTGCAATCGCTGCGCTGAAAACATTCGGATAATGATCACGGCCGTTGTCTTTGTTCACTCGTGGCGTCCGACCAAACTCGCCCCACGCCAATACCATCGTCGTGTCCAACATCCCTCGTTGTTGTAAATCATTGATCAACGCCGGATAGGCTTGGTCCCACCTCGGCAAAAATCCGTTTTTCATCGAATCGATGCCTTGCACATGAGTATCCCACCAGCGGCAATCCACAGTTACCAACCGCACACCCGCCTCAACAAGTCGACGAGCTAACAAGAACCGCTGATTAAAAGGACTCGCGCTACACCTGCGAGGGTCCATCGGATTATAAGTTTCTACAAACCCATATCGCTCTCGTACCTCCGCCGCCTCTGCGTCTATGTCGAAGGCAGCCCGCGCTCGGTCACTCGCTAAAATAGAATACGCTTTCTGTTGAAAAGTCCCTAACGACTCCATTTGTCCGCTATTATCCGTCTCGGATTTGAATTTATCAAATTCACGCAACAGACCCTTACGATCAGCAAATCGTTTGTTGCTAATCGTCTCTTGCAGTGTGAAGTTCTGCAGCTTGAATACTCCCTGTGCCGCCGGGTCTGCCAATGTTTCAAACGGTTTGTGGGCCGGTCCAAGATAGGCCGAATCGGTCCCAGGGACTTGCCGCGGAATCATTACGTAGGCCGGCAATTCTGGATTTAAATGCCCAAGCTGTTGCGAGGTAATAGCGCCACAACTTGGATGTACATTGATATTTGGATCTGGCCCTGGCGGGTAACCGGTAAACACGATTTGATCACCAGCCGAGTGCCCAGCGTTGCTGTGATGCAGACTACGGATGATCGACCATTTGTGTTGGATAGCCGCACACTGCGGCAGCATGTCGACAATTTGCGTTCCTGGGACTGAGGTGGATCGTGATCCGAACGCTCCACGAAATTCGACTGGTGCATCGGGTTTCGGGTCCCAAGTTTCATGCTGTGACGGTCCGCCTCGCATCCAAAGCAAGATTACCGAGTTGGCCCGCTTGCTAGATCCGCCCCGATCAGTGGCGCGCGACTCTTCCCGTAAAAGATCAGTCAGCGTTAAGCCGGTTAATCCCGCAGCGCCGGCTGTTACTAAAGCCTGTCGCCTGCTGACCTGCGAAGCATGTTGAGGTTGCCTACTCATACGTTAAGTGCCCAGAAAGTTTGAGATTGAGCGATATAGTGCGTTGGAATAATTATAGGTTAATCGTAATTGCAAATGAACAGCAATGGATCTGAATGCATGCCAATGGGCTAAACCAAGTCGTTGACCGCCCCGGTACTGTCTGCAAACGTCTCAGTTTCAACTCCTAATTGCTGCAACATCGTTACAAACAGATTGGACAATGGGATATCGTCGTGCGTAATTTCTTGCTGCCAAGGTTCCCGGCCCCCACTCCACGGCCCGCCCTGAGGGTTAGCGCCGGCATGGTTAATATACTGACCATGCTTGAACCCCATGTTCTTACCACCAGCGAGCACAAGCGGATAATTACGAGAAAGATGAAACGCACTAGATGCCGAGCCGAATAATAACAGCGAATTATCCAACATTGTTCCCGGACCGGCCGGTTCTGGTGTGTCTCGTAATCGCGTCGCGAAACGCCCAAACTCTTCAGCCAAGAAGCTGCAATAAATGCCGAAGTTCTTCCAGCCGCCAGGTTTTGTTGTGTCGTGAGACAATCCGTGAGATAGATTCAGGCCAATCGCCCGAGCCAAATGATCACTCTGCCCCACTCCATTCTCGCGGCCCAATTGATAGGTTGCCGTTCGCGTGGAATCTGTCTTAAACGCCAAATAAATCAAGTCGAACATTGTCTGCAGGTAGTCCCGTGGCGCGTCCATGTAGCTCGATAATTCCAAGCCATCCGCCGTAACTTTGGGCAACGGGGTACTCAGCCAGCTTTTAGCTTTGGCGATCTTGAGCTCCGCATCACGAACGGAATGTAGGTATTCATCCAATCGTTCTTGATCGTTAGTCGACAGAGTCAGCCGTAGTGATCGAGCGTCTGCTAACAGATCATCAAGAGCGCTCTGACTGAGCGCTAATCGACGAGCGGCATCACCATCACGTTTTACAAACAGCATGTCGAAAACGCGTTTTGGTCGGTGCTCCGCAGGGATCGCGCGACCGGCGCGATTGAAGGACAAAGTGTGGGCGCCTCGTGGAGTCCCCGTTCCACCATCGGTTGACATCACTAACGAGGAATGCCGGGTTTGGTCGCCGACGTGGGATGCATATAGTTGGTCCAGCGATATTGAATTCTTGTACTCACCGTCACCACCGGTCGCAGCACCTGTTAAAAACTGATCGGCATTGGAGTGGCCATGGATACTACGGACAGATGGGTGCGAAAACCCGGAGAGGATTGAAAGTTCGCTGCGGAGAGGTTGCAATACTTCTAAGCACTTGGTGAACTTGAATTCCTTCCCGTTGCCGTGTGGAAACCAGAGCCATTCTTTATAGGCTGGATCTTGAGGTAACGGCATTGGTACACCGTCAGGGAAGTAGATGCAGGCAAGGCGTTTAGGAGTGTCTGCTTGGGTCGCGGGCTTACCGAGGACTGTGGCTGATTCGAGCAATGGTAGGGCCAATGCGAGTCCCGTTCCACGCAAAAAACGACGGCGGTCTAAGGCTGAAATTGTTTGCCCGATTGCGGAACAGGCTGTGGATTCGATCGTCTTGGAAGATTTTGGATCCATGATAAATTCCATTTGTGATTTTTGTGTGGTGTTCGTCGTGAAAGAATACTGTGTACTGAAATACGTTGCCAGCTTGATCCTATTTTGAATGAAAGAGATCGCTTTTGCAAATTAAAGTTATTAAGGTGGCCAGTCCATCGCCCTGTTTACGTACATCGGCAGCAATTTGGTCGATGCTTGAACGATCTGCAAATGTCAACGGTCGCCCCAGTGCAAAGGTTGCAAGTTTATAGGTTAATGCACGCGTAAACTGATCTTGACGCTCGGCCAATAAATACCGTTTAAGCCCGTCCATGCCGCTTATTTCGTAGTTATTGAACAATAAACTGGAAGCATCCACTGGTTCGTCGGCGATACTGTTGCGCCATTGGCCGATGGCATCGTAGTTTTCAAAGGCGATCCCCCATGGATCAATTTTGGCATGACAAGATCGACAAGCCGCATGTTCACGATGATTTTCGATGCGCTGTTTCAATGTCATTTCAGCGATCTTCGGCTCCGCTAAGTCGATTTCAGGGACAGCAGGCGGTGGTGGTGGTGGCGGGTCGTGCAGTAAACTTTCGAGGAGCCAGATTCCCCGTTTGAGTGGGTGGGAATCAACACCATCAGAATTCATGGCTAACAAACCAGCTTGAGTTAACAACCCACCGCGTTGGTGTTCGTCAGTGAGTGTGACTCGCCGCATTTCATTTCCAAATACGCCTGCGACACCGTAATGTTGGGCGAGGCGTTCGTTTAGCAACGTAAAGTCAGCATGGATAAAATCAAGTAAGGAGTGGTTGTTGGTGAGCATCTCAGAGAAAAACGCGATAGGCTCTTGCTGCATGGCGAGTTTAAGCTCAGGGTCAAATTGTGGATGAGCTTTAGGGTCGATCTGTAGGAATTCGAGTAACTGAAGATCGAGCCACTGCTGGACGAACTGCTTGGCGAGTCGCTGGGATTTGCGGTCGGCCAACATCCGTTGGACTTGTTGTGCGAATATGCTCGGTTCGTGCAGGCGTTGATCGTGGGCCAAATCAAGCAGTTCTTGATCGGGCGTAGAGCACCAGAGGAATAGTGCCATCCGCGTGGCCAGTTCATAATCGTTAAGTTGCTCAGCGGAGATCGGCTTTTTATGTTCGAGTGTGCTGTCGCGGGCAACATATAGGAAGTTGGGTGAAGCGAGCACTGTGGCGAGTACTTCGACCATAGCTTGTTCGAAATTGTCAAATTCGGATCGCATGCTGCTGTACAGCAACAGCTTTTGTTGGACTTCCGCAGTGGTTACTGCACGTCGCCAAGCGCGCGGCATAAAGTGTTCCAGAACTTCTTTCGCATAGAGCGGTTCGTCAGATCGGTTGGGGCTGTCAATAAAGATTCTGCTGTGTGATTCCGGAGGCCATTGGTTGTGGATGGGGCCAGTGATTTCGACATGATCAATTTGAATATTGCCTTGGGAGATAGAGCTGTTTAACAAGCGTATGTATTCGGACGGGTTAGGCGTAGCGCCCATTTTGGCGGTTGTTCGTACGGAGTTGCGAGGATAGATATTCCCTAACGGTATTTCCCACTGATAAAACTGCGGCTTATCTGACTTTGCGGTAATTTCGAGGTCGTGTTCGCTGAGTCGAATCAGGGCACGGCTGTCGTTACTTGCACGCCACCCGAATTCAAGCCTGAGGCTAGGAGGTGTCGCAGAAGTTTGTAGAGTTTGTGATGCGCGAACGCGGACACGCAGCGTCCCCACTGGAGGGATCTGGTTTCCTAATTCAATGATCAGGAATTGTCCCCGGGGGATGATGACGATGTGGGTCGGTGTGACGGGGATATCGTTGGGCGGGGGCGTAGGCGCGTGTGCGTATTTAGCTCCGTAGTATTGCCAAGATGAACGGACGGTCCGGCCGGATTGAAGGTCTCGATAATAAGTGTTGTTGTGGGGTTGCCGGAATCTTTCTAGTAGTTGGTCAAGTTCTCTCTGGTGTTTTTGTTTGTCACCGTCTTTCGTGAGTTGCTCATTGAGATCGGCAATTTGCTTCTCTTGCTCAGGCCAATGCCTAGCCGCCGCCGCTTGCATCGGGATGTTCCATTGCAGCATGGGCGGTTGCGGATTGAGCGCAACTGCTCGTGTAATCGCCGTAGATGCTATTTCGCGGTATGTTTCGAGTTGCGTAATAGACATGTGCAACATTTCAGAGCTGTTTTGGAATCCATCGTCCGTGTTGGCTTCGGGAGGCAAATCTTTGGCTAGGTTATAGGGTATTCCGAGTAGGTCTTGAAGAGCGTAGTTATATTCGTAGCGAGTGAGTCGGCGAAAGGAAGAATGGCCTTGTTCGGCACGCCGGACTTGCGAGGCTATCTGGAGTTCCGTGGAAAGCCACTGCACGAGCTGACTGCGATCCGAGTTGCTCAGTGGATCGGCATCCGCAGGAGGCATTTCACCGTTGTTTATGACACCGAGGACTTCGATCCACCATTTTACGTCCGCTCCGCGTTGCAGATTCGGGTCGAAGGCGTCGAGGCGGATGTTGCCTTCTTGGGTGTCGGGGCCGTGGCAATCGATGCAAGAAGATTTGAGGATCGGTTGGATGGACCTGCGAAACTCAGCGAGGTTAGGTTTGGGGGCCTTCGTTGCCCGCGGTGGTAAACTTTGTGTTACGTAGTTTGATCGCTCTGCACCGCTTGCTTTCAATTCGTTGAGAGCGGGAATTATCGCCGCGCTGTCAGCAGTTTGTGCTTCGCATGGTTCTATCGATAGGATTGCGCAAAGAAGCGTGACAAGTGCGATAAAATGTCGTCGATGGCGATTAGTATGCATATGGATATTATAACAGTTCCCTTAGGTTGTATCAGTGTAGCGGATAAACGTGGGCCTTGAGTTTACACAAAACACTATGAATGTGAGGTCGGACGTTGTTATTTACCTGACACGCTTTTGTGCGCTTTGACTAACATTTCTGTGGCGTGTCCTTGGTCACCTTGTTGCCGCATCCATGATTTGAGGACCTTGGACAGCCGCGCGATCTCTTTTTGTTGTTGCGGCAGATCGGCTATATTGGTTCGCTCAAACGGGTCGGCGGCAAGATCATAAAATTCGATGGCTGGGCGACGCATGTATCCGTTAACCAATGTCTTCGCGATTGGGTCAGTCTGGGCCGCTTGCACCCAACTTGGCCACGCCGGATTCCCACCACCTCGCGTCACTATGTTGTGAAACGTAACTGTATGGTTCAGATTAAGGATGAGTTTAAATTGTCGAGTGCGTACTGAGCGAATCGGATAGGAGTCACTGCCTTGAATGATTCCGCGTGTGGTATGTACGCCGAAAACGTAGCGTTGGTGTTGGTCCTTATGGCCCAATACGACGTCCGCAAAACTACGACCGTCGAGACCGGCCGGGATTTGAATGTCACATAGTTCGAGTAAGGTTGGGACGACATCGACGTATTGGACAAGCGCATCGGATTGGGAGTTTGCGGCGATGTGGTTGGGCCAACGCATGATGAATCCGACGTGTAAGCCGATATCGTAGCAAGTCCACTTACCAAAGGGGAACTGTGCGCCTTGTTCGCTGGTATAGATGAAGATGGTGTCGTCTTTTTTCTTGGCAAGTGACACGGCGTGATCGACCGTTGCTAGTTCCCGATCAAAGTCAGTGACTTCCGCATAGTAGTCGACAAGAGCAGTGCGAGTCTGTTGACTGTCGTACATGTAGGGGGGCAACGAGAGGCTGCGAGGGTCGTATTGCGAAGCGTCACCTGAGGTCCACGGTCGGTGCGGACTGTCGGATGCATACACCAACAGAAATGGTTCTGGATTGGCAACGAATGCTGCGAGTTTGCCCTTGGTAACGTTCGTGAAGGGAAAGCTGTCTGCGGGGCCGATATGCCTCTTGCCGCACAGTCCCACTCGATACCCGGCTTCTTTGAAGTAGTGAACGAAGCTTTGGGTGCCTTTGCGGACTTGGCTGTGGTTGGGATATGCGCCGCTGCGAACGGGAAACAGTCCGGTGTAGAGTTGTTGTCGAGTGGGCGAGCACATAGCGGTCGCGGTGAATGCAAGATTGAATTTCAATCCTTCTTTGGCCAGTTGGTCGATATTGGGCGTGTTAACGTCACTGTTTCCGTAGCAGCCGGCATCGGACCATGTTTGATCGTCCGCTATCACAATGACGACATTCGGACGAACCTCAGGAGCAGGTCTCGTAGTCGCTTGAAGCACGCAAGCAGATAAACTCAAATAGACTAGACAGATGTTGGCGACGATGTTCATTTAATTGATATTCAGTAAATCGATAGGTGGGCAGAGTTATTTGCAAACTGGTTAACGCTGATTTTCAATTTTAACATTTTTGAATAATTAAGAATATATACGAACTCCAACGCGAACAGAAAACTATGAAGTTAATTACCCCCCCATTATTACTTGTTTTGCTACTTGCTGGTATTCCCGTAACCGACGCACAGGCAGAAGACCTGCCCAATATTGTGTTGCTGATGGGAGATGACCATGGGTGGGACGAAGTGGGCTATAACGGTCACCCGCATTTGAAGACCCCAGTGCTTGATGAGATGGCTGCGACTGGGTTGCGATTCGATAGATTCTATGCTGCGCATCCGTCGTGTAGTCCCACTCGCGGCAGCGTACTTACGGGGCGACACCCAAACCGATACGGTACTTTTACGCCCGGCTTTTCGTTTCGCCCAGAAGAAATTACAATTGCTCAGTTGCTGAAAACCAAAGGGTATGTCTGTGGGCATTTTGGCAAGTGGCATGTCGGGCCGGTAAAGAGTGACTCGCCGACGAACCCCGGAAAAATGGGGTTTGACGAGTGGTTGTCGCATGACAATTTCTTTGAGCTCAACCCCGTGTTGTCTGCCAATGGAGCTGCGCCAAAAAAGATCGAAGGTGAAAGTTCGGAGATTATAGTAGCCGCCGCATCAAAGTTTATAGCCAAGGCGAAACGTAACAATAAACCGTTCTTTGTGGTGATATGGTACGGATCGCCCCATGAGCCGTATAGCGGTTTGCCGAAGGATCTTGCGCTGTACGACGATCTGCCCGAGAAGTACAACGATAAGACGTTTCGTTTGACGTCTAATGAAACGGGACGACCAACAACAAGACCGCTTGGTGATATATTGCGAGAACGGTATGCCGAGATTACCGCGATGGACCGCTCGATCGGACAACTGAGGGAGTTCTTGGATGCTAAGAAATTACGAGATGATACCCTGCTCTGGTATTGCGGGGACAACGGTACGCCCGGTGACGGAATTGTCACTTCGCCGCTAAGAGGACGCAAGTCCCAGATGTACGATGGTGGGATTCGAGTGCCAGGCGTGATTGAGTGGCCGGCGCGAATCAAAACACCATTGGTTTCACAGTTACACAGCGTGACAAGCGATATATTGCCCACGCTGTGTGAGTTGGTGGGAATTGATTTGCCACAGCGAGAACTTGACGGACTGTCCTTGACCGGAACTTTTGACGGATCATTGAAATATCGCCCTGCTCCGATCTTCTTCTGGCAATACAATGTCGGCAAGGATAAGCAACGTGAACCGTGGATCCCCAAACCACTGCAAATTGGTACGACGCCGTTGGTGAAAATGATGGGGAACGTATACACAAGGACGTTTACAAATTTCAAACACCCTAAGATCACCGCGAGTGATTTTGATGGTAGCCGTGTTGTATTGTCGGACCACTATAAGTTGGTTGTGGCAGGTAACGATGTATCAATCAAAGCGCAGTTGTTTAAAGTGCCGGATGACGTAGCTGAAGAAAATGACATAGCGACGGAAAATCCTGAAGTGGTACGCGGCATGTTAGAACAACTGCGACAATGGCAAACATCAGTCCTGACGAGCTTGACAGGAGCGGAGTACAAACCACGACTTAGTGCGAATTAACGCGGCTGAGACGGTGCACATCAATTTACTGTTGGGAGCGTCACTTCAGTGGGTTTTCGTACCAGTTGACGTTGTTTGAACCCCGACCGGCGTTTAACAAGTCGAGATCGCCGTCGCCGTCCATATCGACGCTACGCAGGTCATAACTTTCTTGATCATCATCGAGTACGTGCAGTTCGAAATTCCCTCGAGAGTCGTTCAGATATAGCATCAGACGTTTACTTTCATAGCCGCAACTGGCGGCGTCTATGTCCCCATCATGATCAAAGTCTGCGACGGTTAGACTATGTGGTTGACGGATAGTTGCATCGATCACTTGAATTTCCCAAGTTGGGTTCTTAAACCAAATTACACCAACTCCGTGTCCGCGGGTGGCAACCCAATCAGTCTTGCCATCCCCATTGACGTCAGCCGGCAGGATATTCGTAGCGGCCTCTTGGTTTTCCGCGAGCATCACTTTTGTCCACGCTTGCTCGACTCGACCTTTCCCGGGGTTTTTCCAAAAGGCAAACCAGTTGCCGTCCGCAAACGGTGCTCCCTTAGCGCCCACAGCAATTTCTTTCCAGCCATCGCCATCAATATCACCGGCACCCATGTAATGGCTGCCACCTCGGGCATCGCCAGCGGCAAAAATGTGACGGTCCCATTGTGTAGCACGGCGTGGACGCTTAGGAATGCTATACCAGACAATGGAATCTCGCAGGCCTTCTTCAGGTTGAAAGTTGTTGATGATTAGATTGGGTCGACCATCGTTGTTGATGTCAGATTTTATAATACAGTGTATGCCGGTAATAACGGGATCAATAATGCGGGGTATCCATATTCCTTGTTTTATATGTTTACTGCCGGGGTTTTCCAGCCAGAACGGATGTTGGTTTGCAATGGTTCCGGCCCAATCTAGGTCGCCATCGCCGTCAACGTCGAGTACTTCACTGTGGATACAAGCCTTATTGCCTACAGGGAATCGGTGAAGGACGTATTGCTGCTGCCACGTGGGCGCAATGAACAAGCTTACTGTGCCATTAAAGCTAGCAATCACATCTAGAAGATGATCACCGTTGGCGTCGAGCGCAACCGCTGTATTGCAATGACCCAATTCCATGACAATGTGTTTATTCCAGTGGTCGGCCCCCATGGTGCTACGCTGCAAAAATGGCATCCAGAGGATTCCCACAACGGCGGCAATTTGTAATACATGATTCATAGTGAA
>JABJJO010000220.1 GCA_018660825.1 Planctomycetaceae bacterium | reverse complement strand
GGTGTACTGCGAATTATCGATGCGAACGCAAATCGAGCTGCTGAGGCATTGCGTACTATAGAAGAGTACGCACGTTTTGTTGTGAGTGATGCTAACATGTCTCAGGCAATCAAGTCGTTACGTCATCGTTTGGCGAGTATTTTGCAATTAGTACCACTGAGAGATCGTTCAGTGGCTCGTGAAAGTCAGTTTGATGTGGGTCGCAACTTGACGACAACTGAGGAAACCGATCGGGCAAACGTCTTGTCGGTTGTCGCCGCAGCTTTCGGCCGATTAAAACAAGCATTACGCTGTTTAGAGGAATACAGCAAGACGATGTTTTCGGATGCGGCGGAATTGTTCGAGCAATTGCGTTACGACGCTTATCAACTTGAAAAGATGATCAGCAACGCATCATCAACGGACGAGCGACTTGTTCGTGCCAACGTGTATGCGATTGTTGATGGGCGCGGTGGTCGAGATGAATTCAGTCGCCGCATCAACGGGTTGTGCGCAGCGGGTGTTGACGTAATTCAACTACGTGACAAGAATCTCAATGACAAAATGCTGCTCGAGCGGGCAATGCTGCTACGTCGAATTATTAATGCAGCAGAGCGTACTCCTTTGATGATCATGAATGATCGACCGGACTTAGCTGTACTGAGCCGAGCGGACGGAGTGCATGTAGGGCAAGCGGAACTGTCGGTAGAACAGACTCGCCGGATTGTTGGTGTAGATTCGCTGATAGGCGTTTCGACGCATTCGTTAGACCAAGTAAAACAGGCAATTATTGATGGCGCGAATTACATTGGTTGTGGTCCAGTGTTTACGTCGGAGACGAAAGGGTTCGACAAGTTTCCAGGCGTTGATTTTTTGCGACAAGTTGTTGACGCGACTACGGTGCCCGCCTTCGCAATTGGCGGCATTTCTTTAGACAATATTGATGAAATATCCGCAGTCGGTTTTATTCGAGTTGCGGTTAGTGCCTGCCTGACTAGCACTACCGATGTAACTGCGTTGGTCGCCGAATTGAAAATGGTACTCGCTATAAATAAAAACGAAGTGGACTAAATTGATGCGCTACGAAGTTGAACAAAAATATGCGGTGACGGATCGAGTAATACTTGAATTGCAATTGGATAAGTTGGGTATTGTTTGGAGCGAGACGGTCCACCAGCGTGACGCGTATTATAATCATCCCGCGCGTGATTTTTCTCAGACAGACGAAGCAATTAGAATTCGGACTTCTGCGGGTAAACACTGCATTACATATAAAGGTCCACGGATTGATCAAACGACCAAAACTAGACAAGAAATAGAAATACCATTCGGTGACCGGGCAACTTCAACTGCAGCAGAACAACTACTCTCCGCCCTCGGTTTTGTTTACGTGGCGGTTGTCGAAAAAACACGCCGGACAGGAATCTTGGTCTGGCAGGATCAACCTTTGACGATAGCGATTGATGAGGTGGTTGGTTTAGGTACGTATATTGAAATTGAACTGATGGCGTCTGAAGAGAGTTTAGTAGCAGCTCAAGATGTAGTGCAGCAGATGGCTAGCAAGCTACAATTGAAAGATAGCATCCGAGTAGGATATTTGGATCTGTTGCTTAGTGCTGCGGATCCACAATAACACCAGTCCTCCGGTCAAAATGCAGACGTTATAGCAAAACAAAAAGCCGCGAATTCCGTTTGGAGTTCGCGGCTTTTGTATTTGCTTAAGAAAAGCGAGTAGTCGTTATTTTCGACGACGGGCGGTTTTCTTTTTAGCTGCTTTTTTAGGAGCTGCTTTTTTCTTAGCTACTTTCTTTTTAGCGGCTTTTTTAGGAGCGGCTTTTTTCTTAGCTACTTTCTTTTTAGCGGCTTTTTTAGGAGCGGCTTTTTTAGCAACCTTTTTCTTTACTACTTTACGACGGACAACTTTCTTCTTTGCCGTTTTCTTTTTAGGAGCTGCTTTTTTCTTTGCTGCTTTTTTAGCAACTTTCTTTTTAGCAACTTTCTTCTTAACTACTTTTTTACGAACAACTTTTTTCTTAGCTGCTGTTTTCTTTTTTGGTGCTGCTTTACGTTTCGCAGTTGTTTTCTTTTTCGCCACAATCATGTTCCTCTATAAATGTGAAATCAGTTTCGAGTATTGAGCCGTAGTCCAACTACGAAAAACTTAACAACGAACCCTTAAGTCATCTAGTTGTATTGAACATCGGAATTAATGCAATAGAGTTTGAGTCTTTCTTTGCCGCAACGAAAAAAATGTGGCCAAGAATTTCACGTTAATTTCGTTGGATTTTAATTAACCCAACACCGGTAACTGCACTTGAGGCGGTTGGTCGGCAGCGGCTGTTGCCATATTGGTAACCAAATTGCAGATCATCGTTTCGATGTATTGTGCGGAACCCGCATCTTCGAGAATGTTTTGTGATGTTCCAGCATCACCGTATTCACGGATTGACGGTACGATGGGGATGTCACCGAGGAACGGAACATGCAATTCTTCAGCCCGAGTCTTGGCGCCGCCCCGACCAAAGATGTCGTAGCGTTTGTCACAGTCCGGACAAACGAAACCGCTCATATTCTCGACCATTCCCAATACTGGAATGTTCACCTTGCGGAACATGGAAATTGCTTTGACGGCATCCAATAACGCGACTTTTTGTGGAGTGCAAACAATAAGGCAGCCGCTGAGGGGAATGAGTTGGGACAACGTTAGCGCAATATCACCAGTGCCTGGTGGCATGTCGATAATCAGATAATCTAAATCGCCCCATACTGTATCACGCAGGAACTGAGTAATTGCTCCGTGTAACATCGGTCCTCGCCAAACGACGGCTTCATCTTCAGGAATCATGAAACCTATGGACATCACAGGCATACCGTTACAATCAATGGGATTTATTTTGTTGTTTTCGTCGGCAGTGAGACTACCTGAGACTCCCAACAGTTGAGGAATACTTGGCCCATAGACATCGGCATCCATGATTCCGACTTTACTGCCAGATTTTTGTAGCCCTAAGGCAAGGCTTGCGGCGACCGTGCTCTTGCCAACGCCCCCTTTGCCCGATCCAACGGCAATGATGGTTTTTGCTGTTAAACCAATTTCACCAACTTTATTTGCCGGTCGGTCGTGGATGACATGATTGATCGTTAGGTCTGTGAGGTCAGCAAACTGGTTGCGAAGCCCAGACTCGAAATCTGCACGATAGGTTTCGGCAATCGGTGCGCTATGAGTGGTTAACCCTAGCGTTAGTTGCAGGTGACCGTCGTTGAGCGAAATGTCGCTGATCTGATTCATAGTCATTAATCCACGACCTGTTTCGGGATCTTTGATTTCTGAGAGATGTTTTTCGATAGTTTCGATTGTCAATTTGTCAGTCATATTGCCTAACCGGAAAAGATTGTTTTGTTGCGATTATTATCAACCAGAAGAACAAAATAGGACAGGCGGTTATCACATCTTTTATTCACTTATTGGTGACTCAATTAAATTGGCGTACATTGATATTGAGGCAGGCGACCTTCGTTGGCCGTGAATTGCGGTAAAAAATGCATTGTGGGTAGGCACGATTATGACTAGGTTGATAGAACGATTTTTGTTGCTGTGGTTGATTCTACTTTCACTAGCAGCATTTTATTGGCCTCACACTGGCTTAGAGTTTGATCCCTTTAATCATCGCGTGCTGCTTCCTTACCTGATCATTGTCACGATGTTTTCCGTAGGCTGGATGTTGCCTGTTAAAGAAGTGAAGCAAGTTGTGACTAAATGGCCAGTTGTAATTGGTGGCACCGCTGTCCAGTTCGTCTCGATGCCGCTGCTGGCTTGTTTAATTGGCCAGCTTCTGGGGTTTGAGGGTGAGCAACTCGTCGGAATATTCCTAGTGGGATGTGTTCCCGGTGCGATGGCATCGAACGTTTTGACAATCGTTAGTAAAGGCAATGTGAGTTACAGCGTTAGCTTGACCACGTTAGCGACGTTGTTGTCTCCATTGGCAGTTCCAGTGCTATTGCGTCTGCAAGCTAGCTTTGCCGATCCTGTCGCCGCGCAGTTGCTGACGGACAACGCCCAAGGTGCTGGTGCGGTTTATATTACGGCGGGACTAAAACTGTTGAAGTGGGTGGTCATTCCCGTGGTCGGTGGATTTATGCTCGGTCGACTGTTACCTCAGTTTGAAAAGCAAGCAAAATCTATCGGCGCGATCATCGCCAATTTGAGTATTCTTGTTATCATTGCGACCGTTGTGGGCACGTCTCGAGACAATCTTAGTCAATTGGAAAGCAGCCTGTTAGTGGCGCTGTTGCTGATTAATTTGATTGGCTATTGCTGCGGTCAATTTGGGGGTAAGTTATTGAAGCTCACGCCCGGTATGCAACGAGCACTCACCTTGGAAGTGGGGATGCAAAATGCTGGTTTAGGAGCAACTTTGGCTAGCGAACTTTTTCCGACCAATCCCAGTGTTGCTATAGCCCCCGCCTTCTACACCTTTTTCTGTATGTTCACCGGCACTATTCTGGCTTGGTACTGGAGTGGCAAAAAAACAGCCGTTCAATAACCGCGTTGGAAGCGTTGCAGTAATTGATATGACGAATATGCCATCATGAAAAACATCATCGTCAAGAATATTTGATTGTTACCTAATCCCCAGATTCCGATGGCCACACCTGTCGCTGCAGAGACTAAGAGCGATTTTGGAATCGCGTTGTGGACGTTGAAGAGCACTAATAGCTCACGAGTAATTTGTCCGCCGTCGAGCGGATAGACTGGGGCGAGATTTAAGATTGCCCAGAACAAACTAATCATCACGAAAATATAGACAAATTTATTGAGGAGATCCGATTCGAATGATGTTTGATGTTGTAACGTCTGCTGCAAATCGGATATGCGAATCAAACCATCGTCCCCCACATCCGCATCTTCTAATAATTTAAGTTCCGCACCAATGAATCGATTTTTGTGCTCGGATTTAATAACCATCGCCGTTACAGATGGTACCGGAATGGGCGTCTGCTCAAATTGTTCTGAGAGCGAATCAACGGTTGTTTGAAATGTGTCATGTTCGGCTAAAGATAGTAATTGATCATCATTTGCATCGGCTGATGCGAATAGTGCTTGCATTTGTTCATCCATGTGCCGCAGATCCCATGCGAGGTCATCTCGACTTAGAGACATGATTATATTGTCGAGCGTGCCGGAGGGGTCAGCGGTTAGCCGAGCGGGTATTCCGACATGCTCCGTGAGAAATCCATCAGTCTTCCCCATCGCGCGTAAGGCTACGATGACTAACAATGCCGCTAAGATTTGCATACCTGGGCCGGCCGCCGTAACAAATAATTTTTGTTTGGAGGTATATCCTGATGCATGGTCGAAATAGGATTCCATCCCCGTGGGAACGGCTAAGCCACCAAAATGGTACAGCACGACGTGGGCACGGATTCCGCAGCGATTAAATGCCAAGGCGTGACCCATCTCGTGAATTAATAGCGATAGAAACACCGCTAGGCTAAACACCAATAGCGCCGTTGGTGGCGTGGACATCCCCATGCTAAACCCCAGAAAGACGCAAATAGCCCAGAACCCGGGGTGGATGCGAATAGCGATTCCTAGAAATTTGAATCGCAAATCGTAGGGTGTGTTTTTAGGTTCCCCTAGCATCTAAACTGCTTCCTGTGACAAAGTAATATATCGCCGAGTTGAATATTTGATGGACATCTATCAATAGATTATGCCGCTTGAGGGACATCAGTGATAGTATTCTGGGTCAGCGTTGTCAGAATAAACTCAGCGGCACGCCGTGATGCACCACTAGTGGCATATTGGCTCGCTAGGGTCTTCAAGTGCTCAACGCTGTGAGCAAAACATTGTGGGTCCGTTAGCCACTGGATGAGGTGGTCAGCGACTTCAGAGGACTTATCGGTACACGTTGGATATTCCGGCATTGGAATGTCTTCGCCACCCGGTAAATTTGGATGCCACATCTCTTTAGTGCGTAAGAACGGATTGGATGATGCAATCAGATTCACGAGTGTGATGTAGCGTGCTCGAATGAGATGGTTGCCAAGAAAGTACCGAAATCGATTTACGTGATATAAAATAACCGTTGGTGTGTGATGGTACATGAGTTCCAATGAAACGGAACCGGAACATGCCAAGCAACAATGTGCGGCTTGCATTAATTCGGGAGTTCTGCCGACATGGATTTCAATATTTAAACCAGATTTGGCGACGAATTTGCTGGCATAGTCAGCCTGAGTTTGATTAAAGCTGGCGATTGCAAATCGAGAATCCGGCACTTCCCGTTGGACCGTGGTTACGGCTTTAAGAAACCACTTGAGTTGTCCTTCAACTTCTTGTTGCCGCGACCCAGGTAGTAAAGTCACCAATTTGCCAGGTATCTCTCGTTGGCGGATCAAAAATTCTTGATCAATGGTTTGTTTTTGGTTTTCCATTTCATCAAAAAATGGGTGCCCGACAAAGCGTGCGTTGCAACCGCGGTCGCGGTACCATTTTTCCTCAAACGGGAGTTTGCATAAGGCATAATCAACGCGATTTCGCATCTTGCGTATTCGCCACGGAGCCCAAGCCCATAACTGGGGTACACCATAATAGAATACGGGAATTCCATGCCGCTTTGCTTTCTTAGCAATAACCCAGTTGAATCCGGGATAGTCAATTAACACTACGGCGTCGACACTGTTTTCCTTGAAATACCGCTCAGCCTGCCGGGCAAAACCGATAAACCGATGTAGGTTAAGCAAGACTTTGACGAACCACATTACGGCGAATTGAGTGAGATCAAATAGTAGTGTGCATCCCGCTTGTTGCATCAGGGGACCGCCGAAGCCAACGCACTCGATGCTATTGTCGCGGTGCAGCATTTCACGAATTAAGTTCGACCCATGTAAGTCGCCGCTGGGTTCACCAACTGAGAAGAAAATCTTCATATCAAACGTGTTGTTGTTCTTAGGGGTTGTTAATTTTACCGGTCAAATTATTACGCATTGAGCAACCTAAGAAAAGATGGATTACGATAGTTGTGCCACACGTTTGTCACCACCGCTGATACATTAAGCGAGCGATAACGTGGCCTTGGACATGTTGAACCTTTGGAACGAAGAGAACGAGAGTTTTTTAAGCAGAGGAAAGCGATGTGTGGGGAAACCAAGGTGTGCGTTTTGCAGCAGCTAGTGGGTTCATTCGAGCTCGCTAGCTGTTTTTTCATCACACGTCTCGCGTTGCATTTCTGGGCACTCGTCGACGGGAATCGAACAAACGTCGCACATAGAGTTGCCATGCTCATCTTTCATGCCAGCTAGGCCGCCACAACTTCCCTTGATCTGACGATTGCCAAAAATGACGCCCACAGCCATCGCTAAGATGACGCCACCAAAAACGCCACATGAAATTAGTACGAGTTCAATAAAAGACATGGATCAAGGTGCTTTCGATTATTCCAAGAATAACTCCATGCCGCGAGTGGGTATCCAGCGGAGTTGGTCTTTGCTACGCGTGATTAACAATGCGGCAAATGGTTGGTCGTGTTTATTAGCTATATCATAGGCTGGTTTGGGCCCAAGTACCAATAGGGCAGTTGCCCAAGCATCCGCTGCAGCACAAGTGTCGGTAATCACCACCGTCGAGGCTAAGGGATGCTGTACTGGCATAGCTGTGGTTGGGTCGATCGTGTGTGAATACCGCACTCCCTTGATTTCATAGTAGTTTACATAGTCTCCGGATGTTGCAATTGCTTGATTGTTAACGGCAACGATTCGCTCAGCGGCACCCGCTTGCCCAGCTGGGTTTTGGATTCCTAATCGCCATGTCCGTTGATCATCGCGATTCTGAGGATGGCTCACGGTCCGAATTTCCCCACCAATTTCAACCATGTATTGTATGTCGAGCTGCATGGCTGCGAGCAATTCAATAATCTGATCGACAGCATACCCCTTAGCGATAGCGGCTAAGTCCATCTGTAACTGGGGGTCATCTTTCTTTAATCCGGGTGGGTTTTCACGTGTATGCAGTTGTTGATAGCCGATATGCTTGAGCACTTGAGCAATATCATCTGCGGTAGGAATGACGCTGCGATCGGTGCTGCTCGCTTCGGTTTGGGGACCAAAATTCCAGAGGTTTACCGCGGGGCCGACCGTGATATCAAATGCGCCTTGAGATTGTACGCTGATGGACTGTGCTAACTGTACAATTTCCAATAGTTCTTTTGAAACGTTGTACCAATCGGTGGTTTGCGAACGATTGAATTGCGAAATTTCCGATGCAGGAATATAGGTCGACATGATCTGGTTGATATCGACCAATCGTTGCTTAATGGCGGACTCAATTTCTGGCAACCGCTGAGCGTCAGTGAACCCTTCAATCGTGATTGCGAAGGTTGTCCCCATTGTCTTGCCGCGGAGGATGACCTTAGCAGGTTTTTGCTTTGATGTATCGGCGGTTATCTGTGTTGTTTGCGCGGTAGTGGGTTGTTCAGGTTGGAGTATTCGGATCAGCAACAACACCGCACAGAACAACACCAATGCGATGGTAAGTTTCATGAACGGAGATATTCGTTTCATAAATCACCTGAACGGTTATTCGCATCTTTGCGCATGCGATTACGTTGCGCGGTATTCGTCAATAAGTTATGATTAGCCGCCAAAGTCATCGAAGGCGACATTTTCAGGTTCAACGCCAAGTTCGTCGAGCATGGATCGTACCGCCTGCAGCATCATTGGCGGCCCACACGTATAATATTCGATATCCTCAGGAGCTGAATGTGATGCCAGATACTCATCGAGCAAAACTTGGTGAATAAAACCAGTGGAGCCTGTCCAGTTGTCTTCGGGCAGAGCGTCTGACAGAGCGATGTGTAATGAAAAATTAGGGAATTGCTTTTCAAGGTCGCGGAATTCTTCAATATAGAATAATTCTCGAGCGCTACGACCGCCGTACCAGTATGATATCTTGCGATTGGTGGATTGTGATTTGAGCAATTCGAAAATATGGCTCCGCAAAGGGGCCATACCTGCACCTCCGCCAATATAAACCATTTCCGATTCAGTTTCTTTGATGAAAAAGTCACCATAAGGCCCAGAAATGGTAACTTGATCACCTGGTTTGAGATTGAAGATGTACGAGGACATTTTCCCCGGAGGTGTGCCTGTTGGTGCTTTGGGGTGTGGCGAGGCAACCCGCACATTGAGCATGATAATACCTGTTTCACCAGGATAATTAGCCATAGAATAGGCCCGGATGACGTCTTCGGTCACAACAGATTTATAACGCCAGACATTAAACTGGTCCCAATCACCGTGGTATTCTTTCTCGATATCGAAATCTTTGTATTCAACAGTGTGCGGCGGACACTCGATCTGGATATAACCGCCAGCTTGAAAGCCAACATCTTCTCCTGCGGGTAATTCCAGTATGAGTTCTTTAATGAATGTCGCAACGTTGCGATTTGAGCGGACGGTGCAGACCCATTTTTTGGTGTCAAAGACCTCGGGTGGGACTTCAATATCCATGTCTTGCTTGACAGCAACTTGGCATGCTAGTCGCTGACCCGCGAGGGCTTCACGTTTGTTAATGTGACCACATTCCGTCGCCAATATATCGCCCCCGCCCGCATGGACAACGACTTTGCACTGAGCGCAAGTACCTCCGCCTCCACAGGCAGATGAAACAAAGATATCGTTAGAGGCGAGTGCACTAAGGAGTTTCCCACCGGCTGGGATTTCAATCGTCTTTTGGTCATTGATTGTGATTTGCACGGGACCGGAAGCGACTAGTTTTGATTTAGCAAACAGAATAACGACGACAAGCGTCATCACCACCGTGGTGAACATCAGGACGCCCAGGATAATTGTTTGCGTATCTTGCATTATTTTGCTGTGTTTAAGTTGTTGAACAAAGGTTTAAAGCTGAATGCCGCCAAAGGACATAAAGGCTAATGCCATTAAACCAACGATGATAAAGGTAATACCGAGGCCGCGGAGGCCATGAGGCACGTTGGAGTACTTTAGTTTTTCGCGAATTCCAGCCAACGCGGCGATTGCCATGGCCCAACCAACTCCACTGCCAATCCCAAATTCAATACTTTGAATAAATGTAAAATCGCGTTCGACCATCAACAACGAACCACCGAGAATGGCACAGTTGACGGTGATCAATGGCAAGAAGATTCCGAGTGCGTTATAGAGGGGAGGGAAATAGCGATCGAGTGTCATTTCCAGTATTTGAACCATGGCGGCAATGACGCCAATGTAACTAATGAGTCCGAGGAAATCTAAATTTGTTTCGGGGTATCCGGCCCAACTCAAGGCGCCTTCGGATAGTAGATATTGGTAAATCAAATAGTTTACCGGCACTGTGATACCTTGAATCACAATGACTGCCACACCGAGGCCGAGTGCTGTTTTGACGTTCTGCGACACAGCCAAGAAGGTGCACATGCCTAAAAAGAACGACAGCGCTAGATTCTCGATGAAAATCGCTTTAACGATAATGCTCAAATGTTCTGCCATCGCTTAGGCCTCCTCCATCTGTTCTGGGCGCAGTGTGCGTACGATCCAAATGATGATAGCAATCAGGAAAAACGCGCTCGGTGAAAGCAACATCAATCCATTGGTGGCATATATGTCAGGCATGACCTGCAGTCCGAATAGCGTACCGCTTCCAAGTAGTTCTCGGAAGAAAGCCACAATTAACAGGATGCAACTGTAACCTAGGCCGTTGCCAATACCATCAAGAAAGCTGTCCCACGGGTTGTTCTTCATGGCAAACCCTTCGGCACGCCCCATCACAATGCAATTGGTGATAATCAATCCAACGAATACTGACAGTTGTTTGCTGGTATCGTAAGCGTATGCTTTGAGAAACTGATCGACGATAATGACCAACGACGCAATGATGGTCATCTGCACAATGATGCGAATACTTGAGGGAATGTGGTTTCGAATTAGGCTAACCGCAGCACTAGAAAATGCGACAACGACAATAACGGCGATGCACATCGTCAATGAGGTATCGAGCTTGGTCGTGACTGCCAGAGCAGAACAGATGCCAAGTACTTGGACCGTGATTGGATTATCTTTCAAGACGGGATCAAAGAGCACGTCTTTGGCTTTGTTGCTAGCCATTGTTAATTCCTTAGTTCCATCATCCAGTCGAAGCGTGGATGCTGAGAACAAGTGGTTCATTGGTTGGTTATTAAGTTGTTATTGTTTTTGCGTTGTGGTTTGTATTTTATTAGGTTGAGCGAGGTATTTACCGAAACCCTGTTCGCCTAGCCAGAAGCGAACGAGTCGGTTGACCCCTTGGGTCGTAATCGTTGCACCTGCTATGCCGTCAATTTGACGTCGTGAATCTGTGACTTGTCCCTGTTTTTTGACTTCGATAACGACTTGACCATCTTCGATGGCTGCCTTGCCAACCCATTGTGCTTTCCAGTCAAAATTATCCACTTCGCCACCTAGACCAGGTGTTTCCCCGTGTTGATAAAACGTAATGCCGGAAACCGTACTTGCATCTTCGGCAAGCGCGACATATCCAAATAACGTGGACCACAAGCCGCGACCACGAATGGGAATAATAACCTGATTTTTTATTGCGTACAGAAAAACAACTGCATGAGTTTCACGAATACCACCTAAGCCAGCTGGGTCTATGTCTAAATTCGTTGTGTCGGTCTGTAATCCCTTTTTTAGAGTATAGGTGTTAACGGTTAAGTGCCCGTTTTCGGTTTCCTCGACATATTGACCGGTCCGCAAATCCACCAAGCGGCGTTGAATATTTTCGCTAAAAAGGGAGTTAATGGAATCAGGCGTGAATGGGATTCCGCAGACCTGTAAAATATTCTTCTTTTGATCGAGTTCCTTGTTGAGTTGCTGTTTTTGTTTTAAGCCGACGGCAGCGGCTGACACTAGGACGGAGCAAATAATGCAGAGTAAGCTTGAGACGACTAACGTATTTTTGATGGAGTCGCGGTTCATTAGTTGTCTCCCTCAAGTGGGTTTTGCGTAGCCCAACGCCGTTTGCGTCGACCTATATTACGTTGGACAACAAAATAATCGATCAACGGCGCAAATACATTGCCAAACAAAATCGCCAACATAATTCCTTCTGGATAAGCGGGATTGACCACTCGAATTAAAATCGCCATGACGCCTATGAGTGCTCCGTAGAAATATTTACCAGCGGTTGTCATCGCTGCAGATACTGGGTCGGTTGCCATAAAGACAAGTCCAAAAGCAAAACCACCGACGACTAAATGTTGTAGTGGATTCATGGCAAACATGGCTGCGCTGTTGTTCCCGCCTAAAACGTTCAAGAAGCAGGCAGTTCCTAGGCCCCCAAGCAAAACGGAAAGCATGATGCGCCACGAACCGATCCCCATTGCGATTAAGAGGACGGCTCCAATTAGGCAACACAGAGTGGAAGTTTCTCCCATCGACCCTAAGGTGAATCCGATGAAGTGTTCCGAGAGATTAAAACTGCTGAGGGTATCTAATCCGCCAACCCGATTTCCGCTGGCGGCAACTTCCCCTAGAATTGTCGCGCCACTGATGCCGTCAGTGGCCCCTAAGGCATTCCAAACTTTATCCCCAGAAATTTGTGCAGGGTAGGCAAAATATAGAAACGCGCGGGCGGTGAGTGCTGGGTTGAGGAAGTTTCGACCAGTGCCACCGAAAACTTCTTTACCGATGACAATGCCAAAGGCGATGCCTATCGCAACTTGCCATAAGGGAATCGAAGCCGGCAAGGTCAAGGGGAACAATAAACCCGTGACCAAAAAACCTTCGTTGATTTCATGGCCTCGGATGATTGAGAAAATGGCCTCACAACATCCACCGACAACCATGCAGACCAAGTAAATTGGCAAGAAGTAGGTGGCACCATGCAGGAAGTTGCTGATGAATGAACTTGGATCGGGTTCACCCACAATCCAATATCGCCAACCTAATAAATCAGACGCAGAAATTGCGGTTGATGCTGAGGAAGGCGAGTCGGCGACCTCTGGATTAATCGGTGTTGCGGTAGCATCAGAACTTAATAGAAGTGCGTCGGGTTGCGACTCAGTCAGTTCAGATTGCGATGATTGAGCGTAATGTGAATAACTAAGATTTGCTTGGTAACCCGTGTTGAAACAGGCCATAAAAACACATGGTGCGAGTGCCAATACGACAAGTCCCATCAATCGTTTAGTGTCGAGCCCATCTCGGACGTGACTGGCGCCGGAGGTGGCAATTCCCGGGGTAAACAAGAATGTGTCCGTTGCATCGTACAACGGGCGCAGTTTCTTCAACTTGCCCTCATCAAAGCGAGGTGCTTGTTTATCAAGAAATTGTCTTAGCCAACGCATGGATTGTTTCGGTTTACAGTGTCGAGTGAATTTGGATTGATATTAATGGCGATAAGAAAGTAGTCAGCCTTCTTTTTGGATAATGTGTAGGTTGTCACGAAGAATATTGCCGTATTCGTACTTGCCAGCACAGACAAAAGTACATAAAGCAAGATCTTCTTCAGCTAATTCGAGACATCCTAATAGTTGTGACTCTTCGGTGTCTTGCGTAATCAATGCTCTTAACAATTGAGTCGGTAATATATCCAGAGGCATAACTTTTTCGTATGTGCCAAAGGGCACCATCGCTCGGTGTTCACCTTGGCTGGAAGTGGTGAACGCGAACTTTTTACTGGGAGTGAATGTGGATGCAAAGACTCTAGAAAAACTGAATGTATTGAACCCAGGCTTTTGCCAGCCAAGGAATTCACGTTGGTGGCCTTCGGCCAAGGCGGATATTTGATTGTGAAACCGGCCCAAGTAATCTGTGTTGGGTGTTGTTGCTCGACCGGAAAGGACGCTGCCTGAAATGACTCGATTATCCTCACCCGTTAACTCGCTTGCCGTTAACTCGCCAATGCTTGCTCCCAATCGAGTGCTCAATAATCGTGGTTTCGAAACAACAGGGCCACCGAGTGAAATGAATCGTTCAACATCTAAAATGCCAGTTGTGATTAACGTCCCGATGGCACTGACGTCTTGATAATTGATGTGCCAAACATGGTGATTGGGACCAACCGGATCAACCATGTGAATATGTGTGCCCGGTAAACCAGCGGGGTGGGGGCCATGGAAGCAATGGAATTCAACTCCGTCGACTTGCTCGCCAGGAATATCGACTGTGGGGCCGATGCAAACATGCACGGTTGGCGCAAGTTGCGTGAGCGCTCGTAAACCGGCTAAGAATGCATCACTCTTTTGACTGATCGCAATTTCTGGATTGACCGCCAATGGCTCGGTATCAATCACTGTTACGAAAATGGAAGATGGTGTGGTGGCCGGGTCAGCTGTATTGCTGAACGGACGTGTGCGGAGGCTCGTCCATAACCCAGACCGAGTTAGGATATCGACGAGGTATGATTTGTTGAGTTGCCCAAGGTCATGGCCGATTGCATTAAATTCAACTTGTTCATCACCATCTATTTCAATGATGAGCGACTCAAACTTACGTTTGGCGCCGCGGTTTATTTCCCGTACCGTTCCACAAGCGGGTGAAGTATGTTGCACAGTCGGCATTTTTTTGTCGTGGAATAACAGTTCTCCCAATTTGACCTGTTGTCCCACTTCGACCGCTAGCGACGGCTTCATACCGACATAATCATCACCAACCAAGGCCACGCGGGTTACAGCGTTGGCACTGCTAATTGTTGGGGCTGGCCGCCCGCTAATTGGCAAATCTAATCCAGCTGTGGTTGTGTGTGATCGCATTGGATGAGTTTCGAAGTGGCTATTTACCGGTTAGGGACTATTTTTAATTTACCTGTTTTTCTAAGTGAAAAACGCATCCTTGTGAAAAAAATCACAAGGATATCCAAAAAAAATGCCCTTGTAGGTCTGGATAGCATAAATAGCTCGAACTTGTTCGAACGCTTTTTGGACATTTAAATCTAGGAGGTTGACAGGGGTCATTCTGATGCAAAAACAACGATGCAT
>JABJJO010000097.1 GCA_018660825.1 Planctomycetaceae bacterium | reverse complement strand
AGAGCCTCGGGCGGTTAAGTTTGCAGAACAAGACCATCGAGAATTAGAGGTGCCCGTCCGCTTGAGCTCCATTCGTGGTGGTACTGATGGATCGATGCTTACCGAAAAAGGATTGCCAACTCCGAATCTATCCAGTGGCCAGCACATGCAACATTCGCCGTTGGAGTGGGCTTGTTTAGATGAGATGGTGTTGCAGGGGCAGGTCTTGATTCAAACGACAATGTTGTGGGCACGAAATGAAAACTAGAATTCCTCCTCAGCAACGGTAGTACATAAGTGATTAGATTTCCGGATTTCTGGAATGTTTTTTGATAGCCTTGGAGTGAAAAATTATCGATGGATGATATTCAATACTTTGTTTTTGATATTGAGTCGATTGCGGATGGCGAATTAATCTCGCGGTTAAGATATCCGACGGCGGATCTCGCACCTGCCGCAGCGGTGGCTCAGTATCGCGCAGAGTTGCTAGAAGAAAAGGGATCCGATTTTATTCCGCCTACTTATCATCTACCGATTTCGTTGGTAGTCGGCAAAGTGAACGCGGAATTTCAACTGGTGGACCTAGTAGCATTAGATGAACCAGCATGTCGTCCGGCTGAAATCACGCGTTTGTTTTGGTCTGGTTGGGAAGCATACAAGAAACCGACATTTGTGACCTTCAATGGCCGTTCTTTTGATATTCCCGTCATGGAACTGGCTGCTTTTAGATATGGCCTGAGTCTTAAAGAGTGGTTCGCTTGGAATGCTCGAAACTTTGACCAACCACGTTACCGGTTTAATCATCACTCGCATTTGGATTTGCAAGAAGTTCTTTCTAATTTTGGTGCTGCCAGGCTCAATGGCGGATTGAACTTAATTGCGAATCTAATTGGCAAACCGGGGAAAATGGATGTGGCTGGGGATATGGTTCAGGATTTGTATGAACAAGGCGCGCTTACGGAAATTAACAATTATTGTCGTTGTGATGTTTTAGACACCTATTTTGTTTTCTTACGCACCAATGTCCTGATCGGGAAATTATCGCTCGAGCGTGAACAACATCTGGTTCAGCAAACTCGTAACTGGTTAGAGTCACAAGCAACCGATAATGCGATTTTCGAGCAGTACCTAAACAATTGGGGCGATTGGAAGAACCCGTGGGCTACGACTAAGGATGAATGAAAATGAACAATTCAGAACCATCACAGGCTGCCAGATATGAGTTAGCGGATTTTTCTCAAATCCAAGGTGTCCCCTGTCCCTGTGGTACTGCACGCCGGGCCTTTGCCGACGTAGAGGATTTTCCAGGTACAGTGCATGTCACTGAAATATGTATGTCAGCAAAATTGCATTATCACAAGCAACTCACGGAAACTTATTATTTTTTGGAATGTGATGCTGACGCTCAAATGCAATTAGATGATGAGATTGTCGACGTTAAACCAGGGATGTCGATCATGATTCGTCCCGGCACGCGCCATCGTGCGTTGGGGAAGATGAAAGTCTTGATTTTGGTTTTGCCAAAATTTGACGCGGCAGATGAATGGTTTGATTAATTATCAAGTTTGCCGATGGTCAAGTGTTCACCCAATTTTTATGTTATTACGTATTCGTCGGACCCGCTGTCACTTCGGCGCTATAAGGCATAACGGTTGTGCTGATCGAACCATGAACTACCTACTTTGGTGATAAAATATCCGTAGTGGAACGGCGCTCGTAGACTTGAATCAACCTGCTTAGCGTCTTATCCTAGATGGTTGGGAATTCCGATTTTTTTATTGATTTCATCCTTAGGGAGCAGAGATGCGACAACAGACAAAAATTCACCGGCTGATCACAGCTAGCTTGAACCTTGTAATCGCCCTTAGCGTTGGTTTGCTCATAGGTCTCAGTGGTTGTTCCGATCCTCCATCGCAGCCTAATGCCCTTGTACCGCTACCAGAGTTTGATAATTCTACGAATGATTCCTTTGACTTTGATCCACCAGCGGATTCGGCGGAATTGTTGCCCGCTGCTCAGTTAGATCTAGCACCCATCGAAGAACCGGTTGGGGATGAACCTGCCGACGCGACGCCGGCGGAGTCAACAGCTGGAACGACGGAAACATTGGTTGGCGATCCGAGTGAGCGAGCAGGTGTTGATTGGACATTTTGGCGCGGTCCTGCTTACAACGGAACCTCCCCTGAAACGGGCCTGATTGATGACTGGGACCCTGCCGGCGGTGCAGGCAGTCATGTCAGTTGGAAGCGGACTGATATTGGTGGTCGCAGTACTCCAGTCGTTATGAATGGACGATTGTATTTGTTAACGCGAGCGGAACGAGAGACATCCAAAGAAGGCGAAAAGATTGTCTGTTTGAATGCACTTACTGGCGAAACGATTTGGGAAAATCGTTTTAACGTGTGGTTGTCTGATGTTCCGGATACTCGTGTCGGCTGGAGTAACGTTACGGCAGATCCTGCGACGGGCAATATTTATGCTCTCGGCGTGTGTGGTTATTTCCAATGTGTTAATGGTGAAACTGGCAAGACGATTTGGTCAGTACCAATGCATGAGCGATTTGGTTTGTTGAGCACTTATGGTGGTCGTACGAACACACCTGTGGTTGTCGATGACATTGTTATTATTAGCTCGATTGTGATTGGTTATGGCAACATGGCAAAGCCCGCACATAGGCTCATCGGTTTTGATAAAAACACAGGTAAGGTTGTGTGGTTCAACGGAACGCGTCCGTTGCCGTATGACACGAATTACAGCAGTCCTACCGTCACTGCGTTGGCTGGTCAGAAGGCATTGGTTTTTGGCTCTGGCGATGGAGCCGTTTGGGCCTTCCAGCCTCGAACCGGCCAATCAATTTGGCAATACAAGCTTTCCCGACGTGGGCTTAACGTATCACCACTTGTTATTGGCGACCAAGTATTTAGTGGGCACAGCGAAGAAAATATCACGGGTACGACGATGGGAGCGGTTGTGTTAATTGATGCTGCCGGTAAAGGTGATGTCACATCGTCGGGTGAAGTTTGGAAACACGATGAAGTTATGATGGGCAAGTCGTCACCGATTAGTATTGGCGATCGGATATATTGTTTTGATGATCGCGCGAAAATTTATGTTTACGACAAAAATAGTGGCGAACAAATTGGGGATCGCATCGCACTGGGGCGAGTGATGCGTGGTAGTCCGCTGGTAGCCGATGGTAAAATTTATGCGATCGGTAATTCTGGAAACTGGGCAATTATGCAAACTGACGAAGATGCTGGTTTAGTAAAAATCGCCAACGGCCGCTTGCCTGCTGGTGAAAGTATGGATGCTTCGCCCATCGTTTCTCACGGGCGCCTCTATCTGCAAACATCGGGTGGCTTGTACTGTTTAGAAGACACATCGAAAACATCTGCAATCGGTGCTGGGAATCCTCAGGGCGTGGAAGCGGCGTTGGAAGATAAAACCGTTGCTCATTTGCAAGTTATCCCAGCTGATGCATTGGTTAAACCGGGTGAGCAGATTCAATATATAGTTCGCACTTACAATGCTGTCGGTCAACTTTTAGGCGAAGCGGATGCTGCGACGTTTACCGCTGAACAGCATGGTACATTTTCTGGCTCTATCTTTACTGCTGGGGCAGATGTCGCTCATGTTGCGACTGATATCACCGTAACCGCAGGAGATTTAATCGGCACTGCCCGTGTGCGAATTGTGCCAGCGTTGCCTTGGGAATTTGATTTCGAAGAATTAACCGCTCCACCGGTTTCATGGGTGGGAGCTCGCTATCGACATATTGTCCGTGAGGTGGACGGGACTAATGTTATGGTGAAAATAACCACCATTCCAAAAGGAACTCGAAGTCGAAGCTGGATGGGTTATTCTGATTTATCCAACTATACGATTACCGCTGACGTGCAAGGCGCACGCACCAATGATAAAATGCCGGATATAGGTTTGCTTGCTCAGGGCTATGCGCTTGACCTCCAAGGGGAAAATCAAAAGTTGCAAATCAGATCTTGGGTGCCTCAACAACGCATGGCCAAAAGTGTTGATTTCGCATGGAAAGAAAACACTTGGTATACAGTTAAATTCAAGGCCGCTGTGGAAGATGGTATCGCGGTTTTGCGGGCCAAGGTATGGGTTCGTGGAGAAGAGGAACCACAAGTATGGCTGCTCGAAGCGACCGACGATGTACCCAATACTCACGGTAGCCCAGGTTTATATGGGAATGCGAAAGACGCAGAATTATTCATAGACAATATTTCTGTGACGGCGAATAGTACCGACGAATAAAAAACAAAAATATAACGTAGGTGCCGCTTCCGCGACAGGAGGAAGTGTGGACCGCACGCTTACATAATATGGAACGGAGAATAGAGTAATGAAAAATATGCGAATTGCTGGGTTGTTAGGTTTTTGTTTCCTTGGGGGTTTTGTGCTGGTAGCCACCATTGCAGGCTGTTCACCGAGTGAAACAAGCAATCCCGAACTCCCGCCGGCCAACACAACCACAGACTCCACGGAAACAAATGAAACAACGGTTACAGATATTGCTGTGGTAGAGGGCGAACCCCAGGATACTGTAGACACAGTTGCTCCTGCTGGACCAGAAAGCCTGTTTGCATTTAAGCTTGATGACAAAGGTAATCCTATTATCGACGGTGGTGATTGGGCACAATGGGGTGGCACGTCATATCGTAACAATACGCCTGAAGCTACGGGTATTCCAATTGATTGGAGTGTTGGACGACTGAATCGCGACACAGGAGTTTGGGCAAATCAAAAGAATATCAAATGGGTTTCACCTGTGGGAAGCCAGACGTACGGCAACCCGGTTGTTAGCGGCGGTAAAGTCCTTGTGGGCACGAATAATAGTGGCGGTTACCTCGCGCGCTATTCTGCCAAAACCGACTTGGGTGTGTTGTTGTGCTTTGACGAAAAAACCGGTGAGTTTCTGTGGCAACATTCGAGCGAAAAATTATCGACTGGCCGCGTGCATGACTGGCCGCTACAAGGAATCTGCAGCGCGTCGTATGTCGAAGGAGATCGCGTGTGGTTCGTGTCGAGTCGAGGAAAGGTCGTCTGCGTCGATTTAGATGGATATTATGATGGAACGGATGATGGTGAAATTGTTGGTGAGCGCGCGAGACTGGCTGATATTCGTTCTAACGAAGATGTTGCGGTAGATACGGTAGCTCCGGCAGCAAAAGCATTAGATGCGGGGACCGTTGATGACGTGGTACGAGTAGCTGTGGCTAAAGCTGGGTTTGAATTGCCGGCTGAAGCAGTCGTTAGCACGGACATACCAGGAAAAAAATGGACCATTGTGGCACAGGTGGATGGCAATGAGCGGACGATGATAGCGCAAATTATTGGGCCTAAACTTAGTTTGTTTAAAGTGGTCACGAGCGCCGATAAAACGGAAGCAGACACCATGTGGGAATACAACATGATGGCTGAATTAGAAGTTTCGCAACACAACATGTGTAACTGCTCGATCACTGCACTGGGAGATATTCTGTTTGTTAATACCTCCAATGGGCTCGATGAATCGCACCTTAATCTGCCTTCACCAGATGCACCTAGCTTTATTGCCATGGATAAAAACACGGGTGAAGTATTGTGGAAAGATGGTTCCCCCGCAGCTCAGATTTTGCACGGGCAATGGTCTTCGCCGACTGTAGCCTTGTTAGATGGAGTTGCTCAAGTTATCTTTGCTGGTGGTGACGGTTGGGTATACAGTTTTAAAGCCAATGGTGGCGTCGACGGTGCTGGAGAGTTGCTATGGAAGTTTGATGCAAACCCGAAAACCAGCAAATGGATTCTTGGTGGTCGTGGGACTCGCAACAACCTGATCGCTACACCGGTTGTCTATGACGGTAAAGTTTATATCGCTGTTGGTCAGGATCCCGAACACGGCGAAGGCGTTGGGCACTTATGGTGTATCGACGCAAATAAGCGAGGTGATGTCAGTCCGGAATTGGCGGTGAATGTTGCCACGGGTGAGACCATTGCTCATCAGCGTTTGCAGGCAGTCGTTGAAGAAGATGGCCAGGTCGCTCGTGATAATCCCAACTCAGCGGTTATTTGGCATTACAGCGACGTTGATCGAAATGATGATGGTGATATCGGATTCGAAGAACAAATGCATCGTAGTTGTGGGACTGTTGCGATTAAAAATGATTTGCTGTATATCTCAGATTTTAGTGGGCTATTACATTGTTTGAATGCCCAAACCGGCGAAGTTTATTTTACCTATGATATGTTCGCGGCCGCTTGGGGATCACCGCTGATCGTTGATGGCCATGTGTTTATCGGTGACGAAGATGGTGATATTGCTATTTTTGATTTAGCGGCCGATGCGACTGACCCAATTAAAGAGATTAACATGGGCAATTCAATTTATAGCACACCAATTATTGCCAATGGCACCTTGTTTATTGCCAACAAGACCCACTTATTTGCGATTGAAGCATCCGAAAGCGAGTAAGAGCTGTCGCCACTATTTGACCGGCATCTCTTCGATAGGGATTTCCTCTTCGATTTTTGCGCGGATCATACAGTGATTGGCTTTGCCTTTTTTGTTGAGTTTGGCAAGCTTCTCTTTCGCTTCTTTTTCTTCGTGAAAAGCAAATTGAGCGACGATTTTCATTGTCGGCGAATAGATATTCCAGATAGCTGTTTTACGAGTGTAGGTTTTCTTCTTGCGGGGTCGCCGTTTCTTAGGTGCCGCCTTAACGGCCGCGTCTTTTTTGGCGACAGTCGCTTTTTTAACGGGAGCTTTGCTCGCCGCCGGTTTTTTCTTAGTCGCCGGTTTTTTTGCGACTTTCTTTTTGGCGGAAGGTTTTTTGGTAGTTTTCTTTTTTGGCGCAGCTTTCTTTTTTGGCACTTTGGTTTTGGCGGTAGATTTTTTCTTTACGGCCGTTGGTTTTTTCTTGGTCGCCTTCTTTTTCGCCATGGAATTGCTGCAATCTGTTGGAGTCAAGGGAGCTAAATGAATTGTACGAATGTAGTGTGATTTCACCGAGTTGAAGGTAAAATTGCAGAATTCGCACTAGATGTTGCTCGTATGATAGTGAAATTCAATCACTCAGTGCAAACCGAATACAGCCGTGACGGCGGTGAACGGGACAATTAGTCGGTAATTTGTTGAATTTCGACGGATTTGCGACGCAATTGACCGCAGGCAGCCTCAATTTCGTTTCCCTTTAGCTGTCGAAATTGGACATTGATGTTTCCAGCTTCAAGGATGTCACGAAAACGCATGATTGAATTTTGCGATGGCCTGTTAAATGGTAGTCCGGCCACCGGGTTGTATGGAATAACATTTAGCAGTGCGTTACGGTGTTGAAGAATGCGAACAAGTTGCTGCGCATGAACGATTTGATCATTGATTTGATCGAGTAGTACGTATTCGAAGGTAAGACGTCGCGATGAGACATCAAAATAATGGTCGGCAGCGGCGAGAATTGATTCAATGCCGATTTGTTTATTAACTGGAACTAGTTCGTTACGCAACTCGTCATTAGGGGCATGTAACGAGACGGCAAGTTGAAAGCGGGTATTGAGCTCGGCCAATTGATGGATGCCTGCTGGTAGCCCGACGGTAGAAATAGTAATTCGTCTGGCACTAATTCCTAACCCGTCTTTACTAGTTGCGATATCTAATGCCGGTAATAGGTTGTCTAGATTTGCTAAAGGTTCCCCCATACCCATCACGACGATATGACTTAGTCGTTCATCTTCGGGTAACAAGCGTTGTAGCACGAGCATTTGTTCGATGATTTCGCCAGTTGTCAGATTGCGATCTACGCCGTCGAGGCCACTTGCACAAAAAACACACCCCATAGCGCAGCCAACTTGACTGCTAATGCAAATCGTTCGTCTCACGCCATCACGCAACAGCACACACTCGACGGCTTTACCATCGCTCAGTTTTAACAATAGTTTTTCTGTCCCATCTTTTGACTTTTGGTGTGCAGCAGTAGCGGTGGTCCAAATATTGAATTCTGCGGCAACGCTATCACGCAATGATTGCGGGAGATCGCTCATGTCAGTGAACGCCGCGGCTCGACTTTGAAATAACCATCGCTGAATTTGTTTTGCACGAAAGGCTGGCGCCTGTTGGTCAGCGAGCCAGGTTATAAGAGCAGATTGTGATTCGAGAATATGGGGCATTGGCATAACGAACTATTGGACTCGAGGATCGATAGATTGGGTGTGGTTGTCGATCAGCTTTTTAATTGTACCGTCGCTTAGTGCTTGTTCAAATTGTTCGACAGATTCAACTATTAAATGACTACAAAATTTAACTACCCAATTATGCACCATGGGACTGATGGTGATTACTATTTTCCCACTACGGAACGATTCCCACATTTCAATAGCAGTTCCCATCGAGGCGGTAGGCGCAAAGGCGACTAGACAATCAACTTCTCGACACATTTGATTATGATTAAAAAAGGTATTTTTACCGGTGTCGTCATCATAATCAATCGATTGATTATGGTTGGCCAAGGGATCATATACTTCGGCATTGTCAAAGGTTGCCAGCAGCAGTTGTTTTATTTGATCGCGATAGTTTTGTGCGTGTAATTCAGCAGGTATTAACGAACCCTGCATTATTCCGGCGATAAAAAATCTCATGAGGCTCTCGGTTTCGTTCCTTCGTTCCTTCGTTACTTCAGGCTACAATCTATTAGACAAGTAAGCAATTAATATCCATGCTAGATGCCCGCACAACGGCATTCAGTGTAAACCAATTTAAGGGATAGAAAAACGTGGTGCGTCATCAAACCTGGCAGGCTCCAAAAATTAAGCGCAGTGCGAAACAACGCGAAGCACTATTTAATCAAGTTATCGAGATGATGGCGATTCCTGGAGGCAGTGGTCAAGAAGCTGAAATTGCGGAGTATATTCGCAGTTCATTGTTAGCGGCAGGGGCTAAGGCTGCGGCGATTCGATTTGACAGCGCCCACCGACGTACGCGGATTAAAGGTCAGGTTGGCAACTTGATCTATCGCCTGCCCGGTACGTTGCCTCGGTCAGATACTGCCGGTGTGTCGCCCGCCCATCGCCTGCTTAGCGCGCATATGGATACCGTTCCAATTTGTGTTGGTTGTCGTCCCCAGCGAAAGGGTCAGAAAGTCACTTCGATTGACTCGCACACTGGTTTGGGCGCTGATAATCGAGCGGGCTGCGGCGTCATATTATCTACTGCGATCGAATTACTCAAGCAGGGTTTGCCACATCCGCCATTAACATTTGTATGGTTTGTTCAAGAGGAGGTGGGATTACAAGGATCACGGTTTGCTACCACGAGCTTGTTTGGAAAACCCAGGATGGCGTTTAATTGGGATGGGGGTCAACCTGCGAAAATGACGATCGGTGCGACCGGTGGCTATCGGATGGTTATTGATGTTAGTGGCATTGCTTCACATGCTGGAGTGTGCCCTGAACGCGGAGTCAGTGCGATTGCAATTGCTGCTTTGGCGATTGCTGATTTGCAGACAAACGGCTGGCACGGTTCAATCTGCAAAGGGAAGCGTCGTGGCACATCTAACGTGGGAGTCATTCGAGGGGGTGAAGCAACCAATGTCGTCACGGACCATGTGTTTGTACGAGTGGAGGCACGTAGCCATAATCGTCCTTTCCGAGAACGGATCGTGCGGGAAATTGAAAAGGCTTTCAAGCGAGCTGTTAAGCAAGTAAAAAATGCACAAGGGCAAATTGGCTCGGTTTCGATCACGGGCCATTTGGATTATGAATCGTTTTGCTTAAAGTCGACGGAACCGTGTGTGAAAATTGCCGAGTCGGTAATTTATGCCCAAGGCGCTACGCCGATATCGGCAATTGCTGATGGTGGCGTAGATGCGAATTGGATTACTGAACATGGGATCCCGACGGTGTCGCTGGGTTGTGGGCAAGCCAATGCACATATGGTGACAGAGTCTCTAGATTTGACGCAATATTTATTAGCTTGCAATATTGGCTTGTCAATTGCTCAAGGCTGTGGTGCGTAGCATCATTAAGGAGATTTATGATGCAAGATGATGATGAACTTTGCTTATGTTTTCACGTATCATGTAGAAAGATCGCGAGTTTTATTCGTATTGAAAAACCGGTTCGCGCCTCTCAAATCAGTGATTGTTCAGGTGCTGGAACGGGTTGCGGGTGGTGTCGCCCATTTTTGGAGAAAATGTTTGATAATGCTGTACAACAGGGAAAGACAGCTTCTGTGGTGCCATCTGCCGAAGAATACTCGCAAATGCGGAAAAACTATATCGTGGAACAGCAACGAACGCGAAACTCAGAGGGTGATGAACTGGTTTAACCAATAGGCTTAACATATGATTGGATAAGTGTAGTAGCGATACCAGTTGGCCGGCTAAATATTTATTTGTTCTTTTAGATCGCCGCGGAAAAATTTGAAATTATAGTTTGAAACCATCAGACTCAGCCAATATTGATTATGCTCAACTCGACCCAGATGTGCGGTTGATGCTAGAAGTACGCGATGACAATGCTGCTGCTTTTGAGGAATTGGTATCACGGTATCAAGTGCGCCTGATTTCGGTATTTGAAAACACGGTGGGGCGTCAAGGACAGGCTGAGGATTTAGCACAGGAAGTGTTTTTGCGGATCTATCGAGCTCGCAAACGATATCAACCCGGCGCTCGCTTTTCAACTTGGTTATATAGAATTGCTCATAACGTAGCGAGTAACGCTCGCCGTAGTCTTGCACGTCGCCATGAAGTGAATATAGTGGCTCAGTCGACTGGCCAAATGTCTGTACAACCATTGAGCCAAATGGCTAAAGAGGCAAGTGCCTTAATGCCCGCTCGGCAACTCGACCAAGTTGAGCGAGCAGAAATTGTACGCGCTGCTATGGAATCGTTGAATCACCGTCAACGGATGGCTTTAATGCTGTCAAAATTTGAAGGAATGAGTTACGACGAGATTGCCAGTTCGATGGAGCTGAGTGTTTCTGCAATCAAGAGTTTGCTGTCGAGAGCTCGAGTTAACTTACGTGAAATACTTGTGCCCTATATGCATGACGGGATGCTGCCGGAATCAATGAATAATGTTCTGCAAGAGCCATCTCTAGATGTGGCAGGCAGTGGAGGTGTAGAAATTGATGAGCAGCAAGACAATCATCAAGACAAGGACAAAATGGAAGGAGATGTGCAATGAGTGACGATGAGCTAACTGGAAACGAAACGGTCAAATTACCGCTAGATAAATCATCCGGTCAAGAAGATCAGGTTGATCAAGAAAGTCAACAAATCGTTGCATATCTTGATGGTGAGCTTGATGCTGCGACGAATGCCGAAATCGAAAAACGCTTGGCCGACGATGCAGAATTTGCATTGCGGTTGCAACAACTGCAACGAGCCTGGGATTTGTTAGATGATTTACCACGTGTAGCCGGTAATATTGATTTTACTCGCAGCACGGTTGAGTTGATTGCAGTTTCCGCTGAAGACGATTTGCAAGCGACTAAGAAGCGAGCAACGCAAAAGACGATTCAATCATGGTTGCTCCGAAGTGGATTGATGGGTCTTGCGATTTTATTAGGCGCGTTTCTCGGTGATTGGTATTTTGGACGAGCGCAGCGTCAGTTGTTGCGAGATTTGTCAGTGATTCATCAATACGATGAATATCGTTTGACTTCAGATTTAGAGTTTTTAAAGCAACTTCAGGATGGACTGTTTGATGATCCTCCATTTGATCAATCGCCCCCCACTCAAAGCGCGCCCAAAAGTTTGCAGGAATTATCCCAATGGCCTGCTTTAGAGCGAGCGAAGTTCCAGCAAAAACAGGCGAGGTTTGAGCTACTTGAAGAAAATGAGAAACGCGACCTGCGGCAGTTCCAACAGATGTTGCAAAAAGATCCCGCGCGAGACGTGTTGAATCAGATTATGCATTCCTACACACAGTGGGTGCTAGCATTACCACCAGGGGAAGCAAAAAGGCGTTTTCTTGATTTACCCCGAGAAGAACGGCTTGTGGAAGTAGAGAAGATTATTAGGGAGAAAAAAAATAGCCGCTTTAAAGAATTGTTGAATTCAAGACTCGATTTAGATGATTTAAGCATTGTCGACGACTGGATGCATGGCTGGATGAAGACGGAGCAAGTCAATGTATCTAAATTAACGTTGGAAGTTATTAATACCTTAAGCGAGGAAATTCAACAGCGCATCTCATCGACCCAAGATCCTGCAAACCAAATGCGAATGGCGCTTTTTGCTTCAATAGAAAACATTGAGATGCAAAAATGGACTGAGATGTTTCCGCAGTGGCAACAGAATACCGATCAATTGTTGTCCAAAATATCACCCACCGCTCGAGATATTTACAAAAAAACCCAAGGTGAACGAGAACAGTTGCAATTGGTCATGCGATGGGCCTACTATGCTTTTCTGGCAAAACGTTTTAATTGGATGAATGTTGATGATCGCGCGTTGGCCAAGTTTTATCAAGAAGAATTGAGTGCCAAGGATCGCGACATGGTGGACCGCCTGCCGGCTGAGCAATATAAAACAACGCTGCGGCGACTTTATTTCCGCTCCAAGCGGCCGCCACGGTTTTTTGAAATGAACTCGGGCAATGGTCCCCCGTTGGGACGGCCACCGATTCCGCCAAACGGCGGGTAATACCAGCCACCAGCGTTTCGCAATCCGCTGTCGGCGGAGTTGACTTTTTGCACGAAATAATACGAATGTGTAAATTGGGCAAGCTTCGATAATCCCCTGCGGATATCCAGAGAATGCGAATACGTATTTATCACAGCACATGTGAAATATAGAGATATTTAGGTGGAAGTTGGCTTTGCAGTGGGCATTAGTGTTGTCATAGACCCGTAAATATTCTTATTCTACGGTGAGTATATTGACTTTGATAACCCCACACCGCAGATGGTGCGCATACGTCATTGTAGGTAGTGCATCAAAACATAGGAGCGACGATTTTGTTAGTTGCAGCGACCACATCATGTTTTCCAGATTTGACACTAGACGAGTCACTTGAAAGATTGGTGGATCTTGAATTCACAGCAGTTGAAATAGCGATCAATGAATCGGAAAATCAAATCAAGCCTTCAGAGATCCTTGCAGATATGGAAAATGCATACTATCGCTGTCGAAAATCCCATCGTTTAGACGTGGTCAACTACTGCGTGGGGATTACTGCTACGGGTGACGAACATTATCAGCAGTTTGCAGCTATCTGTGAGTTGGCTCGGATTACCAAAGTGGTTTCGATCACCGTCCCCTCCGCTGAATTGGGCACTCCGTTTAATGAAGAAGTGGAACATCTGCAGCGACTCGTGGCGTTAGCACATAAGGAAGGCGTGCAAGTCAATATTCGCAATCAAAGTAATTGTCTAGCAGCCGACCCCGATACGATTACGGTCCTCTGCGATAACGTCGATAACCTCGGGTTGGCTTTCGACCCGAGTGTATACATATGTGGTTCTGAAGTTGGTAAAGACCCCGAAAAGCTAATCAAATACATCCGACATTTGTATTTACGTGATAGCAGCCCCGAGAATTATCAGGTACAAGTAGGTCAGGGGAAGGTGGATCACGCTCAACTTGTACATACCTTAAATAAGGCGAAATACCGCCGAGTAATGAGCGTGGACATCGTTCCCCAAGACGGTATTGAACACTCTGCCGAAATGCGGAAAATGCGATTTCTGTTGGAAAGCTTGTTGTAAACACAGTTGCTTCTGAAAAGCAACGAATCATCGTGGTTAGCCAGTGTCAGAAAACCTCTGCGTTACCACGAGGTCGGCTATATTTAATAAACGATCCAATCTGATGGATTGATTTTCCGTCGCTGTTGTCTGATAATAAAGTATGTAATAGGTAGTCGTTTATTTTGGTTTTGAGGCAGTATGATGGTTTTGTTTTCTAAACGAATTAGTCCAGTGATATTATTTGCTTTTATTGGAGGGGTCGCATTATTTACGATGCCAGCAGCAGCCAGTAATTTTGACGTGTCGGTAGATGATTGGGGTGCGACTCCTGAAGGTCATGAGATCCAACTTTATACTCTGAGTAACAAACAAGGCATGACCGTGCAAGTTACAAATTATGGTGCGACTGTGGTGTCAGTAAAAACTGCCGACCGCGACGGTAAAATTGCCAACATTAACGTGGGATTTGATTCGCTAGACGGTTACCAGTTAAGTCACCCCTATTTTGGTGCGACGGTAGGTCGTTATTGTAATCGCATTGCCGATGGAAAGTTTTCAATCAACGGTACCGAATATACTCTGGCTCAAAATAATGGCGACCATCATTTACATGGTGGAGAAAAAGGATATAACCGTGTGGTTTGGTCTGCTCGAGTAGTAAAACGCCTCGGTGGAATTGGTGTCGAGTTTAGTTATGAAAGTGTTGATGGTGAAGAAGGTTATCCTGGTAACGTTTCGGTCACAGCAACGTATGTCCTAACAAGCCGTAACGAGTTGATCGTTGATCTGCAAGCGGAAACGGATCAGTTGACACATGTGAATTTGACCAACCACAATTATTGGAATCTTAGCGGTGTGGGTAGTGGAAAAATTCATGACCATGTCCTGCAAATTGAAGCAGATCATTCCTTGGCCGTAGATGAAGGACTGATTCCAACGGGCGAATTACTTGAGGTGCAAGGTACACCGTTGGATTTTCGCACTCCGCGCGCGATGGGAGCACAAATCGAGAAGAACGATTTAGAACCCAATGGATATGACCACTGCTTTGTTCTCAACGGCAAGGGGCGGCGTCAATCGCTGGCGGCCGCTGTCACGGACCCCGCGTCGGGCCGTGTAATGAAGATATTCACTGATCAGCCGAGTTTACAGTTTTACACCGGCAATTTTCTTAGTGGTAGCGAAGCAGATGGTGGCAATGAATATCAAACTGCTTTTTGCCTGGAAACCCAGCATTTTCCAAATTCTCCCAATAACGATGCTTTTCCCAGCACTTTGCTGCACCCAGGCAAACGTTACCATCATGTGACCGTGCATGCTTTCAGTGCTGAATAATATTCGAGCATCTGATAATCATCCCGTTTTTTTCCAATTGAGCTGTTATAAGTGTACGGATGTACATTATACTGTCGATAAGCATTAGAACACGGATAGGAGAGCAGTTTCGCAATTTATCTCTCTCCTAATGCTGTTATTTCTTTCTGGAAAGGAATCTCCCTGTGGCGCCCACAGATGCATTAACTCAGCGACAATTATCAATCTATGAATTTATCCGCGACAATATTTTGTACCGTGGGTATGGTCCGACGGTTCGTGAGATTGCCGATGAGTTCGATATTAAATCTCCAAATGGAGTGGTTGGACATTTGAATGCCATTGAGAAGAAGGGATTGATTGTTCGAGATAAAAAGAAATCTCGCGCGATCGAATTGACCGCAGAAGCACTCGAAGAAGAACGGGGTTTGCCGTTGGTTGGAATGGTTGCTGCTGGCATGACGAATCTGGCGTTCGAGCAGGATGACCGAGTGGACTTTGGTGGGATGTTCTCTAGTGATGACCAATTTGTATTGGAAGTGAACGGGGATTCAATGATCGAAGCTCACATTGCCGACGGTGACTATGTCGTTATTAAGCGTCAAGCAAACGCCAGTCCAGGCGAGATTGTTGTTGCCCAAACTGATGAAGGAGAAGCCACACTGAAATATTGGTTTCCAGAATCGAACCGTATTCGATTGCAGCCGGCTAATAAAGATATGGAACCGATCTACCTGAAGAGTGCCAGCGTCTTAGGGGTTGTCGTTGGTGTTGTGCGACAGGTTTAGTGACAGCGAATTGGACGCGTGACTTTGATTTCGGCCACCAATACTCACGAATGGGCACACAATAAATAATCACCCTGTTTTGTCTAATTGGTTATTGATTTTATTGTAGAGCGTTTTCAGAGAGACGCCGAGTTCTTTGGCCGCATCGGGCTTGTGGTTGTTGTGCCGCGCAAGTGCCGCATGGATCGCTTGTAGTTCCAATTCATGCAAACTTAGTGGTGGTAATATTTGCCTGCTCGCTAGGGTACTCGCTGCCGCATCAGGCAGCGACGCATCGTTTATTGGAGAGTGAAAGCGAGAGGGCAGGTGTGCTAGGGTAATCGGTAGTTCGTCACAGAGAATAGTTGCGTGCTCCACAACATTGGCGAGTTCGCGGACGTTACCTTTCCAAGTTGCCTGACGTAAGGCAGTGAGCGTCACAGAGTCAAATATTTGTTCGGGCAGGAGTTGTATTCCGTTGTGGCTACGGCAATAAAGGTGGGCCGCTAACAACGGAATATCTTCAGCTCGAGTTCGCAGGGGAGGCAACGATATTTCAAAAGGGTTAATTCGAAACAATAAGTCTTCCCGGAATTCATTCTGTTCCACCATTTGTTCCAGATCACAGTGTGTCGCACAGATCACCCGAACATCGACGACAAAAGATTGGTTATCGCCGACGCGTCGGATTTCACCGCTCTCGAGAACCCGCAATAAAATAGCTTGTGTGTTTTTAGGTAACTCACCGATTTCGTCCAACAGTAAAGTTCCATGATTAGCAACTTCAAATAAACCACTACGTTGTTTGTCGGCGCCCGTAAAGGCTCCTTTGCAATGACCGAACAATTCACTTTCAATGAGATGTTCAGGCAGCGCTCCGCAATTAATCGCTACGAAGGGATGTTCGTGACGGTTACTGCGTTGATGCACAGCCCGAGCCACGAGTTCTTTACCGGTACCAGTTTCGCCTCGTACCAATACAGTTGAATGTGTACCGGCAACGCGATCTATGAGTTTTTCGACATGATCCATTTCCGAGCTTTGGCTAATAATCGGTGAACTGCCGACTACTCGATCAAGCTGATGCTTTGCCGCTTGGTATTGGCGGGCTAATTGATTTTTATCGCTAATTCTCTTCAGTAGCGACTCTAATTCAAATAACTTACAAGGTTTTGTGAGGTAATCAAAGGCTCCCTGTCGGAGGGCAGCAATCGCGGTTTCTAGCGAGGATTTTCCGGTGAGGATGATAGCATCAATATCTTCCGATACTTCTCGAGCATAGGTGAGCAGTTCGATACCTGAGATGCCTGGCATATCAAGATCGGTTATTAAGCAATCGTATCGATCTTGTTCGAGCGCAGCGACGGCTGTTTCCCCATCAGGGCATACCGTGACCGTATGCCCCATACGTGGTAATTCGATACGGAATAATTCCTGTAAGAATTCTTCATCATCAACAAACAGGATGTGTAAGCCTTTAGGCGACTTGGTGTCCTCGTTCATCATGTTCATAGCCTCTTTTATTGGTCAAAGCTTGTGTCGTGACTGGTAGTTTGACAGTGAACACGGAACCCTGATCATTGCCTAGGCTGGCGGCGGTAATGGTACCGCCATGTTCACTGATGATACGGTAGGTAATAGAAAGCCCCAAACCCGTACCTTGCTTGTTTTGTTGTCTCGTAAAAAATGGTTCGAATACCTGTTCGAGAACTTCTTCGGTCATGCCGCAACCATCATCGGAGACGGTAATCGTGGCTGAGCTATTGTTTCCATCGAGCGTTATCAAAACATGTCCATGGCGGGAAATGCTGTCGAGTGCGTTGGTTACAAGGTTCAGAACAACTTGCTTGATTTCGTGACTATGAACCATTGCGGTTGCTGGCGATTTTATATCTACCGCGAGTTGTTTTTGTTTATATTTTCCAAGATGCTGAATCATATCGACGGTGTCTTGGATAATAGGAGAGAGTTCGGTCGACTGCCGTTGAATATCACCTCCGCGAGAGAAATCAAGCAATTGCTCGGTAATGCCTTTACAGCGGAAAGCCTCCTGTTGAATTTGCTTGAGATATTTTTGGATGATGTTGATTTGTTCATCATTTTGCGGTGAAGTTGTCTGCGCGATAAGTTCTGTGACTCGAGTTTCCAACGATTCTGCACACATCGCGATGGTCGCCAGCGGGTTATTGATTTCATGCGATACACCAGCGGCGAGGAATCCTACGCTGGCGAGTTGTTCGCTACGAATAGCTTCTTGGGTGCGAATTTTTACTTGGCGGTCGAGGTCGTCACGGATCAGTTTAAAATTACGAGTCATATTGTTCATTGCGAGGGCAAGTTCAGAGACTTCGTCCACGGTATCAGTGACAATCTCATATTCAAGGTCGCCATTGGCAACGCGTCGTGATCCGGTGATTAGTTTTCCAAATGGACGGACAATCCACGCATGGACCATGCGGAATACTTGGATCAATAATATTGCGGCGGTGATCGACGTCAGCCAAGTAATTACGATCCAAGTCCGATATTGTAGTCGAACTTCATCGACGAGCGAGTCCATTCGATTTTGCAGAATTCTAGGAAGTTGGGCCGTTCGCAATTTTACTTGCCCCAGCGCCCCACCAACGACGTCATAGGATTCAAGAGCATTGCCCTGATTGGATCGGTGGATCTGTTGTCGCATCAGTTGAACTTGCTGGTTTATAGCGCGGATCAACTCTTGTTCCTGATGTATATTCCCAATGATTTCGCCTTCTTGTTGCGACGTACTCAGTTGTAGATTGTATTGCAAGGCCGAAGATTCTATCAGATCGAGGTGATCGCTAAATCGGCTAATGGCTATCTTGGTTAGCGGCGCATCGTCATTGCGGTAGGTATTGAGTAGCGTCTGCAGGTCATCGCTGTTTTGATTAATCGCTTCAGCTAATGGTAGTTCCTTGGCGCGAGTACTGATACTGCGTGCCAAGCGACGATACGAATAGACCCCTTGAAAACTACTAAAGGAGAGTGCCCCAACGATCGCAATGAGCATGGCGAGGCAGAGTGTAAGCTTATAACGGATTGACCAGCGGGAAAACATTGTCGAACTCCGGTAACTAACGTTTCGTCATGTTACGTAATAAAGGCAGGCCTAGAGTCAGTAACAACAGGTTGCCTAACCAAACGCCGTAAGGTGGGAAGGCTCCTAATTTTGTTTGATTGACGCCGAATTGGAAGATGGGGTAGTAGACTATTAAAATGGGGAGAAAGCACAACCCAAAGCATGTCCAGAAATCAGCGATTCTTAAACGGAGGGCAACGGCAGATCCAATAATCATGAACACTAGACAAGTAAACCCGCTGGCCCAACGGCGATATGGTTCGGCTTGGTATCGATTGAGAGCGTAATGCGATTTTTGTAACCCCAGCAAATTGGTTTTCCACTTTTCACTGTGAAGCTCAGGCAAGTCACCCGTTAACAATTGGTAACCAGCCTTGGTAGCGAGAAGTTGTCGTTGAATGTCGATATTTACTGACGTTTCATTGACGTGGAAGGCGATATCTCGAAGGGCGGTTTCTGATGGGCGAGGTTGATCTGTGGGATTTCGTGCAAAGGTGGATAGCGGCAAGTCATATTCAAAGATATCCGGCCATTCGCCAATCGTATCTGAGCCGATGTCGAATTGAGTGTCTTCCAATACGACTTTTAGTTGATTGCTTTGAGCATTGAATCTTAATTCAGCCTGCCGTGCAACGAGTGTAATCGGCGGTGAATTATCTTTGCTGTGAAAGGAGATTGTCGGCCGTATGAGGGTGCGGCCTTGGACGTCGGCAACGTGAATAGAAAATTTGGAATTGCTATAAGATCGCTGCGTACGGAGCATTCCATAGGCAATATCTTCCACGCTACGTAATATTATGCGATCGACCCCCGTGCGACCCCATGAGACAGCGATATCATTGAGCCAAACGGTTCCCAGTGAAATGATAAAGGCGAGTAGGATTCCAGGCCAAACGACAGTCATTGGTGAGTCGCCATTGGCCTTGATAGCGAGGATTTCGTTAAGACCCGCCATGCGACCGTAAACGACGCAAGTGGCGAGCAGCAGGGTGCCTGGAATGGCAAAGCGAAGAACATCGGGGAGTAGATAGGGAGTTAGTCTCAGGACCAGTAATGGTCCCAACCCTTCTTGAATGGCGCGTTGGGCAAGAAACACCAATAGCAAGAGCATGGTTACAACCGTCACAATGACGGTGAATGTCTTCAGTAGTTCGAAGAGCACATATCGGGTTATGATTCGCATACTAAGAGGGGATCCGCAGCGGATTGTAAAAATGACAATCAGATGGGGAATGTACCATTATTGGGGGATTTTAGACAATAACGATTAGAGTAGCCAGTGTGTCCGCCTGCATTTTAAGCGGCGTTATTTTGAGCGGAATTCGTGCATGATGTAACATATTCCCTTGGCTAATGTCTGGAATGCCGGCACATAGTCTTTTTGTTGGAAATATTCAGTACCCTCTACTAGATGTTCGTCAAAGGGACCCCAGCGATAGTCTTCGTTGGATGTTTGTGAGATTGCGCGTATTTTTTTTGCCGTGGTTAACAGCTTTTCTAAAATTGCCTTGTCGGGAGCGCAATTTTCTCTGATATAAGGCCCTTTACCCAACGGACCTTCAGTCGTCGTTGGTTCTGTTGGTGGGCGTGATTGCTTAGACTTAAGTAAGCCTACTAGTCCTGCGGTGGCGCCAATTCCCACAGCACTGAGACCGATGATTGGATAATCCCTTAGGATCAAAAATAAGCCAGCTAGGTTAAATACCGTGGCCGTAATCCAAAAGGCGGGATGTATATTGGTATGTTTGACTTTCCGTTGTTTCGATTCAAATGGCACAATAGTTTGTGTATCCGTGCAAATTCGATCACCAGTTACTTGGACGATGATGATGGTGATGTTATCAGGGCCGCCGCGGAGGTTTGCTAAGTCGACGAGAAATTGAGAGGCTTCTAGTGGGGGTAATGCTGCTAACGCTGCGCCAATTTCAGCATCATCGACTTCTCCATTAAGTCCATCGCTGCAAAGTAGGAAAGTGTCATCGAGTTGGATCGGAAAGGGACCCTCTAAGTCGACTTGGACGTTGGGGTTTGGACCGAGTGAGCGGGTGATTACGTTGGAGGGAATGTCATCGGTTTTGTGCCCTTGTGCTCGCATTTCCCAGACTAGGCTGTGATCAAAAGTCAGTTGTTCAACGATGCCTTTGCGGCGACGATAAACGCGACTATCTCCTACATGACCAATGACGGCACCCTGAGGCAATAACAACAAGGTACTACAGGTAGTCCCCATGTTGTGGAATTCAGGGTTGACCTCGCCCTTGCGATGAATTTCATTATTGGCTTCTTCGATCGCACGCTTTAACGCTAATGGAGGTGTTAAGTTTTGAAAGACTAAATAGTGATGGGGGATATGAGTGACAGCATCACTGCTTGCCAATTCACCCGCAGCATGAGCACCCATTCCATCACAAACAACAAATAAGTGCCCTCGCGCGTCGAATCCAATAGCGTCGTCTTGCATGACAACAACTAAACTGTCTTGATTTGTCGCGCGACGCATACCCTTGTCGGTAATCTCAATGACTGTCAGGCAATCATTCCAAAGATGTTGATATTCAACCATGTGTTTTATGAGGACGTTAGATTAACGTGTTGTTTTGGGGATTTACCCCACCGCAATGTACCTTCTACATTTATATAATCGGCAAAATGACCTCTATTTCACCCCTCTTAGTGCTAATTATCTGATGTCATAGATTGCTAGTGACATTTGGGACTATTTTATCGTAAACTCTTGCCGCAGAGTTTGTGGAAATTGGTGCTGAAAAATGGAGTGTTCTTAGTGAAAAAGGTGTGTATATGTATTGTGGCGACACTTTGTATCGTGATATTGCCCCATTTCTGCCATGGTGCGGTCCGACGCCGGGTAACTATTAGGAGTAATCCCCCTGGTGCGTTAGTGTTTATCGATGACCAAGAAATTGGGGTTACGCCTGTTTCAACATCATTTATTTATTACGGCACACGGAAGATCCAACTTGTCAAAGATGGTTATGAGACGGTGACGGTATTGCGCACCTTTAAGCCTCCGTGGTATCAATGGGCTGGTCTCGATTTCATTACTGAAAACCTAGTGCGATCCGAGTTTCGCGACGAACGACTAGTCGAATTTAAATTAATGCCACTACGCCTCAAAACGAATAAAGAACTTGTCGACCGTGGAAATCAACTACGCCAACGGGTTCGCCAAGGTATTGTAACGACCGTACCAGTGCAACCTCGGAATTTACGAACGTTGTATCCGCAGTCTCGCGAGACAATTCCGGTAAACAGGACTCCCCGCCGCCCTAGGTAATTTATCGTCATTGGATTGCCACGTTAATACCGAGTGACTACCAGAGAGGTGATTTAGTGCCTGTTCCGCTAGGTCGTCGATTCAATGCACCGCTGACTCCAAGTTGTCGCGGGTCGGTTGCGATTTTGTCGGCAAAGATTCTTAAATCATTCATGATTGGTCGCAATCGTTTGGTGGCGTCCTCGACGTTCATCGAGGTGCGGCGAATTTGGTCATACAGTTCATCATCATGAATGAGTTTGTGTAAGCTGCCACGTGAACTGTTTAAGGTGGTTACCATTTGATCCATTTTTGTTACGAGGCTATCAAAATCTTCGACCGAGGACGTGATAGATTCCACGAGTTGCTCTCCTCGTTCACCCAATGGTTGTGTGAATCTTTGCAAGTGTTCTAAATTGACTTGGGCCTGCTCGCCAACAGATTCGAATTGTTTCATCGTGACCTGTACACTGTCCATCGTATCACTCGCTTGTTGCAAGATGACAGGGAACTGTTGGACCGCTTGTTTGAGTTTCCCAGTCACTTGGGGATCGCCAACGATGGTATCTATCGCAGTCATGGCTGCAGCAAATCGAGTCATCGCTTCTTCTGTTTTACGAACGGCTTTTTTGAGGTCACTCTCATTATCAGAAAACGAGTTGTTGAGACTTTTCATGAGGTCCGTGAATTCGTTGGCAGCTTGATCAATGCCTCCGCCGGCACGTTGTATGGAGTCGAAGGTCTCGGTCATGTTTTGTTGCATGGTAAGTAACGCTGACAAGGGGTCAACGACAACTGTACCCAGACTGAGATCTCCGCCAGCAGAGACCACTGTTTGACTTTGATGGGTTTCTTGTTCGTCAAGCAGACCATCGTTGTTTACGTCAAAGTAGCTTAGCCTTTCACTTGGCGTCGCGGTAGAAAATTCCAAAATTGCTTCACCCGTTAACAACGATCCCATTTTGATGCGGCAAATATCGTGATAGCGTAAAGTGACACCGTCATTGATTGCGAGCGTTAGTACGACGCCGGTGTCTTGTAGGTGGATTTCAAGTACCCGCCCGATTTGAACACCGTTTTTTTGTACCGTAGTGTTTTTGTGTACACCGGGAGTAGCTGGAAATTCGATCCGCATTTCATGGTAGGCAGTCCCGAGTGCAGGCAGCGCCCCAAAGATGAACACCAGTGTAGACGTGACGATGATACCAAGCATCATTACGACTCCGACCATCAATTTATGTCGTTTGTCATTCATCGGTTATATATCCCTCATCCGTTACTTAGTTCGCTAACTCGTTCGCCAGCTTCACCGTGGATAAATTGTGTAATTCGTAGATCGGCGTGGCGGTCCAAAACACTGGGTGGCCCATCAAAAATAATTTGTGTATCGTCTCCCGCTAAGCGATCAATGGGATGAAACATAATGACTCGATCGGCGACTTTACGCGCTGTTTTCATATCGTGCGTTACGATAACGCTAGTGACGGTGTGTTGCAGTCGAGACTGCATGATGAGTTCATTGATAACATCACTAGCGATCGGGTCTAGCCCGGTGGTGGGCTCGTCATAGAGCATGAGGTCTGGTTTGAGGATATTAGCTCGAGCGATGGCTACTCTTTTTCGCATTCCGCCGGAGATTTCCATTGGGTAACGTTGGTAAACGTTGTCCGCTAAACCAACTTCCCGTAAGCTTTCAATAACACGCGATCTGATATCCTCGTCACCTAATACAGTGTCCGAAGTGATTTGTGAGTTGGATTGTCGTAGAGGAAACGCGATGTTTTCCGCGACCGTTAAACTATCAAACAACGCTGCCCCTTGAAAAACGAAACCGGTGCGCGTTCGTAGTTGTGCTAATTCAACGCTTGTTGTTTGACATAAATCCACCCCATCAAAGTGGACCGTGCCCGCTTGGCCTTGGATCAAACCAATCAGTGACTTTAATAGTACAGTTTTACCACAGCCACTTTCACCAATGATTGCCAGGGTCTCACCGCGACGGACCTCTAGAGTTATATCTTGTAGTACTACACGTTTACCAAAACCCACGCACAGTTGACGGACTTCTAGGAGAGGGGAGACAACAGGGCTGTTGCGTTGCTGACTGCGCGATGATTGGAGAGGTGGTGGTGAACTCATAGCAGGGAGTTTCCTCCAGTTTGCAATGGTAGGAAGATCCGATCGAGGCCCATTCCGAGTATTAGGTCGATCCCGAGGATTAATACAAAGCTAATGACAAAGGCGGCTGTGGCAGCGCGTCCAACCCCTTTCGCGCCTACTTGGCAATGAAATCCGTGGTAGCAACTGACGATAGCAATCGTACATCCAAAGAACAGGCTTTTAATTAGTCCCGTGAGTAGATCCCAGCCACTAACAAAATCGCGCGAATGTTGAAAATAAAGGTGGGGGTCAATATCAAGAGCCAAATAGCTATAGGCAAACCCGCCAAAGATTCCCATAAAATCGGCCATAATCGTGAGCGTAGGGATAAGCAGCAGGGCAGCGGCGACGCGGGGCACAACTAAATGATGGATGGGATTGATCCCCATGCTTTCCAACGCCTCGATTTGCTCTGTGACTCGCATGGTCCCTAATTCTGCAGCCATAGCACTACCTACGCGTCCAGCTAACATCGTTGCGGCCAATACGGGCCCAAGTTCTCGCACGAGCGTCATGTTAATGACAGCGCCCATGTGATTTGCCATTCCGATTTGGCTGAATTGAAAATGGCTTTGAACAGCAAGAACCATTCCGATAAAGATCCCCGTTAGTGCGATGACGGGCAGGCTAAGCACTCCGATTTGAAAACAGGCGCTGATGAGTGTACCGGGGCGCATTTTGTGTCGGAAAAACCACTTAAGGATCTGTACAGTAAATAGTGTTAAGTCACCGAGTTGGAAGATAAAATTAGTACAGGTATTGGTAAGATTGCGCAGCAGATCATGGGAACGCAAAGCGTTGGGTGGTGTCGCTGGGTTTACCGTTGTATCGACCGAGTTCATAAGCAGCCTAAAAGCGGAATGGTTAGTTCCGGATTTGCGACAGGTGCGCGCGGCAAAATCGGCGCACAACCGTACCTACCTCAAATCTTCGGCTTGTTAACATAGAGAACTTAAGGGATTCTTAACGAAAATACAGGTATTAACGATTCCCATTCGAACGCAGCGCAGTCGTGGCAATAGAGCACAATAATAAACGCGCCGTTTGTAACCTACTCGGGTGTAGATTTAGGTTTAGCTTTAGCTTTGGCCTTTGGCTTGGATTTTGTTTTGCGTTTAGGTTTTGTTGCGACCGCTGCTGTTCCGCCGCCGTCACCATCATCTTCGCTAGTAACAACCGTCTCACAATATTCACCTTGGAAATCAAGTCGGGTGATTCGTTCGTGGTCGTCGTCCCAAATAGCGTCGACCACAATTTTGTTCTTGCCCTCGAATTCGCCTTTGAGTAGTTCCTCTGAAAGAGGATCTTCGATGCGGCTTTCAATGGCTCGTCGCAACGGCCGCGCGCCGTAATCCGTGTTCGATCCGGCATTGACAAGGTACTCTTTTGCATCGTCGGTTAATTCTAAGGCGATATTCATATCAGCAAGTCGTTCACGGACTTTTGCCAATTCCAAATCAATGACTTGCTTCAGATCATTAATATCCAAGTGGCGGAAGATAATCGAGTCGTCGAGGCGGTTGAGGAATTCCGGGCGAAAGACTCGTTCGATTTGCTCGAGCACTCGGACTTTCATCGACTCATAAGACGCATCATTGTCAGGTGCTTGGAAACCAAAAGACGCTTCATTTTTAATTGCATCTGCTCCGGCATTGGTAGTCATAATCAAGATTGTGTTGCGGAAGTCTACGTTGCGACCAAAACTATCGGTTAATCGGCCTTCCTCCATGACTTGCAGTAGCATATTAAAAACATCGGGATGCGCCTTTTCAATTTCATCAAGTAATACGACGGCATAAGGTCGACGCCGAATTTTTTCGGTCAATTGCCCCCCTTCTTCGAATCCGACATATCCTGGAGGGGCACCGATGAGTCGGCTGATGTTATGTTTTTCCATGTACTCACTCATATCAATGTGAATGAGTGCTTCGGAGTCACCGAACATGTATTCAGCGAGTGCTTTAGCGAGTAATGTTTTTCCAACACCTGTGGGTCCAGCGAACAGAAAACATCCCGTCGGCCGTTTAGGATCTTTCAGACCACTGCGACTACGGCGAACGGCTTTGGAAATCGCCGTGACTGCAGATTCTTGACTAATCACCGTTTGATGTAATTCGCTTTCCATTGCCATCAACCGCTTACCTTCTTCGGTTGAAAGGCGTGTAAGTGGAACACCAGTCATTTTCGAGACAACTTCAGCGATGACGTCTTCGTCAACAACGCCACCTACTTCAGCAGATTTCTCCCGCCATTCTTGGGTGATGGTTTCCTTCTTCTTACGTAGTTTGTCAGCGCTATCACGCAAGGAAGCAGCCTTTTCAAAGTCCTGATTAGCAACCGCTTCTTCTTTTTCTCCATTAAGGGCTTCAATTTCAGTATCAAGCTCTTTTAGATTTGGGGGGCGAGTCATTGTCTTTAACCGAATACGTGCTCCGGCTTCATCAATAACATCAATAGCTTTATCTGGTAAACAGCGGGCCGGTATATACCGTTCAGAAAATTCAACCGCAGTTTCTAACGCTTCATCGGTGAATTTTACGCGATGATGCTCCTCGTAACGCTGTCTTAGGCCCTTGAGAATTTCAACGGTTTCTTCCTTGTTAGTTGGATTCACAATGATTTCCTGGAACCGTCGAGCGAGCGCGTTGTCTTTCTCGATATATTTACGGTACTCGTCTAACGTTGTAGCACCGATACATTGGATTTCGCCTCGAGCTAACGCTGGTTTCAGAACGTTCGCTGCGTCGATTGCGCCTTCAGCGCCACCAGCACCAACGAGTGTGTGGAGTTCATCGATAAATAGGATGGTGTTCTTCGCGCGACGCACTTCATTCATGACTGCTTTGATACGTTCTTCAAATTGCCCTCGATATTTCGTACCGGCTACCATCATCGCAAGATCTAACACAACGATTCGTTTGTCTGCTAACAGATCTGGGACTTCGCCATCGATCACCCGCTGGGCGAATCCCTCAATGATGGCTGTTTTACCCACGCCCGCCTCGCCCAGTAACACGGGATTATTTTTGGTGCGACGACACAGTACTTGGATGGATCGTTCGATCTCTGGGTCACGACCAATGACAGGATCAAGTTTTCCTTGTTTGGCAAGTTCCGTCAGGTCACGCCCAAAGCTATCCAGAGCGGGTGTCTTTGATTTGCTACTTTTGCCACTTGATTCCGTTGAACCTGAATCGTGGCGAGAGCGTTCGTCTTGTTCGCCGCTTTCGAGCCCATGCCCGAGTAGATTGAGCACTTCTTCGCGGACGTCCTCAAGCTTCATGCCTAAGTTCATCAATACCTGAGCAGCCACGCCTTCTTGTTCGCGTAGGAGGCCTAGCAGGATATGTTCTGTACCGACATAATTGTGGTTCAAGCTGCGCGCTTCTTCCATGGAATACTCGAGTACCTTTTTAGCGCGTGGTGTTTGAGGGAGTTTTCCCATGGTCACCATTTCAGGACCGCTTTGCACAAGTTTTTCGACTTCCAGGCGGATTTTGCGCAGATCGACGTCTAAGTTTTTCAACACATTGGCGGCAACACCACTACCTTCTTTTACTAGACCTAATAGCACATGTTCCGTACCGATGTACTCGTGATTGAATCGTTGCGCTTCTTGATTGGCAAGCTGCATCACCTTGCGTGCTCGATCGGTAAATCGTTCGTACATGATGACTCCCCTTTGTTGTGTTTTTGATTAGCTGAAATGACACACGTTTTGCCGTCTAAAGCACAACCGAATGCCAAGCATGTTTCAAAAGTGCTGAATATTGAAACGATGTTTTTCCAAGTTGTAGTTCTTAGTTATCAACATACCCGAAAAAATGTATTTCGGGGATACCACCAAATGGAATCTTAAGCAGACACCGAGTGGGTTTTTTATTGTTTCTTAGTTAGGGTGATTATTGTGATTACGCATATTATGCCGCCACAGTTGAAAAATCACTTTTGTTTTGAGACGTTAACTCCAACTCTAGCAATTCCAGTTCTCGTTTAATCTCAAATTCCCATTGTGTTGCTTCATCCCATTTTTGGATATCCGTGATTTGAACAAGTGCGTCTTCGATACGATTTGTGTGTCGCAACAAGGTAAGCAGTAGTAATCGCGCTTCGATATCATGCGGTGACTTTGCCAGAATTTGATTTATTGTTGATTCAGATTCAAACCAATTGCCTTTAAAATACTGATTTCGTGCCGCGAGAAAAAGCTTGTCGGAAATGTCGGATTTGTTGGTCTCGTCGTGACTAGTTGACTGGCTTGAACCGTGCTTGTCCGACTTAACCATTGACAGTGGGGAATCAGATACTGTTTCAGACACTGTATGCTGATCGGTATAGTTGCGATTAAACTGGCGCCGTGTTTGCAGTTGAATTGAATGTTTACGAGTTACTCGAAAACCGTCGATGGCTCCGATACTCCAACATAACCCGACACAAGTCCAGATAACATTCAGACCTATACTCGGCACTGTTTCGATCCACATAAATTGAAAGGTGAGAGCCAAGTTGAAAAGGACTCCAAACCCAGCGGCCATTCCTAGTCCCGTCCATTGACCGCGCAGCCACAGTCGAGACAGGCCCGGCCAAGTGGTTGTCATCCAAGGAGTCATAATGATGGGTGCCATATTAGTAATGGAATTCATTGGTTAAGACAGAATCGTTATTAGGAATTCTACCGGCTCCCTTCTTCTTGCGGCAAGGTTACTTAACATGGATTTTGCTTGCTGGGGATATTTGTACATTCATATCTTTTTTGATACATGAAAGAGTGTTGGTCGTTTTTTGGATTTTGAGTCGGGGATATCAATGGGTGTCATTTTTGCCCTGTCATTTTGACAGGACAGTTGTAATGTTAATCTAGGATTGCAGTAAAAAAACGTCGAAATGATAGCCCCCACTAGTAATAATGCAAATGCCGTTCCAAACTAAAAGAAGCCAACAATAAAATATCCTGTTTTTAAACATAGTGGTTTGATGGACAACAACGAAGTTATCGGTGTACTGCGAATTATCGATGCGAACGCAAATCGAGCTGCTGAGGCATTGCGTACTATAGAAGAGTACGCACGTTTTGTTGTGAGTGATGCTAACATGTCTCAGGCAATCAAGTCGTTACGTCATCGTTTGGCGAGTATT
>JABJJO010000070.1 GCA_018660825.1 Planctomycetaceae bacterium | reverse complement strand
TCAGTACGGTTCGTCGAATCCTTTCCCTTGGATGAGCGAAACGATGGACTTATCGAAAGAAAAGAATTTCTTTGAGACACGTGTTACGGAATACCAAAGTGGTGGTTCGCTGACTTGGGACTAAGATCCAAACGAAATCGAGCATTCCGCATTTCTAGGTTTTTGCGGATGCTTACAATTTCCCCACGCTTGTCAGCGCCTGCTAAGGTCCGCAAGGTGTGGGGTTTTTTGGCCTATGAATAGAACGATAAATTTGTACACGAAATGAACAACAATATGAAGAAGCCAACCTTTCTCCTCTTGACTCAAGCGGTATTTATTATGCTTGCGATACTACCCAACGTTACTTCGGCTGCATCTAAAACAACAGATTGTATTGTTTATATTGGTACCTATACATCTGGTGAAAGTGAAGGCATCTATGCTTTTCACTTAGATTCGGACAAGGGTACATTGACTCGAATTGCTGGGGTCACGAAGTCAGAGGAACCCTCTTTTGTTGCAGTACATCCGAGCGGCAAGTATTTGTATGCGGTTAACGAGACGAGCGAATTTATGGGGAAGCCAGGTGGCGGCATTACCGCGTATGCCATCGATCGTTTGACGGGAACGTTGACGAAGCTTAATTCGCAGTTGTCTCACGGCGATCATCCCTGTCATTTGATGATTGACCGCAGTGGACGTTGTGTTGCCTTGGCCAACTACACAGGTGGTAGCATCGCTGCCTATAAAATTGGCAAGGATGGCTCCCTCAGTGAGGCCACCTGTGTAATCCAACATTCTGGTTCTAGTATCGATCCGCGCCAACAATCCGCGCACGCCCACTCGATCGATGTTGATTTGAATAATCGCTTCGTCGCTGTTTCAGATCTCGGCATGGATCAAGTGTTGACCTATCGTTTGAACGCCCGCAAAGGACTATTGAACCCTGCCGATCCCCCATTTGTGAAAGCAGTTCCTGGTGCCGGACCGCGTCACTTCGCGTTTCATCCTCAGGGTGCGTTTGCATTTGGTATCAACGAATTGGATTTGACGACGACTGCGTATGCATATGATGGACGAGTGGGGAAACTACAGTCGCTGCAAGTCATTTCTACATTACCGCCGGGTGAAACAAAACAAGCGGGGCAGTCGACAGCCGAGATGTATGTGCATCCCTCCGGAAAATTTCTGTATGGATCCAATCGAGGTCATCACACAATCGTGGTATATCAGATTGACCAGCAGACGGGCAAATTGACTTATGTAGAAAACGAGGGAACTCACGGGGAGACGCCACGTAGTTTTGGTATCGACCCCACCGGACGGTTTTTGTTGGCATTGAATCAAAGTACAAATACCATTGCACTGTTTCGTATTAATCAAGATACAGGGGCTTTGGAATACACTGGGACCAGCGTGCCCTGCCCCGCCCCGGTCGCGACAGCTTTTCTACGGTGATTTTCCTAGCTTTGCGCAAATCGCCCTCGACGTAAGAATCGGTTATTAGTATTCTTCCCACGTGCTGTTCTTTAGCGTGATAAGACCGGCTGGGATAATCTATACGTGAGAGGAATACGTTTCGATGGACTTGAACTTGGTTTTGCTTTTTGCTGCAGAAGGTGGTGACTCCGCGTCGTTCGGTTTGCATTGGCTTGAAGGTGTCGATTGGGTGGGCAAGCTTTCCACTTTTGGCGTTGCCTGTCTCATCATGCTCGCTTTTTATGTCGTGGCTCGCATCCTGCAGAGCGCGTCTATGCGAGTCGGAGCAAGTCGGCATATCAACCAAGATTTAGCGGAGTTCATGGGGCGGGTGGTAAAGGTAGGCGTTTTGATGATGGGGTTAGTTACCGCATTGTCAAATCTTGGAGTGGATGTCTCGGCGCTTGTTACAGGCCTTGGACTAACGGGTTTTGCTTTGGGGTTTGCGCTCAAAGACGTGATCTCCAATGTGCTCGCCGGCGTGCTGATATTGATCTATAAACCGTTTGTGAAATCGGACTACATCAAAGTTAAAGGGCATGAGGGGCTAGTGGTTAGCACCGACTTGCGTTACACAGTGTTGCGAGACGAAGCCGGAGCAAAACTTTACATCCCCAATGCGATGTTGTTTGTGGACGCTTTGCGAGTTTCGGCGGAGGCTCCCGAGTCTTCAGAATCTTCCTGATCAAACGTACGCCAAGTAACTGCGGATTGGTACGTTCGAAATCCTGTTTTGTGTTAGCAGAAATGTGCACCGCGAGTACCGACATAGACACTATAAAGCGACGTACTGCCGCACATGAAGAGTTGGTTTCGTTTGGTGCCACCGAAGCAAACGTTGGCACAAATTTCGGGTAACAAAATCTGTCCGATGCGTTTTCCTTGCGGGTTGAAAATGTGCACTCCATCATAGCCTGCCCCGACCCAGCCAGCGCTGGCCCAAACGTTGCCAGCTACATCCGCTCGGATGCCATCCGCAAATCCCCCTTTGGATTGCGTGTTGCCAGCATCGTCGGTCATGTCGAACATCATCGACGCATATTCGCGACCATTTTTCAGATCGGTTTGTTCGACGACATCCCAGACTTTGATATTACGTGGCGCATCTTCGTAATGACTCGCTCCAGTATCGGCTACATATAACTTTTTGTAATCGGGAGAGAAGCAGAGACCGTTTGGCTTGTAGATTTCATCGGTTAGCTGATGGACTTTTGTCGTCTGCGCATCAATTCGATAGACCGCTTCTTTTTGATACGGTTGTGGCCAGTGGTCCTTGTTCTCGGCTTCGCGACCTTCGAAATCCATTAACCCACCGTAGCCAGGGTCCGTAAAGAAGATGTCCCCAGTGGCTGGATGTACAACTGCGTCATTTGGCGCATTCAAGGATTTGCCGCCATACGTCTTGGTTAACACAGTACGTGTGCCGTCATATTCGTAGCGCGCGACTGCTCGCGTTAAGTGTTCACAGGAAATCTGGCGACCCAGTGTGTCAAATGTATTGCCGTTGCTATTTTGAGCTGGGTTGCGGAATGTAGAGACATGACCATCTTCTTCGAGCCACCGCAATTGAGTGTTGTTTGGGATGTCACTCCATAGCAAATACCGCCCCACTCCGTTCCAAGCACACCCCTCGGCCCAGATCATCTTGGGGTTATGATACAAGCGGTTAATCGCGGCGTTGCCTTGCGTGAATTTCTTGAATTCATCGTCAATTGCGACAACATCTGGATCGGGGTACCTTGTCGGAGCGGCTCCGGGGCCAAAGTCCCGAGCGGAAACCGATTTGCTTGAGAGTAAAGCTTGCGCGGAGGCAGTGGCCGTTACGGCTAATACAAATTGTCGTCGGTTGAAGCTGGGAATATGGGTCGTCATGATAAATTCTCTTGCTAAATGATGGACAGTAATAATCAGGATGTGAATAAAGCGTGAGCTAAAAAACGTTTCATGTCTTTGTTTATAGCACATTCTAAAGTTGATATGTTACAACCAATGGCACTGAAACAAAGCACTGAAGCCCCTAGTTAAAAATGGAGCCTGTTATATGGAAAAGGAAATTGAACGCATTGCCACGGTTGTGCCAGTCGAGGAAAAGGACGCTGAAGGATTAGTAGCCGAGATTTACACGGACATTAAGCGTGTTAAAGGGATTAAGTTTATTCCGAACTTTTGGAAGGTGTTAGCAGTTTATCCGCCTCAGTTAGAGCAGGTTTGGAACCAACTTAAGGCGATCATGCATCCTGAAGATTCAGGTCGTGAGGGATTGCTTTCACCACAAACGAGGGAGATGATCGCTGTCGCGGTGTCCGCTTCCAACGGGTGTAGTTACTGCGTGAATTCACATACAGCATCGTTAAAAAAATTGGGAGTCTCACAAGAGTCCATCGGTGAGGTGTTGGCCGTCGCCGGTTTGTTTAACCAGACCAACGCATTGGCCGATGGATTTCAAGTCAAATCCGACGTTTTCCCTAACTTTGAATAACGCCGACTTATGCGTCCGGAAATAAGGTTTGCATGAGGTCTGGAGTGCCCAGAGACCGCGTAGGATAAAATATTTCGCCAGCAGCATATCCGGCTTCCGCGCCCACATGCATCGCGAACGCTTTAACGCGGTCATAGACATAGTTCTTTTCCGCAGGGAACTGAGTGGCATAGCAGCGGATGGAATCCAGTTTCTGTTCGAGCGTGTCGCTAATATCTGTTGTGATATGACCGCAGGCGGCAACACCATGCATCGGTTCAAATGCGAGTCGAAAATAGAGTTGGCGAGAGATGCTGTGCGGCGCTACATCGCCAAAGTGATCGGGCCATTTGCATAATCGTGAATAAAAGACCGCCGCATCTGTGATCAGCATCGCTTGGTAATGATCGGGCGATGCCATCGGTGTCTTATCACCAAACCCTAGCACGACTTGAGGACGGTAATGACGAAACAGTTTTGCCAAGGCCACCCGTGCTTCAAAACTGTCGAATAAACGGCGGTTTGGTAGTTCCATCGTGATCCGTTTATGAACACCCAGCACTTCCGCGGCTTGTTTTGCTTCTTGCAGTCGCACTTCAGGCCCAGGGCTGAGTGGAGTTGGTTCACCGTCAGTTAAATCAATGATCCCGACGCGGTATCCTTGCTGGACCATCCGCGCGAGTGTTCCGCCGCAGGCGATCTCGACGTCATCTGGATGGGCACCCACGGCAATGATGTCGAGTTGTTGGCCGTCGTCTTTGGGGGTTGGCGAAGCAGCGGGCATGGCAGTACTTGGGTTTAGGCAATCTTGAGAATCGCGGATTATAGGTCGGAGAACTGAAAGTCTTTGCGGAAAGACGAATGTTGTTTTCCATCGACTTCCGCATAAGGGTATACCAGGAAATTCACTGGTCCAGCTTGTTGTTTGGGCACTAGTTCTAGGTCACGACCAATCGTAAAAGTTATTCGATTTTCGGTGAGTCCGCCAAAGTAATAATCAGTTTTTGATGGGTCTTTATTCGCTTCAGAAATATCAACAGGAATCCACTTTTTGTTTGCGACAAATTTGGCCCAGCAGTGGTAACCACTGACCGCGCCCCGGCCTCGTTCGTCAGCGATTGGAAATCCAATTTCGAAACGAGCTGGAATGTTTTGTTCGCGGCAGATGGAGATGAACAAACTATGGAAGTCCGTGCAGTTACCATGTTGACTGTCACAAGCCCATGCTGAATCGCCGCGTCCCCATTGGCCGCCAGCGGGTTTTTTATATTTCATGTGTGTGTTAATGGCATCGTATAATTGCCGTCCTCGACGGAGGCTGTTCTTATCTAGTTCGTCGCGGTTGATTAGTTGATCCAGTAAGTTTGCAGAGGTGGGTACAAAATGACTTGCCGAAATAAACAACTCGGTCTGGCTTTCATTGAAATCTTCGGCCAGTGCCGGCAGGTGTTCCCGTCGTTCTAATTCATAAGTAATTTTAAAAGGGATTTCCCCTTTTTTACCAGCAGTGGCTTGGAAATACAGGATGTGATTGCCGAAACGTAATTCGCGGTTGATCGCGTATTCGCCTGGTACGTCAATTTGCTTGTTAAAGATCGATTGCTCGTAAGTATCGGTAGCGATCGGCAACCAAACTGAAACTGTGGCGCCTGGCTTAATGCCAGTTAGGGCGCCCGAATAGGTAAAGGTGAAGTGGCGGGATTTAATAGCAGGAGTGGTTGTTGCATTATTATCCGTATTTCCACTGGTGTTCGCGTCGATTGCAACAGTCGTTGCTGCGGTATCCGCGGCACTAGTGGGCGAGATGTTGTGGGTAGTGGTATCCGTACGGGAAGCATCATTGCACCCTGCAAAGAAACCGCACGTTGCGATTATCAGTAGCGGTTTTAAAAAACTCATGTAGTCCGTGTCGAAATTCAGAACGTGCAAAAAGCACTGAAATTATAAAAGATAAAAAAACCCGGCGATCCAATCGCGAGTCATGGGATCGCCGGGCGAGTAAATTATGTGGGTGTGTTAAAGCACAACCGTGTTCTTGTCACCAGGGATGGCTACTTTATAGTTGCCGTCAGCATCTGGACTCAGCGGTGCTTCGTCCTCCAACGAATGCAACGCGTCGACATCACAAAGTTTAAGGTCAGAATTAATAGCATCATCCCATTTTATCATCTGGCCCGAATAGGTTGCCATGCGACCGAGGATTGAAGTCATCGTGCTTTTGGCACCATAGGCTGCTTCATTGGGTATCCGCCCTGCACGTAAGTCTGCAAACATATCATGGTGTTCTTGTTGGTGGCCACCGCGAGTACCTTTGGTTTGGAAAATCTCTTTTCCATCGCCATCCCAAATAGTACCGGAACGAATGTCACAAGTACCTTTGGATCCGTGAGCGTGCTCGGAAACAGAGTTCCAGCAACCACGAATGTGACGGCACTGGCTGAATAGTTTCAATCCACTAGCATAAGTGTATTCCACAAAATGATGATCAAATATTTCGCCGTGGTCGATACCATTGCGAACTTCACGACCGCCTTGGCCCTGAGCTGAAATGGGAAAATCGTCTTCGAGCCAATTCATGACATCGATGTTGTGGATGTGTTGTTCGTCGATGTGGTCTCCACAGAGCCAATTGAAGTAGTACCAGTTTCGCATCTGGTACTCAAGTTCCGACTGACCGTCTTGACGCGGGCGAACCCACACGCCACCGCCATTCCAGTAGACGCGACCCAGATTGATATCTCCAATAGCGCCGTCTTTTAGACGGGCGATGGTTTCGATGTAAGCCGGTTCATGGCGTCGTTGTAGGCCAACTTGTACGCAGAGGTTTTTGTCGACGGCGATCTTATTGGCGTCGAGCACTCGCCGTATACCAGGGGCATCGGTGGCAACAGGTTTTTCCATGAAAATGTGGACACCCGCATTCACTGCGGCTTCAAAATGTAATGGTCGAAAGCCAGGAGGGGTTGCCAAGATGATCAGATCGATATCCGCTTCGAGAACTTGTTTGTAGGCATCGAGTCCAGTGAACATTGTTTCCTTGGTTACTTTTACTTTATCACCATGCTTACTTTTGATAGCGCGATAGGATCCTTGTAGACGATCATCAAAGACGTCGGCCATCGCTACAATGTTAACTTCACCGTTGGTATTCATGGCTTGCACAGCAGCTCCGGTACCGCGACCACCACAGCCCACGAGTCCGATCTTGATTGTTTCATCACCGTAGGGATGCGCGGCTCGAGCAATTTGTAGGTTACCAGCGACTGTGCTGCCCGCAACTAAGATGGTTGATTTTTTGATAAAGTCTCGGCGTGAACCTGTTTTAGATGGTGTTTCTTTGGTCATTGAATAAATTCTCCAACGCTCTGTATGCGTTTTGTCACTCGTTGTTAATAAGTTTCTAATATCTGTTATTATAAAGCGGTAGCGGAGCTGTTCTTCGCATTTGCGACCTATAAACTACTCCCAATACCTCTGCCTATCAGCATAATCGTAAAGGAAGTTGAGTACAACCAATTATTAACAAGTATTCCCGTCGTTCGTTGTAGAAAAATAGTAAAATCGCGGTGTTGTTTTTGTAGAGTTGACCAGTGGATAAAACTATGCGCCGCATTTCATCTTCATTTTTATTTGTTGTTTTATTGGTAACCGCAGGGGTAACTCGTGTATCTGCGAGTGATAGTGTCGCACCCCAGTTGCAACGATTTGCACGCACAGAGTATTTGATGGGCGTAGATTTTCGTATCGATTTGTATGCGAGCTCGGAAATGGACGCTGCTCGAGCATTCAAAGCGGCTTTTTCAAGAATTGCGGATCTAGACCGATGTATGAGCAACTATCGTGCTGATAGTGAGTTGAGTCTATTGTGCACCAATACGACTAAAAATATGTCGACCAAAGTAAGCGAGGACTTATGGAAAGTTCTGGTCTATGCAAATCGAATCAGTTATTTATCCAATGGAGCGTTCGATGTGACGATTGGTCGTGTGACCAAGTTGTGGCGGCGCGCGCGGCGACGAAAGGAAATACCGTCGGAGCAACGTTTAGCGGAAGAGTTGGAATTCGTCGGATTTGAAAAACTCATACTGAACCCAGCCGACCAGAGCGTCATGATACGCACACCAGGATTATTGATTGATTTAGGTGCCATTGGCAAAGGGTATGCTGCTGACGAAGCTATGAGAATTTTGGAGGATCTAGGTATAACTCGGGCTGTCGTTAACGCCAGTGGCGACGTCCGCTTTGGTGCCCCACCGCCTGACAGTACGGGGTGGCCTACTGGTATCGGAGCGTTATCTGCCGCAGGTCCGCCGATTTTATTGCAGTCGCAGTCGCAGGGCGCCGTGGCCACTAGCGGCGATGCTTTTCAATTCTTGGAGATTAATGGTAAGAGGTACTCACATATATTGGATCCTCGGAGTGGAATGCCGGTGCAGGTTCGCAGTAGCGTGAGCGTCTGGGCAGCGACCGGGATGGCGGCAGATGCACTAGCTAGCGCTGTGAGCGTACTTGGACCCCGCCGTGGCTTGCGACTCGTGCGAAAGCTCGATGGCGTGGAGGCGCTGGTCATCTGGGATCGTGACGGAGATGGCACGGGCGCGATGTTTCGCAGCCGCGGCTTCCCGTTGGAGAAATGAACGCTCGTACCAACCGTTTTGAGTGTGCATTTGGGGCGGCAGTCTAATTGACAATGCAAATACCGTAAAGATAATGAATTGTTATCCGTGGAGTTTTTATTGAGAAAGAGGTTGTTCGTGTCAGATAAACAAGTTGCCCACATGGTGTTTTTCACTTTAAAAGAATCGACTAATGAAACGGTGCAAGCTTTGATTGATGCTTGTAATTGTTATTTGACCGAACACGACGGAGTTATTTATTACAGCGTGGGTGCACGAGGCGCTGAATTTAACCGCCCGGTCAATAATCAAACATACGATGTTGGCCTACACGTAGTGTTTGCGGATAAAGCAGCGCATGACGTCTATCAAACCGCGCCGCGACATCTCACGTTTATCGCGGAGAATAAAGATAGTTGGGAAGCGGTAGTCATTTTTGACAGCTATGTCTAAACCACCAATCACCCTATTGTTGACCTAACTATTTTGATGAGGGGATGTTAGCGGTGACACAATGCAAAGCGCCTTCCGCAACGACCAAGTCGCCACTGTATATCGGACGTATATTCCAATTCGGTAGCAGACGGTTATATAGAGTGATCGCTTGTGCGAGACCATCTGAATCGACTCCATAATCGGGCACTAGCAACGTCCCGTTGGCAAAAACGATATTGGTGTAACTGCCTCCAAAACTTTGTTTTCCGTGGGGCGGCATGAAGATGCGTTCAACGATTATTGGTTTACCGTCCACCGTTAATCGCGATAATTGACGAGCAACCCCATTTAATCGCAGGTGGTTGAGGTAGTCCATCTGGGGCGAGTAACTGCCAACAACAACGGTGTTCCTTGATGTGAAAACCAAAAACATGTCGACATGTTTTGTGGGTTCATGGGCTAGCGGTGCGACATATTCGATATGTAAGTTTGGAAAACAATTGGTGAGTTTGGCCCTGGTTTGCTCGGGCGATAATTGATACCGCTCCTGATTCCAATCAAAAATTGCTTTTGAAATAACGAGAATGTTTGCACCGTTGGAAGCAATCGCTCCGCCATGTAACACTAAATCTACCGATTGGACCTCCACGCCTTGCCGTTTTGCTAAGTACGTTGGGATGTTATCGTCCAAAGATCGTTGCTGGCGAATGCCCTCATCGTTAATCCAGCTATCGCCGGGCATGTGATAATCAAAGTCAAGCCATGCACGAGTGCCGAAAGGCGTATTTAGTTGGATGGGACCATAATCACGTATCCAAATCGAATCGAATTCTTGGTGAATGAATTCGATTCGATCCAGAATTACATTTCGGGAGGCCAGATGAGTTTTGGCGGAATCGTGCGACTCTTTGTCAGCAACAAGCACTTTGATGTCCACCGTTGTGTGGCATGCAGCAATAATATCAATTAAGGTTGATCGCTGGTTTTCAAGCAATTCTAGGTCGGCTTGGTTGGGGGGCAGCTTTTCATACGCAACAAGAATCGCCTCTTGCTTTTCAAACTCACCAGGTATCACCGACGTTGGTGGTTTAAGTTTAAGGAAAAGGTAGATTCCGAGTACTGCTAAGAACAAGCAGCCACCGAATAAATATTTTATTTTCATAGTGCTATTGAGAGTGTAATAAATCCGTTACGACATAAACCCCTCCTAAGTCGCGTTGGTTCCGGAGTTTGCCTCGTGATTTTAAGAAAATATGAAAAGTATCCCTCAGCCCGTATGTACTAACGATTCCAATAGCGACGGTCGAGCAGACGATAATTCACGGCCTCGTGAATGTGGTGCGTATCGATTTCGGGGGTGCCGTCGATATCGGCGATGGTTTGGGCAACGCGCAGTATTTTGTCGTGTGTGCGCGCGGAAAAACCAAGTTCATTGATACTGTGTCCGAGTGTTGTTCGAGCGTCGGTCGTCAAATGACACAATTGGCGGATTTGTGGGCCCGGCAATTGTGAATTATATCGAACCAAGAGTTTTTCGAATCTCGCCGATTGCTTTATCCTTGCGCGTTTCACGTCGGAAATCATTTTATGACTACTCGTGCCATTCACAGGCGCAGATAAATCTTTAAATGGCACGGCTGGAATTTCGACTTGGATGTCAATGCGATCGAGCATCGGCCCACTGATTTTCGAGAGGTATCGCTCAATTAATGGAGAAAAACATTGGCAGTTGCGGTTGGGGTCGTTACGGTAACCGCAGGGACAAGGGTTCATGGCAGCCACAAGCATAAAGTCAGCGGGAAATGTAGCGGAACCCTTGGCTCGCGATATGGTGACCTGTTTGTCTTCCATCGGTTGTCGCAGAACTTCGATGGTTTGTCGCGAAAACTCAGGCAACTCGTCAAGAAACAACACCCCGTTGTGGGACATAGATATTTCCCCTGGTAACGGTATGCTGCCTCCTCCCACCAGGCCCGCTTGGCTAATCGTGTGGTGTGGTGAACGAAACGGTCGCTGCGTTAGAAGCGGAGTGTCTTCTGGTAATCGCCCGAGCACGCTGTAAATCTGACTAGCTTCGATCGACTCTACCGTTGTAAGTTGGGGTAAAATCGTCGGTAAACGTTTGGCTAGCATTGTTTTACCGGCCCCGGGTGATCCAATCATGAGAATGTTGTGGGCGCCAGCAGCTGCGATTACCAAAGCCCGCTTTGCCATTTCCTGACCTCGTACGTCGGCGTAATCGAGCAGATGATCACTGGCTTGGAGCATTGAGTTGGTTGGTGTTTCTAGGGGTGGGATCTCCAGCTTGCCATCCAAGAATGCGACTGTTTCCTGTAATGTATCGACAGGGATAACATCGATTCCTGCAACCACCGAAGCTTCTCTACCGTTTGCCGAGGGAACGATAATGCCACGTAGAGTTTTGGCATTTGCCGTTGCAATCGCCATCGACAAGGCTCCGCGTACGGGTCGCATTTCCCCGGCGAGTGAAAGTTCGCCGACAATTGCGTATTCTAGGAGTTGGTCATGGATAAGTGAGTCGGTGCTGGCGAGCATTCCAAGTGCAATAGGAAGGTCAAATGAGGCGGCGTGCTTGGGGAGTTCTGCAGGAGCTAAGTTGATGGTGATGTGATCATAGGGAGCGCGAAATCCGGCGTTGCTAATCGCTCGCCGTACGCGTTGACTACTTTCACGTACGGCTTTTTCAGGAAGGCCGACCGTCGTGATTGTAGGATTGGAATTGGGTGAACTGGCGTTAATAAGCGTGTCCACTTCGACATCGACGATGTAAGCATTAAGACCGACGGTCGTCAGCGTTTTGAGCCGCGCGAGCATGGCGATACCTTTTGCAAATATGATTTCTGCAAAGAAGCAATCTGTGGGGCGTTGTTATTGTTACCGCGCCAACAAACGACTTGCAAGCGCCGACCTGACAGTGAGGTGACAGCACGGACGCGAATGTGAAGAATTCGGTTTTGCGACCATGAAACAGAACGTGGTGGTTCATTCTTATCGGATTATCAACCTGCACAAAGGTCGAATATTCCTTGCCCCCGCCACGGCTAATTTAGAGAGGTTTGTTGGGATCCTTGATTTGCCCAGCGGAATTGTCTTTAGGGTCGTAGCGGCGTTTGTGATCCTGAGCTTGATCGCGTCGTTCAAGGCCAGCGCGACTTAAGAGACTACGGCCCAAAACAGTACGCACTGCATCATCGTCAGCTGGAGGTGGACCAGTTGCACCCAAATCAGCCGGGTCGTAATCCATCGTGTAGATATGCTTAGCAAATTGAATACTACAGCCAGGGTCTAGTCGCTTGGTGTTGATGCGAGCACCTTCGACTCGAGTCCCATTGCGGCTATTCAAATCGCGAGCGAACCAATAGCCCTTGTTGATGTAGAGCTGACAATGGTGTGCAGAAACATTTTTGAATCGCAAAACAATGTCGCAGCTTTCACGGCGCCCAACGAGCAATTGTTGGTCGAGCAGCGGAATAGAGTCGCCGCCGCCGATTGGTTCAAGGTATCCGTACTCACTCATGTTGTGCTGCCAATTCGTCCTAGCGGTGTTGTTAATTAAAATTTCAGGAAGGTGTGTGTGGAGTGTATTAAAGATTATCGGATAATCGATATTGTCGCTGGAATATATCAACGAATACTGTTCGCCACAAATACTTTCACTACTAAAAATGTTCGGTTAGTATGGTTATGACTATTAACCATACTTGTTATTTTAGGATACAGCGGGAAATGGTCAAATCCCAATTGAAATTGTTTCTGATAATGCCTCGATAAACACGGATTTATTGTTCTATGAGCAACATCGATACTCGTAAACTTCCAACGCTGAATTGGCGAGAAGCTGGTCTCAGGTATCACACATTGAACCACCATTTTAAGGGGATGTTTGGCGAACGAGTTCAGAAAGTCAGCTTAGACGCTGGTTTTACATGTCCCAATGTTGATGGTTCCGTGACCACCGGTGGCTG
>JABJJO010000036.1 GCA_018660825.1 Planctomycetaceae bacterium | reverse complement strand
CGGTTGGCCGACGATGTGAAAGCGATTGACGCGGAGAGAAATGAAAGGAATTTTCGGCGGGGGATTGAAACTCGCATAGATTAAGCTCGACTAGGTTTAAATATATGTCAAAAGGCATTATCACGTCTCGACGTTTGTAAAGCAAACTTACTATAGCATTTTCACCGCGAACTCTACCGGGTAAATTCTTTGATTGCAAAGCGGAGTAATTCGTGGAACAATGACATTGCGAGGTTAACACAAATTCATGGAGTCTCGACTATGTTACGAAAATTTATGTACATGACGCTTCTTCTTAGTATCGTCGCGGTAGGACAGGCGGATATTTGTGGTAGCGATTTTGGGTCGCGAGCTAAGACGTCGCTAAAACAAGCCGGCAATAATCGCAGCGAGATAAGCAAAGCGTTGCATTTAGTTCCACGGAAACAACGAGAAGGTATGGAATTTCTTGTAGCTTTTATGCCGATTGTTGATCTACAGTCGTTGTCAGCGGAGTTCCTACTGCAACACGTTGAATATGCTTATAGGGCTTGGCAGGAAGCGGCATGGACAGACTCTATCTCTAACGACATTTTTCTAAACAACATTTTGCCCTATTCAAACATTACTGAAACACGGGAGTCATGGCGGAAGGATTTTTACGATCGATTTCATGCGATTGTCAAGGACGCTCAGACTCCGGGAGAGGCCGCAGTAAAGCTTAATCAAGAAATATTCAAGCTTACAAATGTTAAATATTCGACGGCCCGTAAACGGCCGGATCAGTCACCCGGTGAAACGATAGATAGTGGTTTGGCTTCGTGCAGCGGTCTTTCTGTGTTATTAATTGACGCTTGCCGTAGCGTCGGAGTGCCAGCTCGATTCGTAGGTACGCCGATGTGGAGCAATCAGAGTGGTAATCATTCGTGGGTTGAAATCTGGAACGGCGGATGGCATTTTACCGGAGCGTGTGAACCAGCTGGGGATGAGCTTGACCGAGGCTGGTTTTTGGGACGGGCCAGTCAAGCTGATCGCAACAGTCAATTGCACGCAATTTTTGCCGTGAGTTATCGCCCTACCAAACAACGCTTCCCACTGGGCTGGGCTCCGGAAAAAGATTGGGTATGGGCGGTGAATGTGACTGATCGATATACACGGTTAAAGGAGGAATTGCCCGCGGGAATGGGGCGGGTGATGTTTAGCGCAGTCGACAAAGACGGTGCGCGATTGTCCGCTGCGATTGAAATCCGAAATTCCGCTGGAAAAATGGTATACCAAGGAACGACAAACGACATTCGATTTGATACGAATGATCATTTGAATATAAAAGTGATGCTGCACGAGCAATATGAAATATTGGTGCGCCACGCCTCGCGTACGATACGTCGCAACGTAAAATTTGAAAAGGCGGGCGATCTAACGTTGTTCGAATTTAACACAAATAGATGATTACTGGGAAAGTACAGATGCAAAAACTGATTGGTGTGTTGTTGGTGACGTTGGTTTGCACGTTTGAGGTAGCGGCGGAAGGTTTGTCTAAAGCGGACGTCGCGAAGGTTTCCAATGACCTTCGGATTGAGCACTTGAAACGAGTGTTGGTTGAACGAAAGGCGGAAATGGAATCTAAAGTTGTAACTCTCGGCGACTTAAAGATGCCATTTTGGTACAAAACCTTTGGCCAATCGCCCGCCGGGGGACGTAGTTTATATATCTCGCTGCATGGCGGCGGCGGAGCGCCCGCAGCAGTTAATGATCAACAGTGGGAAAATCAAAAGCGTCTTTATACGCCGAAGGAAGGCGTCTATCTTGTTCCCCGCGCGCCCACAAATACCTGGAACCTGTGGCACCAAGCACATATAGACCGTTTTCTTATTCGACTAATAGAAAACCTAATTGTATTTGAAAAGGTAAACCCAAATCGTGTTTATGTATTAGGATATTCGGCCGGCGGCGACGGTGTCTACCAAATTGGACCGCGAATGGCTGATACTTGGGCGGCGGCATCGATGATGGCCGGGCACCCAAATGATGCGAAGCCAGATAGCTTACTGAACACACCATTTTCCATTCAGGTCGGCGCCTTAGATTCGGCGTATAATAGAAATGGGGTCGCTGTACAGTGGGGAAAACTTTTGGACCAATTGCAAACAGGATCTCCAAAAGGATATCAACATTTTACGAAATTGCGTGCCGGGATGGGACACTGGATGAATCGCGAAGACGCGATGGCTATTCCTTGGATGGCAAAATATACACGTGATCCTTTTCCGCGCCGTATCGTATGGCTACAGGATGCGGAGACCCATCATCGGTTTTATTGGTTGTCAGTTCGTGGCGAGTCGGTGAAGGGCCGCAGTCGAATTGCCGCGAACGTTGAGGGACAAACGGTGACGATAGAATCTTCAACTGTCCCCGAAGTCGTGATATTGCTCAACGATAAAATGTTGAATTTAGACCAAAGTGTTAGCGTGTTATATCGCGGAAAAATACTCTATCAAGGACTGGTCGCCAGGCAGCAAACGGTGGTCGAACGGACATTGCGCGAACGCGGTGATCCGACGAGTTTGTTTTGCGCGGAGATAGCCGTGAAGATCCCCCAATGAATACGGTATTTGCGCCTGTATATCAATCAATCGTGATGTGTTGTAGACCCGATTCGGGCGCGGGAAACTGGGGGCGCATTTTTTGAAGCGTCTGAACAATGACGCGCGCAATTACCAAATTGCGGTAAGATTTGTCATCCGATGGAATGATGTGCCAGGGCGAAAGTTCGCGATGGCAATTTTTCAGTGCGTCGCCATAGGCGGCCATGTAAAGGGACCATTGTTTACGAGTTTCCAAATCGGCGGCCGAGAATTTCCAATGCTTGGTGGGGTTGCTGAGCCGTTCCTGAAATCTCCGTTTTTGTTCATCTTTGGAAATGTGTAAGTAGAATTTTAGGATAGTAGTTCCATGCTGATTGAGAGCATGTTCAAAATTATTGATTTGGTCATATCGATCATTGCAGACGTCCACGTCTATTATCTTCCGTACTCGTGTCGCAATGACATCCTCGTAATGCGATCTATTGAAAATAGATATCATTCCGCGAGCGGGACTGTGAGCCTGGACACGCCACAGGAAATCATGGTCCAGTTCCAATTTGGTGGGGCGTTTGAATGACGCAACCCGGACACCTTGTGGGTTCACTCCCTTAAAAACCTTGCGTATTGCACCGTCTTTGCCTCCCGCATCTAAGGCTTGAAATACGACGAGAAGACTGTCGCTGTGTTGTGCGTATAAAACGCGTTGCAACTTAACGAGTTCTTTTCGCAATACCTTGAACTCGGCCGCCGCGTCTGTCGGGACCGGACTATCCGCGGGTGGCAACGTCGAAACTGAATCTAGAGACTGAAATAAATGCGAATCGAGGCGGTGGTGATTTGGCATAGAAGTAGGTCGCGACTAAGGTGTATAGATGGAGTGTACATTGGTATTTATTATTATAACGAATTATTATTCAATAAAGGTGTTTGGATGGACGGTCTAAACCTAGACAAAGCGTGCCGTACGTTACGGCGACGTGACGCTTTAATGCGTAAGGCGATTATGCGGGTTGGACCGTGCGGTATTGAGTTGGACCGCAATGGCTTCCGCATGCTCGTCCGCAGTATTATTGGACAACAGTTGTCTACTTCGGCTGCTCGTACTATTTGGAAACGGTTTTTAAAACTAAATGGTGGCCGCCGAGTAACACCGAGAAAGATGTTGTCATTTAAGAAACAACAACTTAGGGGTATTGGTTTGTCGACGGCTAAGTGTAAAGCTGTGCTGAGTATAGCGCAAAGCCTAGTTGCTGGGGATATTCGCTTAAGGGAGTTGCGGTCGTTGGACGACGCGCAGGTCACTGGCGAATTGATTAAGTTACGGGGTGTGGGACCATGGACAGCCCAAATGTATTTGATGTTTTCGCTGGGAAGAACGGACGTATTTCCAACCGGCGACTTAGGAATAGTGAACGCCGTCAGGGCCATCTACGGTTTTAACAGGCGACCAAGGGAAACTGAAATGCTGCAAATTGCGGAGTGCTGGCGACCGTATCGAACGGTTGCGTCGTGGTATCTTTGGCAAGCACTCGATATAGTGCGGCAAGGCGACTGGTAAGTGTAGTGTAAAACATTTGTTCGATATAAGTGCGTTTGGGGTACACTTTAGCAATGGGACGATTACAAAAGGATGTCGTAGATACTCGAAATGAAGAAAACTCAAGAAACTAAATTTATCGCTTTTGACTTAGAAACCACGGGAATTAGCTCGTTTGTCGACCGAATCGTTGATATTGGTGCCGTGCGGTTCACCCCATCCAAATCGCGCATTGATACTTTTGAGCAATTGGTGGATCCGGAGCAAACTATACCAACGGTGGTTACGGCGATTCATGGCATATCGAACGACGATGTATTAGGAAAGCCGATAATTGACCAGGTTCTTCCCGCGTTTGATGAATTCATTGGTGATCAGGATACCGTGTTGGTTGCTCACAATGCACCTTTTGACTGCAGTTTTCTCGCGGCAGCCTACACGGCCTCCAATCGGGAACCACCTAACAACCAGATCATTTGTTCGTTGAAGTTGTTTCGCCTTGCATTTCCTCGGTTCCGGAATTACAAGCTGGAAACGATCGGAAGGAATCTTGGACTGATCAATATTGAAGAACATCGCGGTTTGGCTGATTCGATGTTACTAATGCGCTGTTTGACTTTGGCTTTGGATTTGCTGCCGCAATACAAATATCTCGACAACCTGATGGCAGGTTCGAACGTCTATCGGTTTACGGACTATTCCTCCGCTGACCTCGACCTGCCGCACGAGTTTGACAAATTACAGATTGCCATTGACAGCGAATGCACGTTGGAAATTCGTTACGGTGAATGTCCCGGTCCGCCGAGACTAATTTCGCCAAAACAAATCTTCCGACAGAACGACGCCTTATACGTTAAAGCTATTTGTCACCACGACGAATTTGAAAAAACATTTCGGCTCGATCGTATTCAAAGCTATGTCGTAGTGCGGGAATAATTGTATGGAGGCACGTGAATTTTTAGAACTCCAATTCGGCAAGATAAATGTTAGTCATTGGATTTCCCTCGTCGTCTTTCTCGTGACTGGAGTAATACGAGACCAGGACACAACCCGGGCATAGTTGGATTATACTGGGGTATGAACAGTCGCCAGCTGACGGCAGTTCGCAAAGGTCCTGAAGTTTCCCTGCGGCGAGAGTGCAAACAACCATCTTAGATACACCTTTGACTATATTTCGCCCTGCGACGAGCGTATGGCCGTCGAAGCGCCCAATAAATGGGCCTCCGATATAACGATCTAACTCGCTACGGCTTGTAACTCGAAAATTTGCGGTGAGTTTAATTAACTCAGCGGTTCCCCTCCCGCGGCGAGCGACGGCGGTGATGTTACCGAGGTCGTCGAACATGAAAGCCGTTTCGTCTCCATCTTTTTCTTGGAATGTACCGACGGGCAGGAATCGCTTGCCATCCTCTGTGGCCAGTATCTGCGACTGTAACATTTTCGATCGTTCCTGGAGTGATGCGACTTCGGCAAAATCGCGAGTGCGGCGGCCGCACATGTAGATGCGGTCGTTGTAGGTGGCCGTCCGCCAGATATAATGGCCATAGGTTCCTTCGAGCATAAACGGAGAGGACCACTTTTTTCCGTCCTTAGTGCTGACGCCATAACCAACCATCTGATTGATATTACGGATACTAGGTTTATTGGGACCACAGTACCACGTGCCGGTGTAGATAAACAATTCACCGTTGAGGTGCGCGAAGTGGGGATCACGGGTGTCTCTATTCGCAACCGAGAACGCTTGCACCTGAACCCAGTCTTTTCCGGACGAGCTTTGCAAGACGATGATACGACTAGTTGGAAAAACCATATGTCCGTCCGGGCAACTACGGAAGGTTAGGTAAACATGCCCTTTAAACCATGTAAGGTCGGTGAATGCGTTATGCTGCTCGTTATTGAAGGCACAACGCACGTTTTTGATCGAAACGTCGACGGCGGTCGTTTCGCCCACAACTGCAAAAGATAGTGCAACGGCGATTAGGAACTGGGGGAGCATTCTAGCGAATGAGCGTTGTACTCGGAGCATGTTTTTCCTGGCGATAATATAATTAGGGGCCGCTAAGGGTCACGAACAGATTGGCAACCTCATTTATAACGTATCGTTATCCTGATCTGACCCAACCTGGCGTAAGTATTCGTCAAAATATCTGGTTACGGCGAGCGTGTTTGTGTCTCCCCTGTGGCGGACTTCACTTCCCAACGTGAATCCGAGAGTAATCGCTCGATCAGGTTGGGGCGGCCTACGTGAAATACCGTAAAAACAGTTCGTAGTGTTGCACAACCACTCGGTGTGTGGTTGGGTAACAATCTAAATCCCGCATGTCAAAGACGATATTGAAATCAACGGGTACAAAATGAGGGTACGATTCTCTAACAGGCCCTATGTCCAAAACTATAGAATATATGCGTGGCGGGATCGTTTGTGGTCACGCGGGGGCCGAACGAGATGGTTTATATTTCAGGGGTATCACAAATGAATGTTTTACAATTACTGGGCTCGATTGCTGATATCGGGACGTTAGATTGGATCGTGTGCCTAGGTTACTTACTGCTCGTCGTCTCGTTGGGATTGTGGTTTTCGCACGATCAGTCCTCCAATGACGATTTCTTCCTAGGCGGTCGCAATATGCATTGGATGCCCGTGGGGTTGTCGTTGTTTGCCACGACAATGAGTTCAAATTCTTTCGTGGGGTTACCAGCCGAAGGGGCTTTTGAAAATTATCACCAATTACTGGCCATTCTATTTATACCATTTGTGATAATTCCGATTGTTTGTTATTGGTTTATCCCCTTCTATAAACGCATGGGGTCGGTGAGCTTATATGAATATTTGGAGCGTCGGTTCAACCGCAAGGTACGGTTATTTGCCAGCGGTGTATTCATGTTTTATTCCGCCGGATGGATGGCAACCATGTTACTGGCCGTTTCCCGCATTTTGGAAGTAGTCCTTGAGACGGACTCGAGTACCGATGTTATTCTAATGATCATTTTGGTCGGCGCCTTGGCGACTTTGTACACTGCCGTGGGGGGGGTAAAGGCCGTGATCTGGACGGATACGATTCAGGCTTTCGCGCTAGGAGGGGGCTTGTTTGTGTTGCTGTTCTATATCGTCTCTCAAATTGATGGGGGTTGGCATGGGATGCTTGCTGAGGGCATGGAGTCCGACAAATTTGAAATGTTCTCGTTGAGCGGCGGATGGGGTGAGCGAAATTTTTATTCGGCGTGTGCTTACGGATTTGTGATTTACTTGGGGGCGCAAATCGCCACCTATGGGGGATTCCAAAGATACGTGACAGTCGATACTATTTCCGATGCGAGGCGCAGTTTATATGTAAAAGGCTTGTTTACGTTATTCGCTTGCACGTTGTTTTTTCTTGTCGGTACAGCGCTATATGTGTTTTATCAGCAATCTGTTGAGACGCGGGTGGTGTTTGATTCGTTGGCTAAAGGAAAAGCAAAGGATCAGCTTTTGCCGCACTTTGTAGTTCACTATGCCACTGGGTTTGGAATGACCGGTCTTCTTTTGGCCGGATTGTTCGCAGCGGCGATGAGCAGTTTAGATAGTGGCATCAATAGCATGACTGCGTCGTTCGTAACGGATTGGCGGCACGGTAAAGAGGTGGGCGTCGCAGTCAATAGGATATGCACGCTTGTTTTCGGCATCATCGTGACTGCAGCGGCAGTTATTTTAGTCCATGTGGATTCTCCGGTGTTTGATATTTTGTTAGCCATTGCGGGCGCATCCTTTGGGTTGTTGCTATCGGTGCTGCTTCTAGGTATGTTCTGTTCTCGTGCAAATGTGGTAGGGGTAACAGTCGGTATGAGCGCGGGCGTGGGTGTTTTTTGTTTCGTGCGGCTGTACACTAAGTTTGCATCAACCGACGCGCTACTGTGGATGGGAACTTTTGCGGAGATCAAGAATAACACTTGGTGGGACGGACTCTTCACCACGGTGACGGCGTTAACGGTGGGATTGGGCGTGAGTTATCTAACAAAGCCACCTCCGATCGACAAATTGGGTAACCTACTGTTACTCACGGAACGTCGAAATTATCGCAAAGGTATAAATAAACCACGTGACTGAACCAGAAAGAGATTCTGAAAAAGACAACGTAATCGAAGTGTTTACGGATTTCGTATGTCCCTGGTGTTACCTCGGTGAGAAGCATCTACAGCAGGCGATGCACGATAAAAATACGAGGGTGCAATACGTCTATTTTCCTTTACACCCCGAGACGACCGCCGGAGGGATGACGTTGCAGCAGTTGTTCGCGGGTCGTGGTATCGACGTTGAAAGAAACCAAGAGCAACTCCGCCTGATGATGCGTAATGAAGGTTTACCCTATGGGACACGCACGCATACGTATAATAGTCGGCGCGCGCAGGAACTCGCAAAACACATCGAGATGTCCGATGACGAAGCGGTGCGTTCCAAAGCTAGCAACTTCAGGGCGGCAGTCTTCTTGGCGTATTTCGGAGAGGGGGAAAATATTGCAGAACTAGAAGTGCTCGGAGGAATTTGTGAACGAAGTGGTTTGTTGGAATTTGATGTGGAGGAAATACTTTGCGATCCCAAGGGTGCTAGTGCGGTTGATGCAGATTGGGGACATTGCCGGCAAATGAATGTAACCGGCGTGCCAGCGTATCGATTTCGCGGCAATTGGCTGCATGGGTGCAGAGGTCCTGAGGCACTTGAGTCATTGATTCGGGTAGAGCGGGCAGAGTAAAATTGTTACGATTTAATCCATGGGATATTTTTATAAATCGAATAGACTTCGTATTCTTAACGTGTCGTGGGTTTTGCTGTTGTTTACCGGTGTGTTGTTTAACGCTCGGATAGGGCTGACCGCAGAGTTCGCGACCAGCAAAGAGTTCCGACAATACTGCGGACAATGCCATGGCGCAGATGGTGCGGGACGAGGTGATGCCGCACGCTATTTATACCCTAAACCGAGGGATTTTATTAATGGGCAATTGCGTTTGGCGACGTCTTCTAACATGATCGCGACGGCGGATGACATCAAACAGGTTTTACTCACTGGGGTGCCCAACACTTCGATGCAGAGTTGGAAGCAACTTAGTGATGGGTTGATTGACCGCTTGGTGATCGAGATCCGACAAATGCAAATTCAAGGAGCCCGTCAACGTGTAACCTTGGCGCTGCTGGAGGATGGGTTGCTTGTTGATGGTGATGGCAAGTTGAATCTTGCTGGCCAACAGGTAGTGGAGGATTATACAACTCAGCAAACCGTACCCACGGGAAGGTGGGTGGCTCCTGCGGGATTGACAGTCAACACGGGCGTCTTAGAAGATGGGCGTAAAATATATTTGAAACAAAACTGCCATAAATGCCACGGCACTGACGGTGAAGGTAGTTTTGGCGTAGATTTAGTTGACGATCAGGGGTTTCCAACGTTCGCACGAGATTTGGTTCATGACCCATATAAGGCCGGGAGTCAATTCCAAGCAGTTGCTCGAGTCATTCAATTAGGCATGCCCGGAACGTTGATGCCTAGCAGCCGTGTTCTGGATGACGTCGAACTCGCGAAGTTGACATACTATGTTCAATCTCTCGGGAAGGCGCCGCCGCGATTATTGGGGAATATTCAACGGTACCATCGCGCCATCGGGTTCCGCCGGTGAATGGGGATATCAAAGACCTAGCAACACTACGAATTCGTTACCTAGCGTCGCATCTTTGTTCCACGCTTAAATTACGCGTGAGGATTTCTGTTCTAGGCAGTATCACAAACCATTTGAGGTGTTAAATCGTAAAATTAACATTTTACGATTTGCCGCTTTTGGTTACAATCTGTTCGGATTTGTATATTTTGTGTGGGCGGAAATGCCACTGGTTACAACGGAGGTAACGATGGGCGGTGAAGGATTCACCATATTACATGCTTCAGACTTTCAATTGGATGTTCCACTAGGTGGACTGCGTTGGATTCCGGAGTCTATTGAAGCGGAAGTGCTAGGGGCACCCGAGGTTGCTGCGCAGCGCGTATTTGACTTCGCGTTGCAGCACCAGGTCGACTTGCTTGCGCTGACAGGCAATCTTTTATGTCCGACCAATTCAAGTGCACGCTCGCTCTCGTTTCTGGAGGAACAATTCACGCGGATGCACGAACATGGCATACCCGTGGTTTGGGCAACTGGCTCTATTGACCCCCTAGAGAACTGGCCAACCTCGATGACTTGGCCAGAGTCTACGATTCGATTTGACCGCGGCAGTGTTGGCCGACGGGTTATGACGTTAGGTGGAATTGATGTTGAGGTATTAGGGTGTGGCGGCGACGCGGCGGGGAATATTCATCCTGAGTGGTTCGATGGTTTGTCACGTGGGGAGCGCCAGTTAGTGATCGGTGGCGGAACCGTCGATTCCTTTAAAAGGCTCGATGCGTCGGACCTTTGGGTGCTTGGTGGTCGCAATTATGCAGAGCATTTGATGGAAGGAAATGCACGCATGTTTTACTCAGGTGTTTCGCAAGGTCGTTGCCTTTCCGATAGCGGACCACGAGGGGCCCAGTTAATTCACGTCCATGACAAAATAGAACTTACCAAACTAGATTGCGCAGCCATTCGCTACGAGAGCATAAATATTCAAACCGATTCGATTAACAACCTCAGTGATTTAGAATTGAATATTTTCAATTATGTCGAAGCCAACAGTTGGGAATCAGATTGTATAACCCTCGTGCACTGGGATGTAGATTGCAAACAATCAACGAATGCGTTTCTTGACACCAGCACGGAATTTATGCAGTGGCAACAATTGTTAGCCCAACAGGCAATGACTTCCAACTCGTCCGTGTATTCCATCGGTGTCAACGTTCATGGCGGACAAGGAAAGGACGTGGTGACGGACGGTGAGGATCTGTTGAGCGACTATCTGTTCGCGCTTGAGACGCTTAGAGAAAACGGTTGGTCCACAATGCAATTGAACGGCACCGCGGATTCTGATGATACGCAATGTCCTTGGATGGCCGTAGAAGAAGATTTAGAGGGATTGCGTACACTCGACGATGCTGCACGACTAGGCGAGTTGTTGCTGGGCGGCTCTAACCTTATAGAATCGGAGGCTGCCTAAAATGTTGATTCGATGTCTGAACGTGGCGAAATATGGCGTTTGTCGAAACACTGAAATAGACGATCTCAACGGTGACTTGGTCGTCGTATATGGTCCGAATGAGACCGGTAAGACTACGTGTATGGAATTCATTCGCGGAGTGTTCTATGGTTTGGCGAACGATGGACGGGAGAAATACGTCCGGGGGCATACCGAAGATGTTTTTGGTGGTTCGATCTCAATTGAAAACGGTGATGGGCAATCTTGGGTCGTGACTCGAGAATTATCTACCGACGGCGTTAAACCCAGGGAAAAGTTGGATATTCTTATCGGCGGGCAATTGCATTCTGTCGCAACGATGAATCGTGATCTGTTAAAAGGTGTAGACCATGACATCTTCCGAAATGTGTTCACTGTGGGGCTAGACGAACTGCAACACCTCAACTCTCTGAACGCGACGGAGGCCGCGGAGTTCATTTATGAAATGACAACCGGCTTAGATCGTGTCTCGCTGGGAGAAGTTTTGCGCGGCGTCACTCAAACCCGTAGTTCGATTTTTGCTAGTAATTATGAACAATCCGAAGTCAGTCGATTACAAAGACGCGTTGAACAACTTGATCAATTGATTCACTACGATTGTCACCAGTTAGACGTTTGGTCGAAATTGCGCAACGAACTGCGAGCGGGGCTGCAAGATATTGAACGAGTTGCGGGTGAATCCAGGTCCATTCAATGCCGTATTGATCTATTTGCGATTGCAACGATGACGCGTGACATGTGGATCGAAAAAAAAGACATTCAGGAACAATTGCAATCGTTGCCTGATTTAAATGAAGGCCTCGCAGAAATGGTATCTGCCGATTCAGTTCAACGGTTGCGCGATTGGGAAACTGAGCGTGTTTCGCTGAACGACGAAACGCATGAGCTATCTGAAACATCAGCATTGCTTAAGTCCCAGATAGACTCGGTTTCCATCAATACCGATGTTGCATCGAACGTGATGCGCATTCACACGGTTTGTGAGCATTCCTCCTGGCTGGCGTCGTTGCAGGATCAAGTTGCCTCCTTAAAGGAGCACGTCGCTGAACTTAATAATCAGAATAGATTTGAGTTGTCAAATGATTTGTTGGATCGAATTAGCGGATCGCTGCCAGAGGTAGACCAACACGTTTTGAGGGCGGTCAGTCAGGCTGAAAATGAATTGGCGTTTGCCGAAGAACGCCACGCAGAACAAACGGTATTAGTCGGTCAAATTGAAGAGGAGTTTGCGGAGGTCGAACAAGCGTGGATGGACTTGGTAGTTGCTAATGCCCCTCAACTAGTTTCCGAAGTTGGCAAGAGTACTGCCTCCACCGGAACCGGTTTCGACGAGACTGAGTTCGAAACGTTATTGGCAGAATTGGGTTCCGATATTGGCGTTCTTCGAACACGTCTTGCACTGGATGACCGGCAGGCCCGACTGCAACGCGAATTAGAGGCGACGGAAAGTTGTATCGCAAATAACATAGGTGGGTTACCCGCTGGAGGAGTGTTGGTTTGTTCGGCTGGTTTGACAATAACCGGTTTCGCGGCAACTGCCGTTGGCTTCGCGTTTCCCGAGGCATTTGCGCTAGGCTCCTTCGCAGCGACATTGATCGGTGCGATTGGAGTCGTTTGTTGCACGGCAGGCATTAGCTACCGCCTCTGGGACTCGCTGCGCCGAAAACAACGAGCAACAGCGAATTTATCCCAACGAACGCTCTTGAAACAACAAAATGTTAAATGTCGCGACGATATAGATGCTATCCAATCGAAACACGATCTTAGTGGTGCGGCATGGGATCAACAACTTCGTGAATTGCAAGAGCAACATGTAAAATTGGAATCAATGGTACCAGTTTTGGCAAATCTCAAAACTGCTAACGCGCGCCGGCAGTTATCGCGAACACGGTTGGCTGACTTTCAGCGTAATGCGGATGAGGCACAGAAATCCTGGGCTCGTGTTCTTGTTGAGCAAGGTCTGCCCACAGAAATGCGACCCAGTGATGTCCATTTGATCGCCGATAACTCGGAAGTTGTTGCGCAACGGAAACGAAGACTTGACGATCGTAAAGCTGAGTTGGTTCGACGCGAGGCAGACTTGTCGAATTTGGTTAATCGTATAGAACAACTTTTAATCGATCTTGATATACAACCGGAATCAACGGAGGCCGCCTTACAGATCCGACAATTGAGTCAATTACTGAATGGGCATCGCGGAGCCAAACAACAACGGAAGGAATTGAAGAAGTCGATGCGGAAATTGAAGAAGCAACGTAATAAACTCGTTGCCAAGCGGCAAAAATTGGAAACCTCGATTAATCGCGTATTTGTACGAGCGGGAGTGTCGGATCTCGCGGAACTTGAACAATTGTCTCAAGATCATTGCGGAGTGCTTGCATTGAAAAACCGGTGTGAGGAAGCCAGTAACGCGATTCAACGGCAGTTAAAAGGCAAAGAATTTGATGAACACGAGTTGTATTCAATTATGGACAAGCATAGTCGTTCTGAATTATCGGAGGAAATCGAACGATTCGAGCAGCAACGTACCAATTCTTCAGAATTGTTAGCGAACCTGCATGAAGAACAAGGGCGAAAAAAGCTAGAATTGCAACAACTATTGAATGATACCTCGCTTGATTCTGCAAAGTTGGAACGGAATGTTGTCCGAAAACAACTGGAAGATGCGCAGCGTCGGTGGAGAGTATGGGCTGTCACTGAGCACGTGTTGCAGCAAGTTCGAGATGTTTACGAGTCGGAACGACAACCGGAAACGCTGATTGATGCTGGGCAATGGCTTGCAAAAATTTCCAATGGGAAATATACGCGGATTTGGACTCCACTTGACGAAGATGCGTTATACGTCGACGACGCCAGTGGCCAGACTTGGGGCATAGACATGCTGAGTCGCGGCACGCGAGAATCGGTGTTTATTTGTCTGCGTTTGGCGTTAGTAAATAGCTACACTAGTCGGGGTGTACGCCTCCCGTTAATACTCGACGACGTTCTGGTTAATTGTGACGCGAATCGCGCAAAACATGGTGTTGCCATGCTGAGAGATTTTGCCGCACAAGGAACGCAGGTATTCTTCTTTACTTGCCACAAACACTTGACAGCCAAATTTGAGTCTGCGAACGCGGACGTCCGCGAACTTACACTGCGAGATGATGTCGTCGCGCCCGGCATCGAACGCTTTTCAAGTCTCTCGACGGAATCCGTGAGAGAACGTGTCGTGGTTCAAGGGTCATCCCTTGAGACGGTCGGGAATCAGAGCGATGAATTAGGTGTCGCAATGGAGGAAGTCGCTGAGGAGGAAGTCGTTGAGGAGGAAGTCGTTGAGGAGGAAGTCGTTGAGGAGGAAGTCGTTGAGGAGGAAGTCGTTGAGGAGGAAGTCGTTGAGGAGGAAGTCGCAATGGAGGAAGTCGCAATGGAGGAAGTCGCAATGGAGGAAGTCGCTGAGGAGGAAGTCGCTGAGGAGGAAGTCGCTGAGGAGGAAGTCGCTGAGGAGGAAGTCGCTGAGGAGGAAGTCGCTGAGGAGGAAGTCGCTGAGGAGGAAGTCGCTG
>JABJJO010000219.1 GCA_018660825.1 Planctomycetaceae bacterium | reverse complement strand
CGAGGTAGATTTGACAATGCGTAATATGCATGGTGCGTTAACTTAATCCGTGATTAATCTAAATATAAATAGCATGTTATGGTTGTACTAAAATATCGGCCCTTAATGTTTAATTAACCCAAAAGATTTGGTTGCCATCTATTTTAAGATAAAGGTTGTTGCCTAGTCGAATTTTACGTGCCAGAGCGTGTTGCCGGTGACGCATTGTCGTAAAAAAGTAGTTTGTATAGTTCTTGCATTTTGATACCGCGACAAAAATTGAATTCTTGTTTAACAAAAGATCGTTGATCCGTCTGGATTCTTTTTTGCGGAAAATCAGTTGCTGTTGCGCAGCGAGCCAGAAGAAGCTATAATAAAAACATGCCACCGCACAAGTTCCTACCTATATTGGCAGTCGTAATTTACTGTCTTCTTCCATCGATTCCAACCGCAGTATTTGGTCAGGAATCTACAGGACAGTTACGCAACATCATTGACGCAGAAATTTTAGCGTCGCAAGATTCGAAAGCTGGAAACCCAGCGGCGACTAGCGATGATTATACGTTTGCTCGGCGGATCAGTATGGATTTATCGGGTCGTCCGTTGACGGTGACAGCGTTGCAAGCATTTATTGATGACAATAGTACAGATAAGCGCGAACAGTTGATTGACCGCTTACTATCAAGTCCGCAATACGGGCGCCATATGCAGTACAAATTTGATGTCCTACTAATGCAACGGTTGCCGAAGAAGTACATTGCCCCCAGCGAATTTTCGGAGTTCCTGCGACAGTCTTTTGGTGACAACAAACCATACGACCAGTTGGTGCTGGAAATCTTAACGGCTGATGGCGCCGATAAGTCAAACCGCGCCGCCAGTCGATTTCTACTTGATCGTGAGCTTAAACGTGAAGAAACAGTCCGTGTGATAGGCCAAGTCTTCCTCGGTCGTGATTTGCAATGTGCTCAATGTCACAACCACCCGCAGATTGATGATTACTTTCAACAACATTACTACGGATTAGCCGCATTCTTGAAACGGAGTTATTTGTTCACTGACCCTAAGAGTAAAGTTGTGTCGATTGGTGATAAGATTGAAGGCGACGTGACATTTACATCAGTCTTTACAGGCGAAGAGGGCAAGACGCAACCAAGGATGTTGGCGTTAACGGAGTTGTCAGATCCACCAGCGGACAAAGAACCCTACGCGACGAAGCCGGATAAGACGAATCGGGGAGTGCCAAAATACAATCGTCGCCTGCAACTTGGCCCGAGTATGATTAGCGATGAAAATACCGCCTTTCGTTTGAATATTACAAATAGGATTTGGGCTCAAATGATGGGGCAAGGATTCGTTGAACCACTTGATTTGTTTCACGAAACCAATCCCGCTTCGCACCCCTCTTTGCTGCAAGCATTGGCAGATGGACTGCGAGACCATAAATATGACCTGAAGTTTCTGTTCAAAGAAATCGCGATGTCGCGGGCCTATCAACGATCAAGTTATTTCAACGGCGACACGCTTCCCGTGGCGAATAAATATTTCACCGCAGCGATCAAACCACTGAGCCCAGAGCAATTTGCTTGGACGTTATTGCAGTCGCTAGGTGAAGTGCAAAAACAGACGAAAGCAGCAGAGGCAGCACTGTTGAGCAAAAACAAAGAATTCGATGCAGCGACTGTTGGCGGGCGAGTGTTGGTTGAAGCTAAAGTCACAGCCGCATTAAAGGGACCATTCGACGAGATCGTCGCTGTGTTTGCTTCTCAGAATACCGCATTGAAATTTACAGCTTCGGCAAACCATGCCTTGTATCTAATCAACGGTCCTGAAATCACACAACGATTGACGCGTGGTGGAGGGTATTTAATCGACGAACTTCTTGCCTTTGACGATGATGCCGCAATGGTTGAACAGTTGTATTTACACATGTATTCACGTAAACCTATGCCTGCTGAGCGCAAACAAGCACAGGAATTTATGGCGATTGCCGGTGATGCGAAACAGATAGCTGTTCAGGAGTTAATGCGAACGCTGTTGTGCAGTGCCGAATACCGATTTGTAAGGTGAGTGTCGAGCTAGTTCCTTTTTGGAAGATGGAGTATTGATGCCGATGACCGTAGAACGCAACAAAGGTTGTAATGCTATTGATCACGATTTATCGCGCCGGGGATTTATGGGTGGTGGGTTAATGGCTGGGGCGTTGGCCGGATTTGGCAACCTGCTTTCGCCAGCGATGGCAGCAAAAATGAAGGGGCGACAAAAGCAAATTTTACAGGTCTATTTGCAAGGAGGAGTTAGCCAGTTTGAATCATGGGATCCCAAACCGGGGACAACCTACGGCGGACCATTCCGAGCAATTCCCACCTCGGTACCAGGTACACAAATCTGTGAACTTATGCCACACACCGCTAAGAAGATGCATTTGTTGTCGATTGTGCGTAGTATCAACTTGCGTACCAACGACCATAATCAGGGGATGCTGTTTATGGAAAAAGGGCGACCGGCCGGTACCTACCCTTATGTTGGTTCAGTCGCCTCTAAATATTTAAGCCAACCTGATAACCCGCTGCCGGGCTTTGTTCACATTACAACACGGGGCTTGTCTGGTGAAACGGCGGGGTTCCTCGAAGCACAACATGCGCAGATGCGTCTGGAAGGCGTGAATCCACCGAAGCATCTAGGTTTGCCGGAAGGGGTATCTGAGGATCTAGCACTGCGCAGTGAAAATTTGCGTTTGCAATTGAATCAACAGTTCAAAACGGGGCGCAGTCGCTCGTTGATCGATTCCTACGATACATCGTTTGACCAAGCGCGTCAGTTGATTAAGCGAACGCATCTTTTTGGTGACCAAGACGAGAAGGAGTTAGACCGCTACGGTCGGCATTGGTTTGGTCGCCGTTGTTTGTTGGCAAGAACATTGCTCGAAGAGGGTGTGACATGTGTGAAAGTGACCCACCATGGTTACGACACCCACGCCGAGAATTTTAATTTCCATGTAGAACAACTCGACGAATTTGACAAAACCTTTGCGACGTTGCTAGGCGATATAGAAGAACGTGGAATGTTGGATAATGTTCTAGTCATTGTCTACTCTGAATTTGGCCGCACTCCCAAAATCAACCATAAGTTTGGCCGTGACCATTGGGGCGCTTCGCTATCCGTGGCAATGGGTGGTTGTGGAATCCAATCAGGCGGAGTGGTTGGTTCCACTAATGCGGATGGGACAGCAGTGAAAGAAAGAGAAGTGGATGGCGGTCATCTATTTCACACGTATTTGCAAGCGGTGGGTATTGATTCGCAACAAAATCATGATATTGACGGTCGCGCGATTCCCATCGGCGACCCGGTAACTGAACCGATTAAGGAGTTGCTGTCATGAGTTGTCGTGACGATTCAAACCCGGTTGATAGCGATACGGAGATGGCGAAGATCGATCCAACGAAGGCAAAGGAAATTCAGAAGTTCACGCATGGACGGCCGCTAACGACGTGCCGCGTTGACCCTGCGGGGAAATATGTCTTCGTGGGAGCCGAAGATTATGGTATTTACCGTTTTGATTTGGCGACTGGCGACAAGGTGGCTTATTTGGGACACGATAGTTGGGTTCGTCGTTTGGATTTCTCCGCAGATGGCAAGACGTTATTGAGTTCGGGGCGGGATGGGCGGATCGGATTTTGGGATGTCGAGCCTGTGGATGTTGTCCAAGTAGAAATTGCAGCGGCTGTTGCGAAAACAGAAAAAGAAGAAGCGCAACCGGCTGTGATGCAATTACAAGTAACCGCGGCGAAGATGATCGAAGCGCACCAGGGGTTTTCGCGATGGGTACACGTTGCACCGGATGGCAAGACGATTGTGACTTGTGGAAATGACAAGTTGGTCAAAGTGTGGTCTGCGAAAAAGATGAAGTTGCGTCGGTATTGCGCGGGCCACGGGCGACACCCGTGGGCTGTGATGATTCATCCCAACGGAGAGGAAATGGTGTCGGAAGACATCATGGGGGAGATTATCGTTTGGGGACTTAAGGATGGCAAACAACGCAGTAAAATTGATGCGTCGGTGATGACCGGTTTTGATTTGAAATTTCAAGCCGACATGGGTGGTGCGCGGGCGATGGCATTTAACCATGATGGCACTCTACTGGGTTGTGCCGGTACGACCAATGTCGTCAATGCGTTTGCTGGCCAACAGGATCCAATCATTTGCATCATTGACTGGGGAACAAAGGGAATAACACATCATTTGCGGACCAAGGATAACAAACCAGGTATTGAATGGGGAGTGCATTTCCACGCAGATGGCTTTGTTGTCGGATGTTTTGCTGGGCAAAGCAATAATGGCACGGTGGAATTTTGGCGGTTGGATGAACCGGCTGTAGTAGAACCTGAGGGTGAAGTTGGCACTGATTCGGACGTAGCTTCGGATGCGGGTAAAAACGAATCGACCGAAGTTGTTAATCCTGAAAAAACCAAGCCGATCGAGCAAAAGCCATTTCACGTCGTGAAAGTGGATAAGGCTGTTCGAGGATTAGATTTCACTCCGGACGGTCGCCGTTTCACGATCGCTTGCGCCGACGGTTCATTACGCGTCTACGATCTCTAATGGGCATTCACTAAGTGCTTCAGCGGATGCACTCAATTCGTGGATGTCTGTGGATTCATTCTCCTCGGCCTGTTGCGTGACTTCTTCTCGCTGAAGCGTTGCCAGTGGCGAGAGTTTCGCGTGCGTGATTAGGTCGTGATCTGCAAACGCAATTTCTACGTTGGCTATCCCGATGCCCGGCGTTGCGGAACTAGAGTTACTGATACTGCTCCTCGACTCGTTTGTAGCGATGTGTTTAGCAGTGAAATAGTCCTCGACGCGATTGACCCACGCTTCGCCTTCCCCGACAGACAGTTGTTCTCCCTCGGCAAACAATCGATTCAACTCATTGATCGCAACCAAAACATCGATCGAGGAAAACTGATTGTCACGACTGTTGTCCCAGAACGGTGCTCGCATGCCGCCTTCGCGATTTTCAGCCAATGTTCCACCACCAACACTATTCAGTTCGTTAATCAGCATCAATGCATCGGCGGGAACCAGTTGCCCATCGTCGTTGGTGTCACCTGGCAACGCACCGTTGAACCACTCGTACTGAGTCTGCATTTGAATGTCGACTTGGCCGATATTACTGTCGACGGTGCCATCGTTAACAATGTAACTAAAGGAGTCCGCGCGATTGAAATTTTCATTTGGAATGTACTGAAATGATCCGTCAAGTTGTAAATCAAGCTGCCCAAATTGAGGAGCTGCGACAATGTCAAAATTGAACAGGTCCACGTCTGGGTCCGTCACAAGATGATACAAGTCGTTGGCGAGGTCGGGAGATAATGTCTCGTTTTCTGCTAACGCGTATTGGGTGCTATCGACAATTGGTGTGTCGTTGATCTCATCAATGGTAAAGGAGAATTCTTCGATGAAGTATTGATTGTCGATCAACGTCGCGAGATTGTTATCATATCCACCATCCATCAACTCAATCACGATGGCACTCGTTCCAAAT